>NZ_JAQQDB010000076.1:0-15092 GCF_046030135.1 Caballeronia jiangsuensis
GCACCCCGGGCGGGGGGGGGGGGGGGTGGGGGGGGGGGGGGGGGGGGGCGGCGGGCGGGCGCGCCCCGCGCCGGCGCGCTCGGGGCGGGAGCCACCACGCCCATCGAGACGATGTACTTCAGTGCGGCGTCGACGGTCATGTCCAGTTCGACGACTTCGCTTTTCGGCATCATCAGAAAGAAGCCGGATGTCGGGTTCGGCGTCGTCGGAACGTAGACGCTCACGTGCTCTTCGTCGAGGTGGTTCAGCACGTCGCCGCCCGGAATGCCTGTCAGAAAGCCAATGGTATACGAGCCCTTGCGCGGATATTCGATCAGGAGCGCCTTGCGGAACGCGTTACCGCTCGAAGAGAGCAAGGTGTCGGACACCTGCTTGACGCTCGTGTACAGCGGCCCGACCACCGGAATGTGCCTCAGGATGGCGTCCCACCATTTCACGAGCTTCTGGCCGACGAAATTCTGAGTCAGCAGTCCGACGATGAAAATGAATGCGATCGTCAGCACAGCGCCGACGCCCGGCAGATGGAAGCCCACGACGCGCTCGGGCTGCCACGATTCCGGCAGGAGCTGGAGCGTCTGGTCCATCGTCCCGATGACGAGGCCCAGCACCCACAAGGTGATCGCGAGCGGCACCAGCACGAGCAGGCCGGTGAGGAACACGGATTTCAGCGTAGTCTTTTTTGTCGTCATTTACACGGGGCGGAGGCTGCGCCGGCTCGACTGTGTCGAAGATCCGGCTTGGCAGGCGAGCCGCGCCCAATTGCGCGGTCGGCAAAGTCATCTACGCGACATATGGCCAGGCGGACGTGGCGACCCGGCGTTTCAGGCTGCGTCCGACGTTGCGGACGCGCCCGCAGCAGGCTTGGCGGCATCCGACGATGACGTAGTACTGGCCGGCGTTGCGTCGCCCGAATTCGAGCTGCCGGAACCGGACGAAGAAGCGTCATCCGATTTCGCCGCCGGCGCGTTCGCAGCGTTGCCCTTCGCGCCGTTGTTGCCGCTTCGGAAATCGGTGACATACCAGCCGGAGCCTTTCAACTGGAATCCGGCGGCGGTCACCTGCTTCGAGAAAGCGTCCTTTCCGCAGGCGGGACATTGCGTGAGCGGCGCATCGCTCAGTTTCTGAAGCACGTCTTTTTCGTGGCCGCAGTGTGCGCAGCGGTACGCGTAAATCGGCATGGCACTCTTCCTACAATGATCTGTCGACGCTTGCAAAGCCTTGAATTATAGCCGCAAACTCGACCCGCCAATCTCGGGACGACGCGCGCAAGCTTGAGCCCCATATATCGGGGCGCCGTCGAAGGATTTCAAGATGGCCGGTTCAGATACGTCGCCAGGTCATCCACCGTTCGCGGCCGGCGAATACGGGGATCGAGCCGCTCACCTCGCGGTCTTCGGTCAATTTGAAGTGCGGCGTCAGCAGCGCGTCCAGTTCGCCGCGCTCGATGCCGAACGGCGGCCCTTTCGGTGTCGATCCGATGAAAAAGAAGCCGGCGAGCAGCGCGCCCGGTTTCAGCAAGGCGGCCATCCGGGTGGCGTAATCGTGCCAGCGGACTTTCGGCAGCGCGCACAGAAAGGCCCGCTCATAGACCCAATCGGGCGGGAAAGGCGGCTCGTAGGCAAAAAAATCCGCCTCTTCGACGACGCCCGCATACGCGCCGAGTTGCGCGCGCGCCGCCTCGACGGCGCCCGCGGAGAAATCGATCGCGCGCACCGGCCAGCCGCGCTCGGCCAGATAAAGCGCTTCGTACGCGCTGCCGCAGCCGGGAATCAGCACATTCTGCGCATTCCCCGACGCGACGAACGTCTTGAACGCCTCCGGCACGCCAGCCTGATCCCACGGCGTGAACTGCTGGTCGAAGCGTTCGTCCCAGAACCCCGGCGAATTCGGATCGCGGTTTTCGAAGTCGGGAACATCGGGATTCGTCGGATCGCTCATGATGTCGGCCTTCAGGGATGAAGAAAGAACTGCGCGACGACGACACCCGCGCCCGCCATCGCGACCAGACCGGCGACGAGCAGCGTCACGAGCAGGCGGTTCGTGCGCTTCTGCTCGGCGAGAAGCATCCGCATGAGTTCGTCGCTGCCGCTCTTCGGCGAATCGTGCTGCTCCGCCAGGATATGGTGAATCAGCCGCGGCAACTGCGGAATGGTCTTGCTCCACTGCGGCGCTTCCATTTGCAGGCGCTCGTACCAGCCGCGCCAGCCGATCTGCTCGTTCATCCAGCGTTCGAGATACGGTTTGGCCGTTTTCCACAAATCGAGCTCGGGATCGAGGGAACGCCCGAGCCCTTCGACGTTGAGCATCGTCTTTTGCAACAGCACGAGTTGCGGCTGGATCTCGACGTTGAAGCGGCGCGACGTCGAGAACAGGCGCATCAGCACCTGCCCGAGCGAGATGTCCTTCAGCGCGCGATCGAAATACGGCTCGCAAACCGCGCGAATCGCGCTTTCCAGTTCCTCGACGCGCGTGCTCGGCGGCACCCAGCCGGATTCGAGGTGCAGCGTCGCGACACGGTGATAGTCGCGCTTGAAGAACGCGAGGAAGTTCTGGGCGAGATAGTTCTTGTCGAAGTCCGACAGCGCCCCGACGATACCGAAGTCCAGCGCGATATAACGCCCGAAGGTCGCCGGATCGAGGCTCACCTGAATGTTGCCGGGGTGCATGTCGGCGTGAAAGAAGCCGTCGCGGAACACCTGCGTGAAGAAAATCTCGACGCCTTCGCGCGCGAGCTTCGGAATATCCACGCCGGCCGCGCGCAAGGTCTCCACCTGACTGATCGGCACGCCAACCATGCGCTCCATGACGAGCACCGTCGGCGCCGACAAATCCCAGTACATCTCCGGCACGAGCAGCAGATCGAGGCCCTGGAAATTCCGGCGCAACTGGCTGCCATTGGCGGCCTCGCGCATCAGGTCGAGCTCGTCGTGCAGATACTTGTCGAATTCCGCCACGACTTCGCGTGGCTTCAGGCGCCGGCCGTCCGCCCACAGACGCTCGGCCCACGTCGCGATATCGCGCAGCAGCGCGAGGTCGGAGTCGATCACAGGAAGCATGCCCGGACGCAGCACTTTCACCGCGACGGCCTTGCCCGCATGCTCGCCATTCCGGATCTTCGCGAAATGCACCTGCGCGATCGACGCGCTCGCCACCGGCACGCGCTCGAAATCGTCGAACAGTTCGTCGATCGGCGCACCGAGCGACTTTTCGATGATGGATACCGCCACCGCCGAATCGAACGGCGGAACCTGATCCTGAAGCTTGGCGAGTTCATCGGCGACATCGACGGGCAAAAGATCGCGCCGCGTCGACAGCACCTGGCCGAACTTCACGAAGATGGGTCCGAGGCTTTCCAGCGCGAGCCGCAGACGGATTCCGCGTTCGATGTCGAACCTGCGGCCGAAGGTCGTGATGCGCATGAGAAGGCGCACGCGACGATCGTCGATGCCGCTCATCACCAACTCATCGAGCCCGAAGCGGACGATCGTGAAAAAAATCTTGAGAAAACGCAGAAAACGCATGGTTCGAATTCGCTTCAGCTCGTTATTCGTGCGAGTCGCGCACTGACTCGCCGCCGGATCGCGCTGAGGCGCCGCTCGCCGGCCGTGGTTGTCCGGATGGTTGTCCGGTTTGTTGTTCGATCCTCTCGATGCGCTTTTCGACGCGCGCAAGCGCATCGCGCGTTCTCGAAAGCTCGGCGTTGAACGCGTCGAGCGCGCTCTTGCGCACGAGTTGCGGGCGCTCGTCGAGGAAATATTCGGTGAAAGTGTCCAGCAGATTCCGCCCGGTGCGCTGCGCCTGCTCCTGCACCGCCCGCGCGACGAGTCCAACGCGATGCGCGGGTGCGTCGCCGATCACGCGCGCCAGATCTTCTTCGGGATCCCAGCGCAGATGCTCCGCGAGTTTTGCGAGCGTCGTTGCGAATTCCGCGTCGCCTTCGATCCGCACATGCTTCATCACCGCCGCCTGCCCGCCCTGCAGAAACACCGGCAGCGCATCGAGCGGCACGGCGATCGTCACATCGAATGCGCCCGCCTCGGCGTCGGTGGTTGCCGCGAAGAGACCGTCGGGTTGCACCACAAGAGCGATCGAAACCGGCGTGCACGACAATTTCACTCGCTTGCCTGCATACGGCTTCAGGCGCTCGAGCGCCCATGGCTCGCGCACGAGCAGATGATTCACGGCGGCCGCGAATCCACTGGATACGGTCTTCAAGGCGGGATTTGCTGCGGGACGGGCGGATTCGTCTGCGTTCGTCATCGGCTGTGAGATGAAAAAACCCGCGCGAGACGCTTCTCGCGCGGGTTTCTATTCTACCGCCGCAACCGGCAAACACACTGACGGTTGCCGACACCCGGCCATTCGGCCGAGGGCGCGGTGTCAGGATCAGCTGACCTGCTGAATCCCTGCCAGCAGCCAGCCTTCGTTGCCGGACTTCTGCTTGGACAGGTTCCATACCTCGACGAACGGCTCGGCCGCCGCCCCTTCCGACTCGCGGATGAGTCCGTGGAAGCGCACGCTCGCGAGATACTCGTTCGCGCGATCCTCGACGCCGAGCAGATCGGCGTTGAGCTGCACCACATCCGTACGGTTCGGCGCGCTGCCGCGGGCATCGACGTCGAGCTTCACTTCGGCGAACATTTCAGGCGTCGTGAATTCGCGGATGTCGTTGACGTTCCCGCGATCCCACGCGTCCTGCAGCCGCACGAAGTAGACCTTCGCGTTGCGCACGAATGCGTCGGTGTCGAAGCCGGCCGGCACGTTCGGATTCACGGCCTGCTGCTGCACCGGAGATTCGATGTAATTCGCACCGAAGCCCGTCGGCTGCTGCGGCACTTGCGGCGGATCCTGATTCAGACTCGTGCGCGTGGTCGCGCCGTACGGCGAACCCGAGGCCGAACCGGCGCCGGCGTATGCAGGCGTGTTATTGCCCTGACGCTTGCGCATGATGAAGCGGAACAGCATGACGGCCGCCAGCACGATCAAGGCGATCATGATCATGTTGGCCATCGCGCCGGCGAAGGCTTCGCCCAGCCCGAAGTGCGACAGCAGCGCCGCGATGCCCAGACCCGCCGCGAGACCGGCGATCGGCCCCAGCCAGCGGTTACGCGCGGGTTGCGCCGCTGCCGGTGCAGCCGGTGCGGGTTGCGCGCGCTGAGCCTGCGCCGCCTGACCGGCCTGCCCCTGCTGCATGGATTGCGATGGCGGCGTCGCCTGATGCTGCTGCGTCGCCGTGGCCGACTGCCGGCCCATGCTGCGGCCAGCGCCCATGCGCTTGGCTTCCGCCGTTTCCGCGAAGATTGCGCCGGCCGCAATAACGCCAGCCAGCGCCAAGATTCCGGCCTTCCTGAAGAAGAGGTTCAGGAAACCCCGGGATTGGGGTTTGCGCGAATCGAACATATCGAATCCTTTTGAGAGTGGAACATCAAAATTTTGTCCCGACGTGTAACGCTACCACGCCACCTGACAAATTGTAATATTCGACTCGATCCAGGCCCGCTTGTTCCATCATTGTTTTCAAAGTTTCCTGGTCCGGGTGCATGCGAATAGACTCCGCCAGGTACCGGTAGCTGTCCGCATCTTTGGCCACTTTTTCGCCAAGCCACGGCAAAATCTTGAAACTGTAGATATCGTACGGCTTTTTGAGCGGTTCCCACACTTTCGAGAATTCCAGAACCAGCAATCTTCCGCCCGGCTTGAGCACACGCGTCATTTCCGCCAACGCACGATCCTTGTGCGTCATATTACGAAGTCCGAAAGCAACCGTAACGACATTGAAATAATTGTCCGGGAAGGGAATCTTCTCGGCGTCGCACAGCAGCGCGGGCGTCAGCACGCCTTTGTCGATCAGCCGGTCGCGGCCTACGCGCAGCATCGATTCGTTGATGTCCGTGTGCCAGACTTCGCCCGTCTCGCCTGCCTGTTTAGCGAAGGCCATCGCCAGATCGCCCGTGCCGCCCGCGATATCCAGCACCTTGTAGCCCGGCCGCACCTTGGCCTGCCCGATCGTGAAATGCTTCCAGATCCGATGCAGTCCGCCGGACATCAGGTCGTTCATCAAGTCGTAGTTTCCCGCGACGGAGTGAAACACGCCCGCCACTTTCTTCGCCTTGTCCTGCTCGTCGACCGTTTCGTATCCGAAGTGGGTCTTGCTCATCGCGCTCTTTCCTCGCCTGTTGTTCGTTCTATGTATGCGCAATCGTCGCGCCGCCCATGCGGCGTTATGCCGCGGCGTTGATACTCAGTGGCAATGGCCGCCGGACGGCTTGACGGCCATCGGCGTATCGCGGTCCACGCCCGCGGCTTCCAGTTTCCCCAGATACTCGTGCCACAAGTCTTCCTGCCGCGTCGCCAGGTCGTGCAGGATGTCCCAAGAATAGATGCCCGTATTGTGGCCGTCCGAAAAATTCAGTTGCAGCGCGTAATGCCCGACCGGATCGATGCCGATGATCGTCACCTCGCGCTTGCCGGTCTGCAGCGTTTCCTGGCCCGGTCCGTGGCCCTGAACTTCGGCGGAAGGCGAATACACACGCAACAGCTCGAACGGCACGCGATACGACTCGTCGCCGTATTGCAGTTCGAGCACGCGGGATTTCGAATGCACGACGACGCCGGTGGGAATCGGCGTCGTTGAAGTGAGTCCGCTCATGGTCTTGCCTTATTGATGGCCGAACGCCTGGTTCAGCTCGTTGCGCACCTGTTCGCGCAAGAGCGTCGCCTGCGCGCGGCGCTTCGATAGCTGCGATTCGGAGACCGTGCGCTGGCGCGGCGCCCAGATCGGCAGAGGGAAGCGGGAGTCGTTGGAAAAGCGCGGAATGATGTGCCAGTGGACATGCGGCACCTGATTGCCGAGGCTCGCGAGATTGATCTTCTCCGGCACCAGCACGCGGCGCATCGCGCGCTCGACGCCGTTCACCGCCGTCATCACGCGCGCGCGGTCGCCATCCGACAAATCGGACATTTCGGCGACATGCGCGCCCCAGATTACGCGGCACAGGCCCGGCCAGTCGGGCTCATCGGCGAGGACGACGCGCAACGCGTCGTCCGACCAGAGTACCTCGCCGCCGTCTTCACGACAAAACACACAGTCCATCTCAAACCTCTAGCGAATCAAACCTCGATTTCGCTATTACACCAGCACGCGCTCGATACCGCCATTGTTCGCGCGTTCGACGTACTGTTCCATCCAGTTCTCGCCGAGCACCTTGCGCGCCATTTCCACGACGATATAGTCCGCCTCGATGTTGGCGTCCTCGTTGTAGCGCGACAGGCCTTGCAGACACGACGGGCAGCTCGTGAGAATTTTCACGTCCTGACCATTCGGCTGCGGACCGTCGCCGGCCTTGAGCACCGAACCCGGTTGCGCGCCCGCCGCGCCGGCCGCCGCGTTCGACATGTTGATCGCGTTCGCGCCCGCTTCCGCGACGAGCGGAATGCCGCGCAACCTGGCCGCGCCCTTGCGGATCTCTTCTTCCTTGCGGAAACGCACCTGCGTCGAAATATCGGGCCGCGTAACCGCGAGCGTGCCCGACTCGCCGCAGCAGCGATCGTTCTTCTCGATCTTGTAGCCGTCGTTTTGCGAACCCATCAGATCGTTGACGAGCTTCACCGGGTCCATCGTCTTGATCGGCGAGTGACACGGGTCGTGGTACATGTAGCGCGTGCCCGTCACGCCGTCGAGCTTGATGTTCTTCTCGAGCAGGAATTCGTGAATGTCGATGATCCGGCAGCCCGGGAAGATCTTCTCGAATTCATAGCCCGCGAGCTGGTCGTAGCAGGTTCCGCACGACACAACCACGGTCTTGATATCGAGATAGTTCAGCGTGTTCGCGACCCGATGGAACAGCACGCGATTGTCCGTGACGATCTTCTCGGCCTTGTCGTACTGCCCGGAGCCGCGCTGCGGATAACCGCAGCACAGATAGCCTGGCGGCAGCACGGTCTGCACGCCCGCTTCCCACAGCATGGCCTGCGTCGCGAGCCCGACTTGCGAGAACAGACGCTCCGAACCGCAGCCGGGGAAATAGAACACAGCTTCCGAATCGACGGTGGTCGTCTTCGGATTGCGGATGATCGGGACGATCTTGTTGTCTTCGATATCCAGCAGCGCGCGCGCCGTCTTCTTCGGCAGATTGCCCGGCATCTTCTTGTTCATGAAGTGGATCACCTGCGTGACCACGGGCGGCTTGCCGACCGTCGCCGGCGGTTTCGCCGTCTGCTTCTTCGCGAATTTCTTCAGCACGTCGTTGCCGAAACGCTGCGCCTTGTAGCCGACACCCATCATCGCGGTTCGGGCGAGATTGATGGTCTGCGGATTGGTCGCATTGAGGAAGAACATGCCCGCCGCGTTGCCCGCGTTGAACTTCTTCTTGCCCATCTTGCGCAGCAGATTGCGCATGTTCATCGTGACATCGCCGAAGTCGATCTTCACCGGGCACGGCGTCACGCATTTGTGGCAGACCGTGCAGTGATCGGCGACGTCGTTGAACTCGTCCCAATGCTTGATCGATACACCGCGGCGCGTCTGCTCTTCGTACAGGAACGCTTCGACCAGCAACGAAGTCGCGAGAATCTTGTTGCGCGGGCTATACAGCAGGTTCGCGCGCGGCACGTGTGTCGCGCAAACCGGCTTGCACTTGCCGCAGCGCAGACAGTCCTTGATCGAATCGGAGATCGCGCCGATATCCGACTGCTGCATGATGAGCGATTCGTACCCCATCAGCCCGAAGCTCGGCGTGTACGCGTTTCGCAGGTCCGCGCCTTCGAACAGCTTGCCCTTGTTGAAGCGTCCGTGCGGATCGACGCGCTGCTTGTACGCGCGGAAATCGCCGATTTCCTCTTCGGTCAGGAACTCCAGCTTGGTGATGCCGATGCCATGCTCGCCCGAGATCACGCCGTCGAGCGAACGCGCGAGCTTCATGATGCGCGCCACCGCGTGATGCGCATCCTGCAGCATCGCGTAGTTGTCGGAATTGACGGGGATGTTGGTGTGCACGTTGCCATCGCCCGCGTGCATGTGCAGCGCGACGAACACGCGGCCGCGCAACACCTGCTTGTGGATGGCCTGCGCTTCGTCGAGGATCGGCTTGAATTCGCCGCCGTTGAAAATCTGGCGCAGTTCCCCGCGAATCTCCTGCTTCCACGAGATGCGCACCGTGCGGTCCTGCGCGACGTGGAAGATGTTCGCGTCCGGCTGCACGTCGACGCGATCCGCGAACTTCTCCGCAAGCGCCGCGTAGCCGAGATTGACGAGATAGTGCTGCGCCTCGCGCAAAGGCATGTCGAGCTTTTCGCCGACGAAGGTCCAGCGCTCGCGCACGCGCTTCAACAGATCGAGCGCCTGTTGCACGCGATCTTCGAGCAGCTCGGCGCTGGGAATTTCGTTCGCGTCGTCGGTCTTGCCGAGCGGCAGCTTGCCGGTGCGGAAAAACGCTTCGAGCGCATCGACGAGTTGCAGCTTGTTCTTGATCGACAGCTCGATATTGATGCGCTCGATGCCGTCCGTGTACTCGCCCATGCGATTGAGCGGAATCACGACGTCTTCATTGATCTTGAACGCGTTCGTGTGCTTCGCGATCGCGGCCGTGCGCGAGCGGTCGAGCCAGAAGCGCTTGCGCGCCTCGGCGTTCACCGCAACGAAGCCTTCGCCGCTCTTGCCGTTCGCCATGCGCACGACTTCGGAGGTCGCGGCGGCGACGGCATCGGCGTCATTGCCGACGATATCGCCGATCAGCACCATCTTCGGGAAAGCATTGCGCTTGCTCTTGGTCGCATAGCCGACCGCGCGCAGATAGCGTTCGTCGAGGTGCTCCAGACCGGCCAGGATCGCGCCGCCCTCTTTCGACGTTTCGAACAGATAGTCCTTGATCTCGACGATGCTCGGAATCGCGTCACGCGCCTGGCCGAAGAATTCGAGGCAGACGGTGCGCGTGTGCGCGGGCATCTTGTGCAAGATCCAGCGTGCGGACGTGATCAGCCCGTCGCAGCCTTCCTTCTGCACGCCGGGAAGGCCGGCGAGGAATTTATCGGTGACGTCCTTGCCGAGCCCTTCCTTGCGGAACGTTCGGCCGGTGATGTCGAGGTTTTCGCTGCGCAGAAGCTTCTCGCCCGGCGGACGATTGCCGTCGAACCAGTCGAGCCGGAAGCGCGCCACTTCGACGTCGTGAATCTTGCCGCAGTTGTGATCCAGACGCGTGACTTCGAGCCAGTTGCCTTCCGGGTCGACCATGCGCCACCAAGCGAGGTTGTCGAGCGCCGTGCCCCACAACACGGCCTTCTTGCCGCCCGCGTTCATCGCGACATTGCCGCCGACGCAGGATGCATCGAGCGAAGTCGGATCGACCGCGAACACGAAGCCGGCCTGCTCAGCCGCTTCCGTGACGCGCCGCGTGACCACGCCCGCGCCGGAGAAAATCGTCGCGACCTTGTGATCGACGCCCGGCAGATCGGTCATTTCGACGGGACCGAGCTGCTCGAGCTTTTCCGTGTTGATGACGGCGGAGAACGGCGTGAGCGGAATCGCGCCGCCGGTATAGCCGGTGCCACCGCCGCGCGGAATCACGGTCAGACCCAGTTCGAAGCACGCCTTGATCAGACCGGCGATTTCGCCTTCGGTGTCCGGCGTCAGCACGACGAAGGGATATTCGACGCGCCAGTCGGTCGCGTCGGTGACGTGCGAGACGCGCGACAGGCCGTCGAACTTGATGTTGTCCTTCTGCGTTTCGCGGCCCAATACGCGCGACGCGCGGCGGCGCAAGTCGGCCATGCGGCCGAACTCAGCGGCGAAATCATCGACGGCGCGGCGCGCGGCGGCAATCAGCAACTGCACGCGGCCGGCGCGCTCGCGGCTGCCGGCTTCGTCGCTGTGGGCGGTGAGATCGGCGCTGCGGCGTTTTTCGATTTCCGCGAGCCGGTGATTCAGCGCCTCGACCAGCAGCGCGCGGCGCTTCGGGTTGTCGAGCAGGTCGTCCTGCAGATACGGATTGCGGCGCACGACCCAGATATCGCCGAGCACTTCATACAGCATGCGCGCCGAGCGGCCCGTGCGGCGCTCATTGCGCAGTTCATCGAGCACGGCCCAGGCTTCGTCGCCCAGGAGCCGCATGACGATTTCACGATCGGAAAACGACGTGTAGTTATAGGGAATTTCGCGCAGACGGGGCTCGGCATCGAGCGCCAAGGCGGCATGGGCGCCGTTCGGATCGAAGGCTTGAGGTGCGTTCATGTTCGACGGTTCGGTGTGCCGGTGCTCGCGCTTCGAAAAGCGGAAACGCCGACGATGCGCGTGGGGGCGCAAATTTTCGAATGAAACTTATCTTGGCGAAGGCCGCCGGGTCACGCAGCGCGGAACTCAGCGAGGTGAACTCCAATCACGGCGCCTTCGATGTGCCCTGGATCAACGCCACGATCGCGCGTGGCGCGCATGCCGCTCGGCCGCCGGGTGCGACGCGCGGGAGACATGCGCCCAAAAATCGATCCGAAGCTGCCGGTGCATCTGCCGATCCTGATTGCTGATTCGTAAAAGGAAATTCTAACCCATCGCGGTGGCGCGCGTTCGCGGTTGCTAGCAGCGAGAAGGGGCTTTTGCGTGCGCATTCGCGACGCGTTCGTGTCATTTTCGACGCTGTTTTGCACGACCGTCCGGACGGTCGAAACGCATGGCGTGCCCGGAAAGCGCGCGGTTGGCGCTATGATTGATGCTTTCGCCCTCAAAAACCCGCGCGCACCATTGCCGCGTGACGATTCCTCGCATGACACATCCCAACTACCTGAAGAAAGTGCTGACCGCGCGCGTGTACGACGTCGCGCGGGAGAGCGAGCTCGAACCCGCGCGCATCCTGTCGGCGCGTCTGCGCAATTCCGTGTTCCTGAAGCGCGAGGACAACCAGCCGGTGTTCTCCTTCAAGATTCGCGGCGCGTACAACAAGATGGCGAATCTGTCGGCGGACGAGCTTGCGCGCGGCGTGATCACGGCGTCGGCGGGCAATCATGCGCAGGGCGTCGCGCTGTCGGCGGCGCGTCTCGGCTGCCGCGCGGTGATCGCCGTGCCGACCACGACACCGCAAGTCAAGATCGACGCGATCCGCGCGCACGGCGGACCGACCGTCGAAGTGGTGCTGGCGGGCGAATCGTACAGCGACGCCTACGCGCGCGCCGTGCAGCTTCAGGAAGAGCGCGGCCTGACCTTCGTGCATCCGTTCGACGATCCGGACGTGATCGCCGGACAAGGCACCATCGCGATGGAAATCCTGCGCCAGCACCAGGCCCCGATTCACGCGATCTTCGTGCCGATCGGCGGAGGCGGACTCGCGGCGGGCGTCGCGGCGTACATCAAGGCGGTGCGGCCGGAGATCAAGGTGATCGGCGTGCAGACCGAGGATTCCTGCGCGATGGCGAAGTCGATCGAAGCGGGCGAGCGCATCACGTTGAGCGAAGTCGGCCTGTTTTCGGACGGCACGGCGGTGAAGCTCGTTGGCGAGGAAACATTCCGGCTGTGCAACGAACTGCTCGATGAAGTCGTCACCGTGGATTCCGACGCGCTCTGCGCCGCGATCAAGGACGTGTTTCAGGACACTCGCAGCGTGCTGGAACCGGCCGGTTCCCTCGCCGTCGCGGGCGCGAAGCTCTATGCGGAACGCGAAGGCATCGAAGGCAAGACGCTCGTCGCGGTGACGTCGGGCGCGAACATGAATTTCGACCGCATGCGCTTCGTCGCGGAGCGCGCGGAAGTCGGCGAGGCGCGCGAAGCCGTGTTCGCCGTGACGATTCCCGAAGAGCGCGGCAGCTTCAGGCGCTTCTGCGAGCTCGTCGGCACACGCAGCGTGACGGAGTTCAACTACCGCATCGCCGATCAAAGCGCGGCGCATATCTTCGTTGGCGTGCAGATCAAGTCGCGCAAGGAAACGGCGCAGATGATGACGTCGTTCATCGAGCATGGTTTCGCGACCGTCGATCTGTCGCACGATGAACTCTCGAAGCAGCACATCCGCTACATGGTCGGCGGTCGTTCGCCGCTCGCGCAGGACGAACGCCTGCTGCGCTTCGAATTCCCGGAGCGCCCGGGTGCGCTGATGAAATTCCTGTCGTCGATGGCGCCGGAATGGAACATCAGCCTGTTCCACTATCGCAATCAGGGCGCGGACTATAGCTCGATTCTCGTCGGCATTCAGGTGCCGCAGTCGGACAACGCGGAGTTCGAGCGCTTCCTCGCGACGCTCGGCTATCCGTGGTGGGACGAAGGCGCGAACCCGGTGTACAAGCTGTTCCTGGCGTAAGCGGCAATGCCGAAGTTCACGCTCGAAGACAAGCTCGTCGTCGCGATTTCGTCGCGCGCGCTCTTCGATTTCGAGGAAGAGAACCGCGTCTTCGAGACGGGCGATCTCGCGCAATACGAAGCGTTGCAACGCTCGCGGCTGGAGACGCCCGCGAAACCGGGCGTCGCGTTCGGGCTTATCCGCAAGCTGCTCGCGCTGAACGCGGACGAGCAGCGCGTGGAAGTGGTGATTCTTTCGCGCAGCGATCCGATCAGCGGTCTGCGCGCGTTTCATTCGTGCCGCGAGCATGGTCTCGCGATCGAGCGTGGCGTGTTCACGCGCGGCCGTTCGCCGTTCGCGTATCTGAAGCCGCTGCGTGCGTCGCTGTTTTTGTCGGC
Organism: Caballeronia jiangsuensis; assembly: GCF_046030135.1. Classification (NCBI taxonomy): domain Bacteria; kingdom Pseudomonadati; phylum Pseudomonadota; class Betaproteobacteria; order Burkholderiales; family Burkholderiaceae; genus Caballeronia; species Caballeronia jiangsuensis. Next base: position 13,652 of record NZ_JAQQDB010000076.1, read on the forward strand.
GAATCCGGACGATGTGCGCGACGCGCTCGCCGCCGGTTTTCCCGCTGCGCGCGTGCTGCCGGAAACGCCGCGCGCCGCGAGCCGTTATGCGGACGAGATTCGCATCGCGTTCGATGGCGACGCCGTTCTGTTCTCCGACGAAGCCGAGCGCGTGTTTCAAAGCGAGGGGCTCGGCGCGTTCGTCGGCCACGAAACGCAGAAGAAGGATTCGCCGCTTCCTGGCGGACCGTTGAAGCCGCTGCTGGCGGCGTTGAACAAGCTGCAGCGCATCGCCGACGACAACGAAAGCCGCTCGCCGATGCACATCCGCACCGCGCTCGTCACCGCGCGCTCCGCGCCCGCACACGAACGCGCGATCCGCACGCTGATGGCCTGGGACATCGAAATCGACGAAGCGATGTTTCTCGGTGGCCTCGACAAGGGCGAATTCCTGCGTGAATTCGAGCCCGACTTTTTCTTCGACGATCAAATTCGCCACTGCGAATCGGCTCGCGTCGTCACTGCGACGGGGCACGTTCTCAGCGGCATTGCGAACGCATCATGACACCCGACCAATCTCCGCTCGGCAAGCCCGTCCACTACACCGAACAGTACGACGCATCGCTGCTGTTCCCGATCGACCGCAAGCGCGCGCGCGATTCGATCGGCGTGCCCGAGCGGCTGCCGTTCTTCGGCACGGATATCTGGAACGCCTATGAATTGTCGTGGCTGAACCGGCGCGGCAAGCCGCAGATCGCGGTCGCGACGTTCTTCGTGCCCGCGGACTCGCCGAATATCGTGGAGTCGAAGTCGTTCAAGCTGTATCTGGGCTCGTTCGCGCAGACGCCGTTCGATTCCATCGACGATGTGCGCGCCGCCATCAAGCGCGATGTGTCCGCGATCTGCGGCGCGACGGTATCGGTGCAGCTCGCGGCGCCCGGCGATTTCGGCAAGTTGGCGATGGAGGAATTCGAGGGTTTGTCTCTGGACCGTCTCGATCTCGATTGCGATGTTTTCTCGCCCGATCCTTCCTTGCTGAAGGCGACTCATGACGAAGCGCCGACGGATGAAACGCTGTTCTCGAATCTGTTGAAATCGAATTGCCCGGTGACGGGACAACCGGATTGGGGCAGCGTGCAGATCCGCTATTACGGCGGGCAGATCGATCATGCGGGGTTGTTGCGGTATATCGTTTCGTACCGCGGACATACCGGGTTTCATGAGCAATGCGTGGAACGCATCTTCATGGACATCATGCGGGAATGCAAGCCGGAGCGGCTTGCGGTGTATGCGCGTTATACGCGGCGTGGCGGGCTCGATATCAATCCGTTTCGGACGAACTTCAATTTGCCGATGCCGGATAATGCGCGGCTCGCGCGGCAGTAATGATCGCGACGGCTAAAAGACAAGTCGGGCTTTCGCCGGATCCCGTTAGCGTGGCGGTTTATTGGCGTTGCCCCTG
>NZ_JAQQDB010000077.1:0-12502 GCF_046030135.1 Caballeronia jiangsuensis
AACGCGAAACATGCTGACAGCGCGTTCGAGACGTTCGGCCTGATCGCGCAGTTCGGCGGCGGCGTGCTCGGCTTCCCCCACGAGCGCCGCGTTCTGCTGCGTCGCTTCGCCGATCAGCATGACCGCGCTGTTCACCTGCTCGATGCCCGACGCCTGCTCGCGCGACGCGACGCCGATTTCATCGACGATCGCATTCACGCGCGACACGCGCTCGACGATGCCGCCCATCGTGCTGCTGGCATGCTCGGCGATCTTGTAGCCCTGCGTGACCTTCGCGGCCGATTCGGCGATCAGCGCTTCGATCTCTTTCACTGCACCCGCGCTGCGTTGAGCGAGCGCGCGCACTTCCGATGCGACGACCGCGAAGCCCTTGCCATGCTCGCCCGCGCGCGCCGCTTCGACGGCTGCGTTCAACGCGAGGATGTTGGTCTGGAACGCGATGCCTTCGATGGTCGCGGTGATATCGGCGATGCGGCGTGCCGATGCATCGATCTCGCTCATCGTCGCCACGACGCGTCCCACGGCGTCGCCGCCCGCGCGCGCCGCCTCCGAAGCCGACGCGACGAGCGTACCGGCCTGCGCGGTATTGGCCGCGTTCTGCTGCACGGTGCTCGTGATCTGTTCCATGCTCGCGGCGGTTTCTTCGACGCTCGCCGCCTGCGTGGCGATGCGCGTCGCGATATCGCTGCTGCCCGACGCGATGCGCGCCGTGCCATCGTTCATGTCCGCCGATGCGCTGCGCACTTGCGCGACGATGCCCGCGAGCCCACGCGCAATGCCATCGATTGCACGCATCAGGCGGCCGATATCGTCCTCGCGCGTGCTGTCGATGCGCACGGTGAGATCGCCCGCGGCGATGCGTTCCGAGGCGCGCGTGACGTCGTCGATGGGACGGCCCACGAGCTTCGTCACCGCGAAGATCAGCACGCCGACGAGCAGCGCGACCACGACGAGGCCGAGCATCAGAAAGCGGTTGCGGCTCTCGTGCACATCCGCGAGCAGTTCGTCGCGATAGGCGATGCCGCCGATCATCCATTGCCACTGCGGCACCGTCATGTAGACGATTTCCTTCGTGCCGCCATGCACGCGCGCATCAGCGCCCGCGATGTCGGCGCCGTCGAACGTGAGCTGGCCTTCGTGCGATTCGAGCATCTGCCTGAAGGGGGCGACGCGTTCATCGGCCAGTTCGTTTTTCGAGCCGGGATGCACGAGCAGCTTGCCGCGATTCGCCCCATTCGATGCATCGACGACGAAGTGATAGCCGCTCGCACCGATCACGAGTTTCGCGATCCCGTCCTGCAGCGCGGCGAATTCGGAGGTCACGTCCACGCCCACGAAGAGCGCGCCGATCACACGGCCCGACGCATCGGTGACGGGCTTGTACTCGGTGACGTACTGCTTGCCGAAGAGCGTCGCGATGCCGATGTACGGCTTGCCCGCGATCATCGGCGCATACGCGGGGCCCTTGCGGTCGAGCAGCGTGCCGATGGCGCGCGTGCCGTCCTGCTTCTTGAGCGATGTGGTCACGCGCACGAAATCATCGCCGGTGCGGGCGAAGATCGTCGCGATCGCGCCGCTTTCGTCGAGAAACGCATCGGGGATCGCGAAGTCGTTGTTCAGGGGCTTGTCGCCTGCGAGGAAGCTCGGTGTCGCAACGCCGCCGATGTCCACGGTGCGCGTTTCGTCGAGCGTGAAAGTGGCGGGCAGGCGGTGCGCGAAGATCGTCATGAAGCGCGTGACTTCCGCGCTCACGGCTTTGTCGAAGAGTCCGATCATCGTCGCGATCGAGCGATTCTCGCTTTCGACGCGTGCGAGCGCGTGCTCATCGACCTGCTCGCCCGCGCTTCGGGTGACGGCGATGGTGAAGAAGGCAACGACGACTGCCGTGAGCGCGCAGGCGAGCACGGCGAATTTGGTCCCGACGTTCATGCGGGCCAGAGTATTACGAAGCATGGGGGAATGGCTGAACGATAAGAGTTGTACTGCCACTTATCGGCACGTCCTTGTCAGGTCTTTAATTTTTCGTCAGGGCGTGAGTTACCGGCGTTGCCTCATGGCGAGCGCGACGCCCGAGAGCGTGAGCGCCATCGCGATCGCCTCGCGCGCGCCGAGCGGCTCGCCAATCGTGAGCGCCGCAGCGACGATTCCCATGATCGGCACGAGCAGCATGCCGATGGACGCGACCTCGGCGGGCAGGCGGCGCAACGTCGCGAACCATGCGAGATAGCACACGGCCATCGGGACGAGGCTCATGTAGACGAGCACGGCCCAGCCGTCGAGCCCGAGCGCGGAAAAAACCGGATGCTCGATATAGAGGCCGAGCACGATCATCGGCGCACAGCCGATGCCGACTTGCCACGCGACGAGCGTGACGGGCGGGATGGGTATCGGGCCGTGCGTGATCACCGTGCCGAGCGCGAACAGCAGCGCGGCCGAAAGCGCGAACCCGATGCCGGCGAGCTTGCCGCCATCGAACGAAAGGCCGTGCGCGGACAGCAGCACGACCACGCCCGCAAGGCCCAGCGCGAGGGCGCAGAAGCCCGCGACCGACGGCTTGCGCTTCGCGATGGGCCACGCGAGCAGCATCGCCCAGATCGGCATCGTGTAGACGAGCAGCGCGCCTTCGCTCACTGATAGCCATTTCATCGAGAGCGTGGAGAAGCCCATCCACGCGAAGACATTGATCGCCGATGCGAGCAGCAGCCTCGGCACCAGCGCGCGCGGCACGCGCATGTTCTCGCCTGCCAGTTTTGCGATGACGCCGAGCAGCACGGCGGCCGCGATGCCGGCGATGCCGCGCGAGAAGAGCGGCGGCCACTCGCGCAGCAGGATTTTCATGGCGGGCCAGTTCAGCGCCCAGCCGGTGGCGGTGACGAGCAGATAAAGGAGCCCCGTCAATCGAGCAGGCATGGAAGGCGTTTGTCGTGGTTGTCCATGGGGTTCGATCATACAGGCGCGCCGGCGGGTTCGAAGGTCGCGGGGTCGGCATTTTGTATGCGTGAGGCGGCATGCAAAACGCCAAAGTGCATGCGAAACGCCGAATGCAAGCGCGTCCGTAGCGGCAGAAATAGGAAATTTATAGAAAACGATTAACTACGCTCGTCGATCAAATCCTGCTCGACGATAAGGCGCGCAACCCCTTTACGCCGACGCTTCGGCTTGGATTAGGGCAAATACCAGGATAGTCAGTCGAGAGCAAACCCACTATCCTTCGAAAAACGTTTTCCAAAACCCAGGCCGGCTTGCGGCTTCACCACCTACGCAAGCCATCGCCACGGCGCTCGTCGCCGGTCATGCAACAAAGAACGCGGCACGACGAGCGCCGCCGCGTCCGGAGACTTTCATGAACACTGTCGTTGCCGGCGTCGTGCGTACCGCCAGCCGCTATCGCTGGACCGTGTGCGCGCTGCTCTTCTTCGCCACGGTCATCAACTACATGGACCGGCAGATCCTCGGTCTGCTCGCCCCGATGCTGCAGCACGACATCGGCTGGACGCAGATCCAGTACGGCCGCATCGTGATCGCGTTCTCGGCGTTTTATGCGATCGGTCTGCTTTGCTTCGGGCGTATCGTCGACTGGCTCGGCACGCGTATCTCCTACGCGCTCGCGATGTTCGTATGGAGCATCGCCGCGATGCTGCACGCGGCCGTCGGCTCCGTGATGGGCTTCGCGATGGTCCGCGCACTGCTCGGCATCGGCGAGGGCGGCAACTTCCCGGCCGCCATCAAGACGACCGCCGAATGGTTCCCGCGCAGCGAGCGCGCGCTCGCGACCGGCATCTTCAACTCCGGCGCGAACATCGGTGCGGTGTTCGCACCCGCGCTCATTCCCGCCATCGCGGTGGCCTTCGGCTGGCGCGCGGCATTCGTGATCGTCGGTGCAGTCGGTCTCGTGTGGCTGGTCGTGTGGTTCTTCATGTATCGCCAGCCGGACGGCAGCGCGCAGGAGGACGATCTCGCGAACGAAGGCGACGAAACCCGTTCTGCCGATGCCGCCAACGCGAAAGCAGGCGCACCGGGCTTCAAGGTGCTCATCAAGCAGCGCGAGACGTGGGCGTTCATCGTCGGCAAGTTCCTGACGGATCCGGTGTGGTGGTTCTATCTGTTCTGGCTGCCGAAGTGGCTCAACGAATCGCGCGGCATGGACATGCAGCACATTGGTTTGCCGCTCGTCGTGATCTACGCGATCACCACCATCGGCAGCATCGGCGGTGGGTGGATTTCGTCGGCGCTGTTGCGTGCGGGCTGGACCGTGAATGCGGCACGCAAGACCGCGATGCTGATCTGCGCATGTGCCGTGTTGCCGATCGCGTTTGTCTCGCAGGCCGACAATCTGTGGGTCGCGGTGGCGATCGTCGGTCTCGCGGCGGCCGCGCACCAGGGCTGGTCGGCGAATCTCTTCACGACGGCATCGGACCTGTTCCCGCGTCGTGCAGTGGGCGCGGTGGTCGGTATCGGCGGCATGGCCGGTTCGATCGGCGGCGTGCTGTTCTCGGAAGTGATCGGCCAGGTTCTGCAGCGCACGGGTCACTACTGGGTGCTGTTCGCGATCGGCGCATCGGCGTATCTCATCGCCTTCGCGATCATGCACATGCTCACGCCGAAGATGACGCCGGCGAAGCTCCCGGCCTGATCGCTAATTATTACTAATCAGAAAATGCGCCGCGCCGCCAGCACTCGCAACTTGCAGGCGGCGCGGCGCGAATCACGCGGCCGCAGCAGTCGATTCACGCACGATGAGCCGCGGCTCGAACATGGAGTTGCCGGGGTCGGGATGACCGGCGAGCGCATCGATGAGCTTTTGCATCGCCAGTTCGCCCATCTTCTCGCTCTGGATGTCGACGGTCGTGAGCCCCGGTGCAGCGTATGCGCCATAAGGCACGTTGTCGATGCCGGTCACCGACACGTCCTTCGGCACGCGAATGCCGAGCGACGCGGCTTCCTTCATGAAGCCGAGCGCGATGAGGTCGTTGTAGCAGATCACCGCTTGCGGCCGCTTCGGTCCGAGCATCACGCGCGAGCAGGCCTGTTCGCCCGCAAGTGCAGTCGGCGCGTGCGCTTCGTAGATGTCGAGCTCGAGGCCCGCCTCGGCGAGACAATCGCGTGCGCCGCGAATCCGTTCATCGTTGATGCGTGCATGCTCGAAGCCGAGATACGCGATGCGGCGATGGCCGAGATCGAGCAGATGGCGCGCGAGCATGTAGGTAGCGAGGCGGCTGTTGATGCCGACGCTCGGAATCGGCAGTTCGGCATTGCGCAGAAGCACGACGGGCTTGTCGAGGTCGAGCATCCATTGCGCGTTTTCGTCGGCGAGACGCGAACTGACGAGCAACCCGTCGACACGCTGCGCGAGGGCTTCGATGAGCGGACGCTCACGCGCCTGGTTCTCGTCGATATCGACGAGCAGCAGCGTGTAGTCGTGGCGCAGCGCAATGCGGTTCGCGCCCTTCACGACGTTGGTGAAGTGCGGATTGCTGATGTCGAGGATCGTGAGTCCGATGGTGCGCGTCTTGCCCGTGATCATCGAGCGCGCGAGCGGGTTCGACCGGTAGCCGAGCGTATCGATGGCTTCCTTGAGCTTGGCTTCGACCGGCGCGGAGAAGCGTTGCGCGCCGTTGATGTACTTTGAGACGGTCGCGACGGACACGCCCGCTGCGGCGGCGACGTCGCGAATGGTCGGGGAAATTTTCTTCATTCGGAAGGTAACGTTTTCGCAATGTTTACGGATTGTCGCAGAAAACCGGGAAACAATGACGCGCATCATGCATTTTGCATGCAGCGTTATGAATGCCGGACGGCGATTGACGGCCGTTCCGCCCCGTCGCTATAGTCCCGAAAACGTTTTCTTCATTTTTGCTTTCAACGTATTACCACGTATTGGACAGGAGTCTCGATGAATCAGCCAAATGCAGCGGGCAAACCGTTCAAGCGCCTGCTTTTGACCGGCGCCGCCGGCAATCTGGGCCGTCAGTTGCGCGGCGCGCTCGCGCAATGGGCCGACGTCGTGCGGCTCTCCGACATCGCGCCGCTCGACGATGCGGCGAGCCACGAAGAAATCAGCGCTGTCGATCTCGCGGACCGCGAGAAGGTGATGCAACTCGTCGAAGGTGTCGATGCGATCGTGCATCTCGGCGGCATCTCGATCGATGCGCCGTTCGACGATCTGATCGAGGCGAACATCCGCGGCACGTACAACATCTATGAAGCTGCGCGCCGTTACGGCGTGAAGCGCATCGTGTTCGCGAGCTCGAACCATGCAATCGGCTTTCATCCGGTCACCGAGGTGATCGATACGGATGCGCAGCATCGGCCGGACAGCCTCTACGGCGTGACGAAGTGCTTCGGCGAATCGCTGTCGCGCTATTACTTCGACCGCTTCGGCATCGAGACGGTGAACCTGCGCATCGGTTCGTCGTTCGAGGAGCCGAAGAATCCGCGCATGCTCGTCACGTATCTGAGCTACCGCGATTTCATCGAACTCGTGCGCTGCTCGCTGTTCGCGAATCGCGTCGGGCACGCCGTGGTGTATGGCGCGTCGGACAATCCCGTGAAGTGGTGGGACAACGCGAAGGCCGGCTTCCTCGGCTTCAATCCGAAGGACAGCTCCGCGCAGTTCGACGGACTCTTTCCGGTGAGCGGGCCGACCGCCGAACGCGACGACCCCGCGCAACGCTTCCAGGGCGGCGCGTTCGTGCTGGGCGAACCGATGGAGCGCAAGCGATGAGCGCATCCGTTCGCGCCGAACGGCTCGACGCGGGCGGCCGTGCGACGGTCGGGGAATGTCCGGTATGGCGCGCGCAAGAGGGCGCGCTGTATTGGACCGATATTCCCGCGCGCCGAATCGTTCGGCTCGAAGTCGACAGCGCGCGCCGCACGGAATGGGCGTTTGCCGAGCAGGTCGCGTGCTTTGCGTTCGATGAACCGGGGCGGGTCGTCGCGGGCATGGAGAGCGGCATGTTCGCCGTGACGCTCTCCGGTGCGGGCGGGGTGAACGAAGGGCGCGCCGTGAAGCTCGCCGCGCCAGCGTTTCCCGCTACGGGCATGCGTTTCAACGATGGCCGCTGCGACAGGCAAGGGCGCTTCTGGGCCGGAACGATGGTGCAGGACATGTCGCTCGCGAGTCCTGCCGGCGCGCTGTATCGCTACGACGAGCACGGCACGCTCTCCGCGCCGATTGTCGATGGTTTGATCACCCAGAACGGTCTCGCGTGGTCGCCGGATGGCAGAACGATGTATCTGTCCGACTCGCACCCGCAACGCCGCCTAGTATGGGCCTTTGACTTCGATCCCGATACGGGCACGCCCGGCGCGCAACGTGTGTTCGCCGATCTGCATCACTACGCGGGCCGCCCGGACGGCGCCGCTGTCGATGCGGACGGCTGCTACTGGACCTGCGCGAACGACGCGGGACGCTTGCTGCGCTTCACGCCGCAGGGCAAGCTGGATCGCGAGATCGCGCTGCCCGCGAGCAAGCCGTCGATGTGCGCATTCGGCGGGACCGATCTGAAGACGCTCTATGTGACGACAATTCGTCCGGCAATGAACGCCACTGACGACGACGGCTATGTGTTCGCCATGAACCCCGGTGTGCAAGGCTTACCGGAACCGGATTACGCCGGATTGTTACCGGTCGCATGATCGTCGCGAAACGGGGCGAATCGCACGCCCCGGTCGCAATTTTTACGCATAGTTTGGGACGCAAACGATTCGATGCACCGCATTGGCGCGCATCGAATCGACAGACACGTACCGCTTCGGAACCGATACCAAGAACAAACACCAATGCTGTAGTTCCTCCGTAAAGAGTAGTCTCCGCAGGTACCTCAAGTACCAGCGATCTACCCGATTCTCTTATCCGGAGGAGACCTAGATGGACCTTGAAGCTCGCACCATGAAGCGCGTGATGGTTCGCCTCGTGCCGTTCCTGATCTTGTGTTACTTCATCGCGTATCTCGATCGCGTCAACGTCGGCTTCGCGGCGTTGCAGATGAACAAGGCGCTCGGCTTTACCGCCAGCATGTTCGGCTTCGGTGCCGGCATTTTCTTTATCGCCTATTTCTTTTTCGAAGTGCCGTCCAATCTGCTGCTCGAACGATTCGGCGCGCGTCGCTGGATCGCGCGGATCATGTTCACGTGGGGCATTCTCGCGGCGGCAATGGCCTACATTCCGCACATCGCGCAAGCGACGGGCCTGTCGAACGCTTACGTGTTCTATGGCTTGCGCATTCTGCTCGGCATCGCGGAAGCGGGCTTCTTTCCCGGCATCATCTTTCTGCTGACCTTGTGGTTTCCGGCGAAGTATCGGGGCCGTGTGGTCGGATACTTCATGGCGGCGATTCCGCTGTCCACGGTGATCGGCGGGCCCATCTCCGGCGCGCTGTTGCAGATGGACGGCATCAACGGCATGCAGGGCTGGCAATGGCTGTATCTGATCGAAGCGATTCCCGCGCTCCTGCTTGCGTTCGTCGTGTATTTCTACCTGACCGACAGGCCGTCCGATGCGCACTGGCTCGCGAAGGAAGAGCGTGACTGGCTCGTGAATCGCCAGGCGCAGGAACGGGCGCATCGTGAATCGGTGCATGCGTTCAGCGTGAAGGAGGCGATTTTCAATCCGCGCGTGCTGGCCATCGCGTTGATCTACTTCGGCGCGAATGCGACCAACTATGGCCTGAGCTTCTTCCTGCCGCAGATCGTCAAGGCGTTCGGCCTGACCAACCTGCAGACGGGCTTCGTCACGTCATTGCCGTATGTCGTCGGCGTGATCAGCATGGTGCTGTGGGGCCGGCATTCGGATCGCAAGCTCGAGCGCCGCTGGCACGTCGCGATTGCGCTGATGGTGGCGGCGGGCGGCATCGCGGCTTCTGCTGGGCTGGATAACCCGGTGATGAAGATGATCGCGCTGTCGATCGCGGGCTTCGGCATCTTCGGCTGCCTGCCTGTGATCTGGACGCTGCCGGCTTCGTTCCTGTCGGGGGCTGCTGCTGCGGGCGGTATCGCCGCGATCAACTCGCTCGGCAACCTCGCGGGCTTCTTCGGGCCCTATGCGATGGGCTGGATCAAGGACAGCACGGGCGGCTTCGGCGCGGGCCTGCTGTGCCTCGCAGGGGCGGGCATGGTCGGCGTGGCCGCCGTGCTGCTGCTGCATCACGATTCGTCGATGGAGACGATTTCGGGGGCGCACGACGTTGAAGACGCTCAGCCTCAAGCAGCGCGATAAGCATTCAACATGCCGACGTCGCGAGGGCATCCGAAGTTGCGTCCTCGCGCGTTGAATTAATAATTTTCTTTGCGCCGACTCTCACTGCACCGTCAACCAGCGCTTGAGTCGGTTGCTTAACTATCACGCTGTGTGGAGAACGTCCGGACCGCGCGTCTTCGCGAGGCAGTGCTCTCAATTTTAGCCCCAAGCTATCAAACACGTTTGTACGTGATATGTCCGTGGGACTTCACTTTCTGGTGGTCTGGGATGTGAGCGTGAGGGCTGTATGCGGCATCGGGCCTTGCCGATCACCGCCAGTACCGGTGTGCGCGCATCCAGACAGCGCCGGATACGCAGAAGGCACAGTGCAAGCATGCAAGTATCGGCTTGAGCGGGCCCCATGCGTACACGCGATTAGGACACCTGGCACGGTGATCCTCGTACGGCTCATCAAGCTCCTGAGCAGTGTGCGCAGGGTCAGCGAAAATATTGGCGCCGAAGTCTTGCTGCTATGCCAGATAGGCCAGACCCGTGACGGCCTCCAGTTGCGAGCGGTGCTTTAGACGTTTGAAGGCTTCCTCGATGCGCCAGTGCCGATGATCGAGCGCGCCAAAGGTGACGCCGGAGGACGAGCAGCGAGTTCATTAGCACGCGGGCGCGGACGTTCGGTGTGACATCGCGGATCAGGCGCACGGTGATGGACGTGCGGGCAAGTTCGTAAGCACAGGCATCGCGCTCGCTGGGCGCCTTAAGCGTCACCACGCGCTCGGCCTGGCCGCTGCGGGCAAAGTCGGTGACGCATGTCTAGTTACGTGCATCGATACGCGTGCAGAACGCAATCTCGCGTCGCGCGAGTGCGGCAACGATCATCTTGCCGACAAAGCCGCGACCGAGTGCGATTGCGGGTAAATCCAGCAGGAGAACGACCCGCACGCTCGGCGAGCGCCGGATCGAATAGAAAGTCGGAGAACTCAGCCAGAAGTCGGGAAGACGCCGGTATTTGAGCTCATATCGTTGATTTATCAGGGAGTTATGCAGACGAGCTTACAGGGTTGACGCGCCGTATACAAGCGCTTTTAGGCTTAAGTTGAGAGCATTGCTTCGGGAACGTGCGCGGCCGTTTACGCCAATATATTTGAGTTCCGCAAGTTTGATCGGTTGCGTCATATTTTGTGGACCAAGCGCTTAATTCCGATTTGTGTTGCGCTGGAACTCGCCTTGCGCCAGCGCCGACGGTAAGATCAATCAGCGTTCGCATAATAGTTAGCTAAACGAATTAAGTGGAAAGTATCCCGCTGACCTTACGACTGGGTATGGCGGACTCGCTCATCGGTCAACTCAGGGGCGAAAATGAGGCAGCGTAACAGCCGCCTTTGCTGATTTGGCGCATGCTGTCGAGAAAATTAGAAAGGGCCGATCATACAATGGATTCAATTAAAAGCATGAAAGTTTTCGTCGAAGTCGTAGAGACGAGTTCTTTTCGAAGTGCAGCGAAGCGACTCACAATGTCGCCGGCCATGGCAAGCAAACATGTAGCTCATCTGGAGTCTACGTTGCATACGCGACTGCTGCATCGTTCCAGTCGAAGCATCAGCCTGACCGAGTCGGGGACACTCGCGTATGAAAGGTGCCGGGAAGCGCTTGAGATCCTTAACGAAACGGAAGTGTTGCTGGGGCAACGCAACGGATCGCCGCGCGGTAAACTGCGCATAACGGCGCCGCAGTGGCTTTCTAACCCGGTCTTTGCTCGCAAGCTAATCGAATATCAACAGGCTTATCCGCATGTTCAACTCGAACTGTTTCTTGACAATCAGAAGGCCGACCTCGCATCTGGATGGTTTGATCTTGCGTTGCGCGTCACTGAGAACCCGGCACTCTCGCTTATAGCGCGACCGATTGCGACCGTCGATTTCCTTTTGATCGGTGCGCCCGCCTATTTTGCCAGGGCGGGTCGTCCGTCTTCTGTTGAGGAACTGCCCCTTCATCGTTATGTCATGCCGATATTGAGTGATTGGGCTAATGCGAAAGCACATAAAGGAAATTCTGTCGACATCAACGGAAGCAACGTCATTCGTTCCAACGATACGACATTGATCCTGCAACTCGCTCGACAAGGCTTCGGCCTCGCCTACCTCCCTCGCTGGATTGCATCCGAAGATCTCCGCTCCGGTTCGCTGGAATTTGCCATTCCTGGATATATTCCTTTTTCACAGTCACTTTACGCGATGTACGTGAATCGCCGATATCTTGCACCAAAAGTCCGTACCTTCATCGACTTTATGGTGGAGTCGATGAACGAGCCTATGTAAAGTCGCGATCGATTCTCTTTCTCTCAAGCAGGTCCGTTCCTTAAGCTCGTTTGACCGATTGAGCTGAGCTGGTTCAAGCTCGATCTGTTCGATGAATTTAGAGGGCCGACGCTCAATCTACATATTTAGATATATTGAATAAGTGAACGTAGGAATTTATAAGAATAATCTGGTGCTATCTTAACGTGCTTTCTCGGAAAGATATTTCATCCACCAGTGGGAAACCGACGGTTTCGCGAACACAACGGAGTGGCGAAACACGGCGGGCTAAGATGTAAGAAGTAGAGCTAAATTGTGGCAAGCGAAGATATGAAGCAGGACGGTCCAAAAGCTATGAAATGCGCATGCCAGCATTGCTGCACGGTCCGGCGTTCCATCGTCTTGTTACCCTTCGCAGGAGCACCGGAAAATGCGTTCGCGTCGTTGAAAGGAGAGATCGCGCAAGTCGCGAACTCCGTCGAAGTCGACCTCGCGGAAATATCGTCTGATGTTGCAGGAGGCGAGACGATTCAGACTTTGGCCGAAAAAGTATGCGAGTTGCTCAAGAAGGTGCCAGGGAGAATTGTTATTTTTGGCCACAGTATGGGCGCATTGATTGCTTTCGAGGCGGCACTGCGGTTTGAACAAGAGCGTATCGAACGATTGGTCTTGTCGGCATGTCCTCCGCCCGATGAAGTGTCCGCTCCTGCAGGCGAGCTCGGAGCTTCATTCTTCCCTCTTGATGAATCGTCGGTCAGCCTGAAGCAGCCACGAAAGCGTAGCGGCACGATTGTTGATCGTCTTGAACGCGACCTCAAAATTCTATCCAGATATGTTCCGTCTCATGCGACCTCCTTGAGCATCGACATTCGCGTGCTTTCTGGTGCATCCGATAAAGTCGCTCCCCCGGCAGTCACATCGCGCTGGGCGCAGTTCACGACGCAGCGTTTCGAGCACCGGATCTTTTCTGGCGGCCACTTTTACTTTGTCGGCCGAATGCCGGAATTGTCGGCGG
>NZ_JAQQDB010000078.1:0-12272 GCF_046030135.1 Caballeronia jiangsuensis
GTTTCTTTGGTTACTTTCTTTGCAGCAGCAAAGAAAGTGACTGCCGCCCCGCATAGGGGCAACACAAATAGACCGACACGAAACCGGGATCCAGCGAAAAAACCCCAAACCACCCCTACCCCAAGATCGCATCCCGCAAAGTCAAAGTCCCAAACCCCCGATCCGCCGCCGCCCGCAAGACCGTATCGAGCGCAGCCAACACAACGGGTACGCCATGCACATCCCTCGCAGCGTGCCCATCATGAACGAGCAGGATATCGCCCGCAGCGAACCCATCGAGCAAACGCCCCGCAACGAGCGCCGCATCACCCGTGCGCGTGTCGAAGCCGCGCCGCGTCCAACTCGCGAGATGAAGCCCCAGACCGCACAGCACCGGTTCGAGAAACGGATTGCGCAATCCCGCTGGCGCGCGAAAGAACAGCGGCCGAGTGCCCGCGATATCGCCGAGGGTCGTTTGCGCCGCGTCGATTTCCCGCCGCATAGCTCCCGGCCCCATCAGCGAAAAATTGTGCCGATGCCGCTGGCTGTGATTCTCCACCGCATGTCCACGCGCGACGATCGCCTCGACGATGCGCGGATGTTCCCGCGCGCGCTCCCCGATGCAGAAAAACGTCGCGCGTGCGCGATGCGCGTCGAGCAGATCGAGCACGCGCGGGGTGACGTCGGGGTCGGGACCGTCGTCGATCGTGATCGCGATGGACGCGCCCGCCGATTCCGGCAGCGTCGTCCAGTTGTGGCCGAGCAGCGCGCTGCGCGGCCAAAGTCCCGCCGCCGTCAGCGCGAGATGCGACGCGATCACGCCGCCCGCCGCCCACGGCCACGTCGCGGGCGATACGGCGAGCGCCGCGAGCGCGCCCGCGTGCACGACTGCCGCGCCGCTGATCAAAGGCGTCGGAGTCCAGCGACGCGGCTGGCCGGGCGCGTTCATCGCGAAAATCCGGAACGCGGCGCGAGGATCGCCGAGAACAGCAGCGCGAGAATCGCGCCGGGGCCGATCGTCAGTCCGAAGGTCTTGAGCATCGGCACGCTGGAAAGCGCGAGCAGCCCGAAACCGAGCACGGTCGCGAGATTCGCGATCACGAGCGACACGAGCGTTTGCGGGGAAATCGCGTTGTCTTCGGCGTGCGCGCGATAGTTGAAGAAGAGCGCGTAGTTCGAGCCGACCGCGACGATCAGCAGCATGCCGATCAGATGCAGAATCGTCAGCGACTTGCCCGCGAGCGCGAGCCCCGCGATCACGACGATCACCGCCGCGACGAGCGGCGCGAGCGTGCGCGCCGCGCGCACCGGCGAGCGCAGCGCGAGCACCAGCAGCACGACGATCGCGGCGAATCCGCCGAGCGACAGGCGAATGTCCTCGTGCACGTAGTTCTGATAGAGACGGTCCGCCTCGGCTTTCATATCGACGAACAGCGCGTCCGGCACCTGTGACGCCGTCACCGCCGCGCGAATCTTCTGCGCCTCCACGTCCGAGCCTTCGGCCGCGCGCAAGGGCAGCATCGCCGTCCAGTGGCCGTCGCGTTGCGTGAGCAGCGAGTCGACGGCGAGCGCCATCGACGTGCCCTGCAGATCGGCGCGACGCAGCAACGGCCGCGTGCGGGCCGCTTCGGCATCGGCGATGAACGGCTCGAAGACTTCGGGCTTCACGCGGATCGTCTGATCGCGCAGCGCGACGGCGAGACGCGTGCGCAATTCCCCGGCCGAAGGCAGGCTCGCGAGACGCGCGCGCTGTGCGGCGTCGCTCGGCAGATAGCGCGCCGGACTTTCATAACCGGCGATCACGTGCGCATCGACGAGCGGCTGCAACCGACGCGCGACCGCTTCCGCCCGTTCGAGCGCCGCCTGCTCGTTCGCCGCCGACACCACGACGAGATAGCGCACGTCCGGTGCACCGACGTCGGCGCGCAGACGTTCATCGAGATCCTGGCTCGCCTTTGGAACCGGACTCAGCGCGGCCAACTCCTGACTCCAGAGCCCGTGTCTGTGCATGAACAAGGTGGCGACCGCCGCCAACAACAACACCACGAGCGCCGCGCGCAAACGCGACGCATGGCCGGCGACGCGCGCGAGCCGATTGCCGAGGCGCGAGACGTCGCGGATCGCAAAGCCTTGCGGCAACGCATGCGGCAGCACGAAACGCGTGACGATGCCCGCCGTCGATAAACCGACGATCGAATACAGCCCGAGTTGCACGAGGCCCGGAAAGCCGGAGAAGAGCATCGATGCGAAGCCGCAGATCGACGTCAGCACGCCGAGGCGGATCGTCGGCCAGAAGCTCGCGACCCAGTCCTTCAGCGATTCGCGCCGCGCGACGCCCGCCGATTGCACGAAGAGATAGATCGAATAATCGACGGCCTCGCCGATCAGCGTCGTGCCGAAACCGAGCGTGAGTCCATGCACGGTGCCGAACGCGAGGCTCACGGCGGCGACGCCCGCGGCCACGCCGGACAGCACCGGCATCAGACCGAGCAGCAAAGTGGGCACCGAGCGATACACCGCCAGGAGCAGCACGACGATCAGCACGATGCTCGCCGCCGACAGCCAGCGCACGTCGTGCATGATCGTGTCGCGTGTTTCCACGGCGAATACGCCCGGTCCCGTCATCAGCAGCCGATACGATGCGCCCGGCGCGGC
This sequence comes from Caballeronia jiangsuensis, assembly GCF_046030135.1. Lineage (NCBI taxonomy): Bacteria > Pseudomonadati > Pseudomonadota > Betaproteobacteria > Burkholderiales > Burkholderiaceae > Caballeronia > Caballeronia jiangsuensis. The sequence continues at coordinate 2,635 of NZ_JAQQDB010000078.1, forward strand.
TTGCGCAAACGCATCGCGGATCGCGGCCATCGCGCTGGCTTGCGCATCGGTGTCGGAACCGGCGCTCGCGGTCTGCGCGAGCAGCACGGCGCGCTGGCCGTCGCGCGATGCCCATACGCCATCCTGCATCGAAGGCTGCGCGCCGCTGTCCAGTTGACTGACGAGCGCGGTGACTTCGCCGGTCGGGTCGTGCGGCAGCAAGTCCTTCGTCATCATCCCGGCAGAAGAGCTCAGCAGATCGAGGCTATCGGCGAGCGCGTCTTTCAGGCCGGCGCCGCTGAAGCGCTCGGGCGTCACCGCGGGACTCAACTGATAGCGATGCTCGAAAACGAAACGCTCGTCGCGCGCCGCTCCGACCGGCTCGCCGTTGTTGATCGCGGAGAAGCGCTTGTCCGCGCGCAGCTTGGCCGCGACCTTGCGCGAGACATCGGCGCGGCCGTTCGCATCGCCGCCTTCGATGCCGACGAGAATCAGCCGCGAAACGAGCCCGTCGCGCAGTTGCTCGACGAGCACGCGTTGTTGTTCGCTGGGCGAGCGCGGCAGGAAAGCGGAGAGATCGGCGGAAAAGTTCGTACGCGCGATGACGCCCAGGCACACCGCGAGAAAGCACAGCCAGACGATGACCGCAGGCTGACGAAGGACAGCGCGCATGCCGGGTTCAGTGCGCCGACGCGTCTTGCAGGCGCATGAGCGAGCGATCGCCATCGGCCTGCTTGATCTCGACGCGCGCGAGCGCCGCGCCGCTGCCCGCGAGCGTGATCGAACTGACTTTCTGCTTCATGCGCGAATCGATCGGCACGAGCGTCATCGTCCAGTCGTTGCCCTTTCCGTCGATCGACACCTTGTACGCGTTCTCCAGCGCGAAACGGTTGCCCGCGAGCGTCGCGCGGATGCTCTCGATGAACGCGCCCAGTTCCGGATAGTTGCGCAGCGGAATCGTCACCTTGCGGCCGTTGCGATCGACGGTGAGCATGTCGCCATCGACGACGAGATTCTCAGGCTTGGGGCTGACCGTATGCTTTTCCAGATGATCGGGCGCGACGAACACCAGTTCGCCCGACGATTCGAGCGGCTCCTGCGCGATCTTCAGATAGCGCGTTTCGGTGAACTGCGCGCGCCCGGATTTTTTCGCGCCAAGCGTGTTCATCAGGCGATCGAGCGTCCAGGGTGCATCGGCGGCAAAAGTCGGTGCCGACATGACGCACAGCACGGCGGCGGTCAGCACCGCGGAGAAAACTCGCATAAGCTCAGGAATCCTTCGTGACTTCTCGCAGACGGGCGCCGGCCGCGCGCGCTTGCGCCGGTTCCTGCACGGCGTTCGCCTGCCAGAAGTCGAAATAGTTGAACCAGTTGTACGGCGCCGCGCGGCAATATTTTTCGAGCAGCGCGACGTAGCGCGTGAGTGCGGCATCGACGGCGGCGGCGCGCTCGCCGCGCCCGGTCTTCGAAAAATCCGCGAGGGTTTCGAAGTGGATATCGTAGCTGTTGCCGCCGAGATACAGCCCCGTCATGAAGACGACCGGACGCCGCAACACCGCCGCCATATGCAGCGGCCCGAGCGGAAACGCGGCCGGCGCGCCGAGGAATTCGCGTTCCTTGAGCGCGTCGCCCGCCTGACGCAGCGTGCGATCCGCGAGAATGCCGACGAGCGTGCCTGCATCGAGCCGTTCGCGCACCTTCAGCATCGCATCGACCTTGCCGAGCCCGATCACGTCGTGATGCGCGGCAGGATTCACGGCGGCGAGGATCGCGTTGATCTTGCGCGCGTTTTCTTCGTACATGGTGATCGCGATGCGGATATGCGGCTGCGCCCGCCCGATCGCGCGCACCACCTCGAAGCTGCCGAGATGCGCGCCCATCAGGAACGCGCCGTGTCCGTCGGCGAGCGCGGCCTCGACATCCTCGACGCCATGCGTGCGGATATCGAACAGATCGAAGCGTTCGTTGAGCAGATAGATGCGGTCGTGAATCGTCGACGCGAACGAGAACACATGTCGATAACCATCGCGCCAGCCCGCATGGCGGCCGAGCGCGCGATTCAGATAAGCGCGCGACGCACGCCGCGCGCGCGGCGCGAACACCACGAAATACGCAGCGATGATCCGCAGCAACACGCGCCCGATGCGCCGCCCGAAGCGCAGCGACACCCACGTCATGAAGCGCAGCAACGCGAGGTTGCTGCGTTCCTGGCGCTCGGCCCAGTCGTCGCGGTTGCGCGGCTCGTTCACGATGCTTGCGTGTTGTTGTCGATCATGCCGACGGCGCCGCTCGCCACCGCGCGAACGCCCGCGCGAATCGTGAAGCGGATCGCGCCGCTCGCGGACGTTTCGTACGTGATGTCGAGCGCTTCGCCGGGAGCGGCCGGGCTGAGGAATTTCGCCGATTCGATCCTGCATGCGCCGAAGTTCTTTCCGAGCGCGGAACCGATCGCGTCGAGCGCGTGATCGAGCAGCACGACGCCCGGCACGATCGGGCGTCCGGGGAAATGCCCGGCGAGCGCGGGATGTTCCGGCGGCACGGTGAAGCTCAGCGCGGCGCGGCGGCTGCGTTCCTGTTCGATCAACTGCGTCAGCACTTCGCGCGGCAGCTTGCCGGTCGCGTTGCGCGGCAGCGAATCGACGAACAGCAGCGGACGCGGCATGAACGCGGCGTCGATGCGCTCGCGCAACGCGCGCTGCAAGTCCGCCGCCGTAAGCTCCCGCGCCACGACGAGCGCCATCAGACGGCGCACGGTTTCGCTGTCGGCGGGGCTTTCGTCGGGCATGTAGAACACGCCGTCGATCACGCCGGGCACCGCGTTCAACTGATGATTCAGATACGCGAGCGACGTGCGCTTGCCCGCGATATTGATGAGATCGGCCTTGCGCCCATGCAGCAGAAAATGCGTGCCGTCGATGAGTTCGAGCGCGTCGCCCATCGGCACCGGCACTTCGACGTGGCCGCCGGATGCCCACATCGTCGGTTCGCCGGAGTCGTCGGCGCGCGGCGTCAGGGCGATGTCCGGAAACAGTTCCCACGCGGCCGTGTGCGCGGTGCGGCGCGTCGCGATCTGGCCGGTTTCGGTGCTGCCGTAGATTTCCATCAGCGGCGCGTCGAGGCGCGCTTCGGCGTCGAGCGCGAGCTTTTCCGCAAGCGGCGCGGTCGCCGACAGCACGAGCGACGCGCGCGGCAACGCTTCCTCGTTCGCGAACAGCGCGCGCAGATGAATCGGCGAGCTGACGAGCACGCGCGGCTCGGGCACGGCGGCGAGTTCCGCGCGGATATCGACGGGATAGAACGGCTGGCGGGTGCTGAACGCGAGGCCGCCGAGCAGCGCGAGCAGCACCGTCGATTCGAAGCCGTACATGTGCTGCGGCGGCACGGTGCCGATGAGCGTCGCGCGTGCCTCGCCGAGCAGGCCGAGACGCGCCGCCGCCGCGCGCACGTTCTTCACCAGAAAGCCCCACGTCTTGCGATGCGGCACCGGCACGCCCGTCGAACCCGACGTAAACACGTAGGCGACGACGCGCGCGCCGTCGATGTGCGGCACATGCGCCTCGCCCGTCAAACGGGACGCTGCGCTTGGCGGATACCGGAAACGCGGCAGGTCGATCGCGCAATCGTCGTTGTCGTGCAGGCAAAACGCGTCCGGCGCGAACGAGGCGAGGGCGCGCACCATTTCGGGCGTATGCGTCGAGGGCAACAGGCTCGTCTTGCCCGCGACGAGCGTCGCGCACAGGCTCACCGTGAAGCGATAGCGGTCCGTGCAGACGTTGAATACATGTCCGCCTTCGGGCAGCGCATCGGCGAGCGCCTGCACGTCGGCGAGAAACTCGCGCACGGTGACGGGCACGCCGTCGCGCCAGGCGATCGTCTGATCCGGCGACGAATGGAAAACCAGCGGAAAGGTCTGCATGTGCGATGAATTCGACGACATTACTGCGCCCCGCCGCGACGCATCTGCATCGACTGCGTGTAGGCGCGCACGGCGTCCATGATGCTCGACGGCTCCATGTCCGGCAGCGCGATGCGGCGGCACGCGTACTCGGCGACGAACATCAGCCCGACGAGCGGCAGCGCGAGATAGTTGGCGAACGTGGACCACGCGACGATCGATGCGCACGCGAACAGCACCGTCGACACGAACGCGGTCGCGACGAAGAAGAGCGTCCACGCCAGCGTGACGCGCCGCGTATAGCGCACGACACGCGCTTCGATCTGGCCGTGGACCATCGTCGCGAACTGGGTGCAAAGCGGCTCGCGGCCATGAACGAGCGTGCGGCCGAACATCCACGCGAGCGCGAGGTTGAAGCTCGCGTGTTCGAGCCACAAACCCCAGCCGAAATGCGCGGTGAGCGGCGCGCGCCCGAGCCATAACGCGACGCACGCGAGCGCCCACAGCGGCAGCAGCCAGCCGCGCGCGGGCGAACGCACGACGGCGTTCAGCGCGATGAGCAGGATCGGCGCGAGGACGAGCGCGAGCCCGAGACCGTGCGCGCCCGGCGTGGACGCGGCATGATGCGCGGCAAGCTGGTAAGCGGCGATCGCACCGACGCCGCCCGCCGCGCGAAGAAAGCGCGCTGCGTTCATCGGCGTGCTCCGCTTGCGCGCGGTGCGCCTGAAAGAAGGAAAGAGGTACGCAACATGGAATGCGGCTGCGGCGTTCTCTTCAGAACGCTCCGTAATTGAACAAAAACCCGGCAGTCGCCCGCCTGACGATCATTTTCCCGCGCGCCTACGCGCCCGGTCTGTAACCGATTGTTCGATGATCTTACATTCGTCAGACCGGCGGATTTTACCCTACGCACGCAGGGGTCCCGCCCAGCGGCGAAACCGCTGATTTTTCTCAGAAATATCGCGGTCCGGCGCATCTCCCGACCGGTTACCTTTCCTACTAGGCGTCCCAGAGGGCTTCGTCTAGAATTTCGCCACTAGCAATTATCTCGATAACAGGCAGCCGGTGGCGTGCGGGGTACGCGGGGCGCACGTCTTACGAGCCGCCCTTGCGCGCGTTTCTGGCTGGTCTGCACATACGATGAACGAACTGGAAAGAGAGCTCGCCGAGCTGATCGTCGCCGAATTGAATCTCGAGGACGTCGATCCCAAGGCCGTCTCGGCCGACACGCGTTTGTATGAAGAAGGTTTCGGGCTCGATTCCATCGACATCCTGGAGATAGCGCTCCTGATTTCGAAGAAATACGGCTTCGAGCTGCGCTCGGACAATCCGGACAATCAGAAGATCTTCGCGAGTCTCGGCGCGCTCGCCGCGCACGTCGCGGCGCATCGCACTCGATAACGCGCGGCGTCAGCCCCGACAGCCGCTGTCATGCAAGTGAAATCCGCCGCATCGAGACTGAAGGACGCGCACGCTCGTGCGCTCGCCGATGCGGCCGCGCAACACGGAATACGGACTGGCGCAATGCAATCGATGACGGAAACCAGGCCATGCGCGCGCTCGTGACAGGCGGCAGCGGCGCGATCGGACAAGCCGTCGGCCGCTCGCTGGGCGCGGCCGGACACGAAGTCTGGATTCACGCGAACGGCGGCATCGAACGCGCTGAAAGCTGCGCGCAAGCAATTCGCGCGGCGGGCGGCACGGCGCATGCAATCGCCTTCGACGTGACCGATCCCGACGCCACCGACGCCGCGATCGCGCGCATCCTGGCCGACGGCCCGGTGCAGATTCTGGTGAACAACGCGGGCATCCACGACGATGCGCCGATGGCCGGCATGACGCGCCAGCAATGGAAACGCGTGCTCGACGTGACGCTCGACGGTTTTTTCAACGTCACGCAGCCGCTTCTGATGCCGATGATCCGCACGCGCTGGGGGCGTATCGTCAACATGTCGTCGCTGTCGGGGCTGATGGGCAATCGCGGGCAGGTGAACTACGCGGCCGCCAAGGCGGGCCTGATCGGCGCGACGCGCGCGCTCGCGCAGGAACTCGCGTCGCGCGGCATCACGGTGAACGCGGTGGCGCCGGGCGTCATCGATTCGCCAATGCTCGGTAACGCTTTTCCGCCCGAGCGCATCAAGCAACTGGTGCCGGCGCAGCGTGCGGGCACGGCGGAGGAAATCGCGGGCATGGTCGCGTATCTGGTGTCGGACGCGGCGGCTTATGTCACAGGGCAGGTTCTGTCGATCAACGGCGGAATCGCTTGAATCGGATCGAAAGGAGTGGAATGAGCGAAGCGACGCAAACCTGGGACGTGGCGGTGATCGGCGGCGGACCTGCCGGATCGACCGCGGCGACGCTGCTCGCGGACCGCGGCTATCGCGTGCGGGTGCTGGAGAAGGCGCGGCATCCGCGCTTTCATATCGGTGAATCGCTTTTGCCGGCGAATCTGCGGCTCTTCGAACGGCTCGGCGTCGCCGATGACGTGCGCGCGATCGGCATGGTCAAGCTCGCGGCCGAGTTCGTCTCGCCGCAGCACGACAATCGTATGCAGCGCTTTCTCTTCGCCGATGCCTGGGACAAGTCGATGCCGAGCGCGTATCAGGTGCGCCGCTCCGAACTCGACGAAATCCTGCTGCGCAACGCGGCGAAACACGGCGCGCACGTGAGCGAAGGCTGCCGCGCGCGCGATGTCGTGTTCGCGGCGGATGGCGCCAGCGCGACGATCGCCGCCGAGCACGACGATGGCCGTATCGAGGAAGTGCGCGCGCGTTTCGTCGTCGATGCATCGGGGCGCGACACGCTGCTCGCGAATCATTTCAAGACCAAGCGCCGCAACGAGCGCCACAATTCGTCGGCGCTGTACGGCCATTTCAGGAATGCCCGCCGCAACGATGGCCAGAACGAAGGCAACATCACCGTGTTCTGGTTCGAGCACGGCTGGTTCTGGTTCATCCCGCTCGCGGACGGCGCGACGAGCATCGGCGCGGTCGTGTGGCCCGCGTATCTGAAGCGGCGTCCGAAGGGCACGTCGCTCGAAACGTTCTTCCGCGAGACCATCGCGCTGTGTGCGCCGCTCGCCGAGCGCCTGAAAGATGCCGAACTGATCAGCGAAGTCCACGCGACGGGCAACTACGCGTACACCGGCGACATGACGCACGGCCGCAACTTCCTCTTGCTCGGCGATGCGTTCGCGTTCATCGACCCGGTGTTCTCGTCGGGCGTGATGCTCGCGATGCAAAGCGCGTTCGCGGGCGCGGAAGCGATTGACGCAGCGCTTTCGAATCCCGCCGATGCGCCCGCCGCGCTCGCGAAGTTCGACCGCGACGTGCGTCACGGCCCGCGCGAGTTTTCGTGGTTTATCTACCGCATGACCTCGCCGACGATGCGCGATCTCTTCATGGGCCCGAGAAACCCGCTGCGCATGAAGGAAGCGCTCTTGTCGCTGCTCGCGGGCGATATCTTCGGCACGACGCCGATCTGGCGTTCGCTGCGCGCGTTCAAGGGCATCTATTACATTACGGCCGCGCTCGACTGGCGCAATTCGCTGCGCGCGTACCGCCAGCGACGCCGCAATCTGAGCGACGCGAAACGCGCGGAGCTATCGGCCAATTGATCACGATGCAGGGATTTCGTTCGTCGCGCCTTGCGCCCCTGATGTTGCTCGCCGCGAGCACGGTTGCGTGCGCCGATGAAGCGCCGCCACCGAGCAAGCCGTTGTGGGAGGTCGGCGTCGGCATGGGCGTGGCGGGCTTTCCGCACTATCCAGGCTCGGACCAGACGCGCGCGTGGGTCTTTCCGTTTCCCTACGTGATCTATCGCGGCAAGTTCTTCCGCGCCGATCGCGACGGCGTGCGCGGCCAGTTGCTCGACACCGATCGCATCAACTTCAATATCAGCCTGCTCGGTTCGCTGCCCGTGTCCAGCCGCGACGACAACGCGCGCGCCGGCATGCCCGATCTCAAGCCGACGATCGAAATCGGTCCGTCGATGGAAGTGCACCTGTGGCGCTCGCCGTCGCGCGACACGTTGCTCGATCTGCGCCTGCCGGTGCGCATGGGCATCACGCTGGAATCGTCGCCGAAGACGGTCGGCTGGCAGTTCGAGCCGAACCTGAATCTCGATCTGGTCGATGTCGCGGGCGTGTCGGGACTGCGCGTCGGCATGCTCGCCGGACCGATGTTCGCCGACGGCAAATACAGCGACCACTACTACACGGTCGCGCCGCAATACGCGACGCCCGGCCGTCCCGCGTTCCAGGCGAACGGCGGCTACGCGGGCACGCAGGCGCTCGTGTCGATGTCGCGGCGCTTCAGCCGTTACTGGGTCGGCGCGTTCATGCGCTATGCGAACCTCGCCGGCGCGAGCTTCGCCGACAGCCCGCTCGTGCGGCAAAAGAGCGTGCTCTCGGGCGGCGTGGCGGTGGCGTGGGTGTTCGGACAGTCGTCGAAAATGGTGGCGAGCGATGAGTGACGCCCATCGGAAAATCGGCGGCGCGGGCGAACGGATTTCGCTGGGCCGCGCGCTCGAATCCGCGTGGCAATGCGTGGCGTTCTATTTCGCGCTCGTCGTGCTGGCGCTCGTGTGCCTCGCGTGGTTTCCGTTCGCGTGGATTCTGCGGCGCGTGCTTTCCGCCGATACCGGGCGGCGCGTCGGACGCAGCGTCGTGCAGCGTGTGTGGCAGGGTTATTTCGTGCTCCTGCGCACGCTCGGCGCGTGCCGCTTCGATCTCTCCGAACTCGATTCGCTCGCGGGCCAGTCCGCGATGATCCTCGCGCCGAATCATCCTTGCCTGCTCGATGCGCTGCTGATCGCGTCGCGCGTTCCCGATACGTGTTGCGTGATGAAGGGCGATGTCGCCGGGAACGTGTTTCTCGGGCCGGGCGCGCTGCTCGCGGGGTATATCGTCAACGATACGCCGGTCGGGTTGATTCGCGCTGCGGTTGCCGAATTGCAGCGGGGCTCGCCGCTTCTGCTGTTTCCCGAAGGCACGCGCACGGAGCATGCGTCGGTGAATCCGCTGAAGGGCGGCATCGCGTTGATCGCCGGGCGCGCGCAGGTGCCGGTGCAGACGCTCATCATCGAGACGGATTCGGGCTTTCTTGGCAAGGGCTGGCAGATTTTTAGAAAGCCTGCGCTGCCTATTACTTATCGCGTGACGCTTGGGCGCCGGTTTGCGCCGCCGGGGCGGGATCATGCTGCGCTGCAGGCGTTTATCGGTGAATTGCAGCGGTTTTATGCGGGGGAAGTTGATACGCTTCGGGCGCGGGATTGAGTGGGGTTGAAGGGCTTGCCTAGGCTTTCGGTGGAACTCGTGTTCGTGTCGGTTTATTAGCACTGCCCCTCCCCGGGGCGGGGGTTACTTTCTTTGCTGCTGCAAAGAAAGTAACCAAAGAAAGCAGCTCGTTCAGGCCCGCGGTCACACGCAGTTTGGCCATGCTTGCCAGCCATCGATGGCACTCGCCTAAGTGTCGCCCTCGAAGGACTAACCGGGCTAGGCTCGCGCACGGTCTGACACATCGCGCCGCTTGCGTCACTGGTTCAGCACGAAATGGCTCCGTCCCGCTTCGCGGCCGATGGGTCAATCGGGTTTGCATGTGCTTCTTCTCGACGGTTCCCCTCGCATACCCAACGGCAGCGCGTAGCGCTGTGCCGAAGCTATTTGGTGCTGAACCAGCACCCTGAAACGTCTGCGGCGGCAGACCGTGCGCGAGCCGAGCCCGATTGGACCTTCGAGCGCGACACTTAGAAGCCGTTGCGGAAT
>NZ_JAQQDB010000079.1:0-12215 GCF_046030135.1 Caballeronia jiangsuensis
TTCAACCCGCATGCCTCGTGAGCCGCGTTACCCACTCTAAATTCAAAAGAGCCGTTTGTCTAATGCTTCCTGCTGGGCACGAAGCTGTGCGATTTCAGAACTTTGATATGCCATAGGTTCGGAGAACTGTCGTCGGACTTCGATTGAAGCGAGACCAAGTAGTGGGATTGGAGATTATAGACCGCCACGCTTCGTGGTGCCTTTAGACGGTAAAATGTTGCGTACCAATTCGGTCGGCAGTGTGTCATAGTTCTCCGAGTTACACACGGAGAAGGCTATGGCGACACTAGAGCAAATCCAGGCGCGGGTGAAGAAGCTGCAAGCACAAGCGGAGGCCATTGTCGCCAAGAGCGCGCAAGCCGCTGTGGACCAGATTCGCGATTTGATGCTGAAGCACGGGCTCACTACCGCAGACATTGAAACCCGAGCGAAAGCGAAGCGAGATGCGAAAACTGACAGTCGCACTGCCGTCAGTCGAAGCGTCAAATCGTCGAGCACCAGCAAGGGCAAATTGCCTGCAAAGTACCTGAATCCAAAAACCGGTGAGACGTGGAGCGGACACGCTCGACCGCCGGCTTGGATTAAAGACGTGAAAGACCGGACGAAATTCCTCATCAATGGCGCCGGTCCCGCATCTTCAACAAAGACGGTCGGAACGACTAGCGCGAAGACTCGGATTCGCAAGGTGCAATCAAACGGTGCGCTGCCAGCAAAATATCAAGACCCAAAGTCTGGCGCTACCTGGAGCGGTCGCGGCCCTGCTCCCAAGTGGCTGGCCTCGGCGAAGGACCGAACCAAGTTTTTGATTGAACAGACATCTGCCGCCACGTCGGACGCGCCAGCGGCTCGTAAGTCGAGCACATCGAAAGGTGCGTCGAAGGTCCGTGCTGCGAGCAAGAAGGTTGGTGCCAAGAAGACGGCGGCGTCCAAGAAGTCTGCGGGCGTCAAGAAGGCCGCTACGAAGGTTTCAGGAAAGACAGGCGTCCCTGCAAGAAAGACTTCTGCTCGCAAAACGACTGGGCGCAAGGTCACGTCTACGACGACGGCGACGATGCCGGCGCCCGAGCTAGTGAGCACCGAATCCGCGTAAGATTGGCGATGGAAGCGGCACGCCTTCTTGGAGGTGCCTGTGGGTAACTGCAACGGCGTGCAGACTCGTAGTTATACATCGGACCACTCCGTGCAGAGGTCGCCGCAAGCGTCGATGCCGGCATACACGTTGGCATCAGGCGCTCACCTTAAGAATCTTTGAACGCGCGCCTCTGAATGGAATCGTCGTCAGCGCGGCGATTGTAATTCGATAGGGAACCGAATCTCGAACGTAGTGCCCTGCCCGACCCGCGACTCGAAATGGATTCGACCTTGGAGAACACGGCAAAGCTCCTTCACTATCGCGAGCCCAAGCCCGGCGCCTGGGATGTCCTCGCCCGCGGCGCGTTCAAACTCGTTGAACACTCTCTGCACATCGGACGGCGCGATGCCGACGCCCGTGTCAGACACGCATATGGACCAACCGCCGTCATCCACCTTCGCGAATCCGATTTCTATTTCGCCAGACTTTGTGTACTTTGTCGCGTTCGAGATTAGATTAAGCGCGACCTGCTTTAGCTTGAGCCGATTCGAAGTCACCGAACTCAATTCCGAATCGAAGCGCGCATGAAAACGCAGACCTTTGCCCTCGACATCCGGTCGGCTCGATGCTACTAATTCGTCAAACAGGTCATGCAATTCCACTTTCTCAACCGAGAGCGGATTGTTATCTCCTAAAACGACTGAGTACTCAACCATCTGGTCAACGAGTTGCTTCATGTCCGCTGCCTGGCGATTTGCGAGCGTCAGCGCCGCTTCAGCTTTCATCGGCGCGCGTGCTATCAACTGCAGCGCCATCGTGAACGCGTTGAGAAAATTTCTAAGGTCGTGCACTACGCTGCGCGTAATCTGCATCCGCGACTCGTGAAGGTCGCCAACCAGACGCTGCTTCAGTTCCAGTTCGTGATTCGCGCGTTCTAGCCGACCCGTATATTCGTCGACTTTCCTGTCACGTTCGTGCACCGCTTCGCGGATTGAGGTCAGAGTAACAAAACTGAGAGCATTTGCGATGAGACGCCGCGCACGCCGCTCGTGACCACGCGCGAACGTGCCGCTTGCATCAGTGTCAACGAATTCGTCGAGCGCGTCCGACAACACAAAGTGGAAAAGGTCGAGTTCGCGAACTAGCTCCTCAATTCGGTACCCTTGGCGCCATCGCACGATGCCATGCATTTTCGCATCGTGCTCCATCGCGGGCTCCACTTTTTCCACGCCTTGGGCATCAAGGGCAGCGCACAGTTTCGCGAGAATTTGAGGGAGGTGGTCAGCGAGCTGGTCGTACGTTAGCTTGTCCGCCTCGATAAGGTCGCCATCGTCGAAGACCATCTTCATCCACTTCTCAGTGAGACGAGTTTGTCCGACCCGAAGGAAATCGGCGAATTGGCGGAGCGGAAGTGCTTTTCCGTCGGACATGATAGTCAAAATCAATGCATGCTCTGTAGTCAAAGCCGCTTCCGTCGCCCTTAAATGTAGCAAAGAGGAGAAGTCGGTGACGATGCCATCTGGAAAGCAGCAGAGGAACTGTCCTCCGCCATTATAACCAACGTATGCCTGTAGAACGGGGGCGGCCTCAAATCTGAAGTGCAACACCTGTTTCGTATAAGGTGTTGCGATGCACGAAAGAACTCAGTATCAACAACTTCAACCCGAAGAGCGCCTGACCATTGCCAGTCTGCATTTGCAGGGTTCGAGTATCCGGGCCATGGCCCGGATACTCGGCCGCTCGCCAGCCACCGTAAGCCGTGAACTGAAGCGAAACGGTTCTCCTGCTGGCTACGCGTCCGTACCTGCAGAAGCGCTCAGCGCCGCACGTCGCAGTGCGGGTCGTCGTCCTACAAAGCTCTGCCCGCATGGGGTGTGTTGGCGCATCGTTCTCACCCTGCTCGAGTGGAAATGGTCACCCCAGCAGATATCGGGCACACTGAAGCGCATGTATCCGACCGACCCGACCCAGCACGTTTCGCACGAAACCATCTACACGGCCATCTACGCTCAGCCGCGCGGCGAATTGCGCCGCCAGTTGATTGCCTGCCTGCGCCACGGCCATAGCACCCGTATGTCCCGCACACGCGGCACCGACCGGCGCGGGCAGATTCCCGACATGGTGAGCATTCACGTGCGCCCGCCCGAAATCGAGGACCGCCTGCTGCCTGGTCATTGGGAAGGAGACTTTATCAAGGGCGCCGGAAATCAATCGTCTGTCGGCGTCTTGGTCGAACGGACCAGCCGTCTGGTGCTGCTCGCCAAGATGGAAGACGCCACCGCCGCCTCAGCGCTGGCGGGCTTCTCTGCCAAACTCAACTCGATTGCAGCACCGCTGCGACAAACTTTTACCTACGACCAGGGAAAAGAAATGTCGCGGCATCAAGAACTCACAGCAGCCACTGGCGTGCGCGTGTACTTCTGCGACCCACATAGCCCCTGGCAGCGCGGGACCTGCGAAAACACCAATGGATTGCTCCGTCAATATTTGCCTAAGGGCACCGACCTTTCGGTCTACACCCAGGACGAGCTCGATGCCATCGCCGACAGTCTGAACAGTCGGCCGCGCGCAACCCACGCGTTCCATTCGCCATTCGAGGTCTTCGCTGCAACACTTGCCTCAGCGAGCCAACCTCAAAGAGATAAACATTAACCGCCGTTGCACTTCGGTTTGAAACCGCCGGGCTTTACCGTATTGCCGGGAAAGCTCGTCTCACGACAGTCCGACACCAGGGAAACCTTCACGCCGGTTCAGCAGACCAGGTTCGTCACATGGACCAGGGCCTCCCTCGCCGCCGAAGAAAAAGGAATCTACGCTCGGTCACACCCCACCCGCGCCGCGAACTAAAGAGTGGACGTGCAGCAGCATAGTTTCGATTTGTACCGGTTTCTCAACAACGAGGTCCGCTATCCCTCTCGCCTCGATTCCGCGTGCGGCGGACCAAAGGATGAGGGGAACGTCGTGCAGCCGCTCATCCGCGCGGACTCGTCGGCACACTTCCAGACCATCGATTCCGGGCATCATAAAATCAGTGATTATCAAGTCCGGTATACGTGTGATTGCCTTCGCCAGACCATCTTCACCGTTTGCCGCCGACATCGCCGTAATTCCCTCCAGTTCAAGAACCATGCACCAAACGCTGCGGGTGTCATGCTCGTCATCGATGAGCAAAACGAAAGGCGGTCGTTTTATAGTGGACATTGTGCTAAACGACCATTAGTTTGTGACGCTGGCGAAGTCGCGACGACATCGCACAGCGCGCACGTTACCCTCGAATTTTGCAGCCCTAAACGGATGGCCAGCCCACGCTAGCTCAGCCGCGTTTCCCCGAGTGACGGGAAACCCAAAGTAACGCTCATATTACTGGCAAACCGGTCAGCCCGCCCGCAATATCTAACGCCGACCGGTTACGTCACCGCGGGTACCTGAGGCATGAGGGATTTCCCGCCTGCGGTCCCTTTTCCTTAGGCCGCGTTTTATCCAGCCCTGCCACAACCGCGAGGTGGTAGTCTCATTAGCGTTCTGTCGGTGGGAGATGTTGACGGCGACGTTGATTACCTCCGCCTCCGCGAGCAGAGGCAGGCATTGAACAGGTGAATGTCGCCATCACCCAGATGGATTCGGTCAAGCAGCCGAATGCGGCAATCCTTGAATAAGCATCACAGTCATTGGAAAGTCAAGCTCGGCATTAAACTGAAGCAGTTCCGTCCGTCACGCTCGGTAGCAAAACAGCCTCTCGCGCGGCGATAAGCCGGTACTTACGCTCATTAAAACCTGAACTGGGGCCGCCTCGAGGAACATAGCGGCACAGCACCGCCAAGCTTCGCCACGCGTTCGACAGCAGCCATTGCACTTCGTCGCCGATTGAAGACTGCACGGCCAGAAAAAGCACCGGGCACCCTATATTTTGGCAGCGTGGTTGGACAACACCGACTTCCAGAGCAGATAACGCTGGAACGTTCGCCGCTAAGCTAATGATACAGGCGAGGGATTTTAAAATATCTGCAGCGTCCTGCGCATCGGGTGACGAAATTTAACGGAATGCATACGAAAACTGAGCGTTAATGCGTCCAGACCACACTAATCCCATACGCACGTCGACATCACTCGTTCTCCGTGCCCTTCACACCCGCGGAAGGCCCTGATACCGACAACCAATAAGGCGGGCGTTCATAGTACTTATGCAGCGATACGCCCCATGCTGCGTCTGCCATTACCGGCCAATGATTTTTGTCGAAGCCCGGTTCCCCTTTGACGCGAGCCGCCGTCGCATGCACCCTGAAGCATTTCTGGCTCTTATTGAACGTGAGGACATTCCACGGTAAGGCTTGCAGTGTCTCGCCAATCCCGAAGAAGCCGCCGCTGGAGAGAACTGCATAAGCAATGCACGAGCTCTGGACGTCAACCACAATATGCGAAACTTTGCCGACCTTCTGCCCGTCCGAAGACAACACCGTCGTGTTTAGAAGGTCCGACGCAGCCATTAAGTCCGTCCCAAGGGGGCGGCCGAGGCTATCTCCTGCATCGAATGGTTCGCCTTCCGCTGAAGGGCGCCACCTCGTCAAGTCTCCCGTCGCCACGTTGCCTCCCCTAGCTTCGACTGAGAGACCTCAGGTCATTGGACTGCTCCAACGCCAATCCCACGACAAGAGCGGGCATGTCTGCGAACGCCATTATTTGGCCGCACATGGCGTGCCTCCCCCTCACGAATTGCCGGCGCCCAAACAGTGCCTTTTTCATTTTGAGAAACGTCGCAAGCCGGCGTCTGCTGCGCAGGCGCGTGTCTATCAGACAGAGAGACAGAACAGGTGGCCGACACGCGCGCGTGGCCCTTGTTGACGGCTTCGGGACAGTTGCGGCATCGACGCGCGCCCGTGCGGACGCACCTACGGGCGCGCAAGTGAGCTTGAGGTCCCTCTGCCGAAGTCCGTTAGCCCTCTTTTCGAATTCCGTAGCAGCGGCGCGCAACGCTTCGCCGCTACCCCCTCATTAACCTGCCGACACCTCAATCCGTCGTGGCTTCGCCTCTTCCCGGCGCGGGATTGTCAGCGTTAGCACACCGTCCTTCAATGACGCTTCGACCTTAGACGTATCGAAATCCTCGCTGATCGTGAAGGTGCGAGCGAAGTATGGCGCCCGAACTTCGGTATGTACCAGCTGCAGGTTCGAGGTCACTGGAACCACCGATTCAGCCTCAATGGTCAGACTGCCGTCATGGACCTTCACTTCAAGCTTGTCTCTCGAAACGCCAGGGAGGTCTGCCCAAAGGGTAACTTTATGAAGGTCTTCAACAATGTCGACGCTTGGTGTCAATGTTTGCCGGCGACGCGCCTCAGTCGCTTCTTGACGCGTCACGGCACCCTGGTCGCGTTCTGCGACTTGCGCGTTGTTGTTGTCGCTCATGGTGTCACCTCACTGTACGCTAATCGAGCGCGGCTTCGACGTTTCGCGCTTGCCGACTGAAATCAAAAGGCAGCCATCGATGTACCTGGCCTGTACCTTGTCCGGGTCCGCTTGCTGGGGAAGTTCGATAACTCGGCGAAAGGCCCCCCTGAAACGCTCCTGTGCATACTGTCGAGCGCCCTCGGGTAGCTGGTCATAGCCTGTGGCTCTTTCACCAGCAATCGTGAGTAATCCCTTGTCGACGGACACGTCCAATTTGCTCGTGTCCAGGCCTGGCGCGAACGCGACGATTTCGACTGAATCTTCAGTCGACCCTACGTTGATTTGCGGAAACGTTCCGACGCGCGTCGAACGAAGGCTGGTGGGGAACCCGCCAAACAGGCTGGACATCTGGCGCTGCAGACGGTCCAGTTCACTGAAGAGGTCGGGTGTATTGAATGCATCACTCATTTTCGCTCTCCTCCCGCGGCGGTAAGGGGGAGCTGCGTACGCGAATCAGCCCAGCTGCCCCATGCCGCGGACAATCAAGTTGAACCACGCAGCGCGCGCGAACTGCGAGCGGCTGCCTTGCAACGCGGAGATAGAAGCGGCATCAGCGTTTTCAAGAGTCTCCGCCAAACTTTTCTTGAGGCTTGAAAACAAGCGCTTCGTCCATATCCTCCGCGCACCTGTTTTGACTGGAGGACATCATCATGGAATTCGATACGGACTGGCGTACGCTTGGTAAGCACCGCATTCGCCGTCGCTCGACTAAGGGCTTCCCGACAGAGGTAATGCATCAACTCGCCGAAGTGACGCGGCTCGCCGTTGACAACAACATGAGTGCGCGAGCGCGCATCGTGGAAATAGTCCTACGCGAAGCGAAGAGCTACGACATCACCGTCGGTTCAACCTTGCCAGAAGACCGTATTTGCGCGCCGCAACTCGAAGCAGCCGTAGCAACAGTGATGGGGCTGCCGTCCGAGAAGGTGAATATCTTTGTGCAGACCGTCGCCCAGGAAGAGGTCGACTTGCATTTCGGCGTCTACGAGAGAATGCTGGCGGAAAAGTTTGGCGCGGCACCGCCTATACAGTGACATACACGTGCATTTATGGATGCGCGCGCCAATTATTTCAAAACGCTTATTGACCCATGGGTTCGCCGTTACTAAATTTTGGTTCGTCAAGGCAGTGTTAGCGACGGTTGGCTGTGGGACTTCACTATTGGACGTGGTACCGAAGTTGACGCGTCGCATCCATTCCATTGTGGAGAGTGCGATGACTCGGTCCGTGAAGAATCATTCGCTGAGATTTCGGCGGGTAGTCCACCAAGCGAATTCGAGGCTTGCAGATGCGCGGAACCGTTGGAAAACTTCGTGGGAGGTAGGTCTATCGAAAGTGAATAGGAAATTGGGTCGTCAGGGGCATGACAGTGCCGACAAGTCAATCGGATAACTGCGTTTTATCTCGGAGCAAAGCGCGCCCATGTTTGGGCAAGACTCCCGGCTTTAGCCGGGCAAGTCGTTTGGTATCGCCGCGAGCCGCCGTATGAAAAGCTGCGGCTCGCACTCGTGGGACCACAAACGCATGACGCTACTTCGATACCGTATCGCGAATAACCTTCCAGCACGAGTCACTTGGCTATCCCATCGATGCGCATAAATGAGCAAAGTGCATCGCCGACCGCTTCGAAAATCGAATGAACTCACGTTTCGGTCGGACGAACGAACAAGCTGTCCGGGCGGCTTCGTAAGAAGGCCGTACGTTTACTCCTACATAGGCCGGCAGTCGACTTCAGAATCACTCTGCCGCTCGAGTCGGAACGCTTTCTCGAATCCTATCGTCCGCGAGTGCGAGGACCGATTCTAGCTCAGCTAAGCCAACCGGTTTCGTCAAGTGCGCATCGAAGCCTGCAGCTCTGGTTCTTTGGCGGTCCTCTGTCTGGCCAAACCCGGTTACTGCTGCAACGACAAGCGCATCGTTGCGTGCAACTTCACGCAGGTGCCCTATAGCCTCGTAACCCGTCAACAAGGGCATAGAGAGGTCAAGTAGGACCAGGTCTGGACGAAATGACGCTGCTATGTCTATGGCCTGTGCGCCGCTATAAGCTTTTAAGGCGTTGTGACCCAGGGCCTCCAGAAGCATCTCCATGCTGTCTGCCGAGTCGTGATTGTCATCCACCACCAAAACTTTTATCGGCCGTGCGTGCGACCGTGCTAGTCGCGTTTCGGGACTTGCGAACTTCGGGTTCTCTTTGTACGCGGGTAGCCAAACGGTAAATTTAGTGCCGCGGCCGCGCCCGGAGCTCAGAACCTCGATGCTACCGCCGTGGAGTTCAACAAGTGAGCGCGCCAAAGTCAGCCCAATACCGAGGCCACCCTCTTCCATGGCCGCGTCAGCATCCTTCTCCTGCGCAAACAGGTCGAATACCAGGCCCAGTGCCTCGGGCGCTATCCCGCGACCGTTGTCCTCGATGGAAACCGAAATCATCCAATCCACGTGCAGCGCCTCAAGCTGAATGAGCCCGCCCGCCTGTGTATATTTCGAAGCGTTATCTAAGAGGTTGTGAATAACCTGAACGAGCCGTGTGATGTCGCCGTTGACGATAATTGGCTCGTCTGGCATACGGACATCGAGCGTTTGGTCTTTGGCTTCTACCTTGGGCCGCACCGCTTCGACCGCGCGGTCGATGACGTCTTGGATGGCAACGGGTGCCGGCGTCACTCGAACTTTCCCCGTGGTAATCCGCCCGGCATCAAGAAGGTCGTCGACGAGTCGGGTCATGTGCGCGAGCTGCCGGTCAACGATGTCACGGGTGCGGCGGAGGATGTCTGCAGTTGGGAGCGACTGCTGTTGGAGAAGCCCGACTGCGTTGCGTATTGGGGCCAGCGGGTTCCTCAGCTCGTGCCCCAACATCGCGAGGAATTCGTTCATCCGACGGCTTGACGCCTCCAGTTCCTCCAGCCTACGTCGTTCCGTCATGTCGCGGACAACTTTAGCGAAGCCGAGCAGTCGGCTATCCCCGTCACGAATAACGGAGACGACGATGCTGGCCCAAAACAGAGAGCCATCCTTGCGTACACGCCATCCCTCTTCCGAATACTGTCCGCTACTGAGCGCCCGACGCAGCACCTCCTCGGGCCGACCTTTAGCACGTTGGTCCGGCGTGTAGAAAACGGAGAAGTGCCGCCCGATGATTTCGTCGGCGGAGTAGCCCTTGACGCGCTGGGCACCCGGGTTCCACGTGGTTATGATTCCAGTTTCGCTGAGCCGAAAGATGGCGTACTCGCGGACTGAATTAACGAGCAGCCTGAACGTCGCATCGTCGGTCGGCGTCCCGTTGCTGCCAACCCCTGAAAGCCAGTTCGACGAGCCGTCGACGTCGTTCATCACTTTGCCCTGTTGTAGGTTTAGAAGTCGAAGTTCGCAGGGGCGAGCTGACGTCGCTCGTGGGCCGAGCCATCTGCCGGAACACGGTGGCGCGACTGAGACCGGATGGATGGCCACGGTGAAACTATTGAAGCAATCGTCGTGCCTGAGCTTTGGAAACGGGGCCTCTGCGCTGAAACGTTCTGCCAGCACCCTGCGCGCGCTCCTCTGCGGGCCAGACCTCGTGGCGTGTACCCAATGTGGCGCGCGAGACACCTGTTCCATGCTGGCTCGCGGTGTCAATATTGTTCGACTTTTCTACGCACTGAGCGGCGCACAATGATTGCGCAACGCCTAGAATTAAAAGCGCGCCCACTGCCTTCAGCCTGATAAGAGCTAAACATGCAGGAGCCGTCTGAAATTCCCATGGTCGAGCGCGTCCAGCGCACGGGTTCAGTCGTCACTTTAGAGCTTGACTCCCGTCCCCGACGTTCCCCCGACTACGCTGCGGAAAATGCGGCTCTGCACGCGCTGGCTAGAGCATTTACTACGTCTCAGAGCGCGATGCTGCAGACGTTGGTTGACACAGCCCTCGCCCTATGTCGCGCTGGTAGCGCTGGAATCAGCCTTCACGAAAAGCAGCCAGGCCATCCGGAGACTTTTCGTTGGATTGCCGTGTCCGGTCGCTGCGCTGGGCTCGTCGGCCACGTCATCCCTACCGACGAGAGCCCCGGCGGCCTGGCGTTCCGCCTAGGCGCGCCTCAGCTCATATCATCTCCGAAGCGGGTTTTCCCGTGCCTTTCGGTCATTGAGCCAGATGTCACCGAAGAGCTCGTTGTACCGCTCCCCGGCACAGCCGGTCCGAAGGGAGCGCTTTGGGTCCTCTCTCATGAAGGCGAGATACAGTTTGACAGCGAGCATCGTCGCATCCTGACGAGCCTGGCCGACTTTGCGGTCGCGGCCTTGCATGTTGCGGACGCGAAGGCCGACGCTGAAGCGCGCGCGGAGGAAGCCGAAGCGGCCAGAAAATCGCTGCTGCAGGTCGAGGCCAACAAAGACAATTTCATCGCAACACTAGCCCACGAACTGCGTTGTCCACTTGCGCCCATCGATGCAGCGCTGGAGGCAGCACAGAAACTCGCGGCCGGAAATCCCGCAGTGCTTTCGGCACTTGCCCTCGCGCATCGTCAGGTTCAGCAGATTAAACGCCTCGTGAGTGATTTGCTCGATGCGTCGCGCGTCCGGCACGGCAAGCTCTGTGTCAACCTCGGTTACTGTCTGATTGGTGACATTGTCAAGGATGCCATGGCCGCCGTCGGCGAGGATGCGAGGAGGCGTAGACAACATTTGAGCGCAACGTTGCCGCCTTACCGGGTGACGGTGTATGCCGATTCGGCTCGGCTGACGCAGATTGTCTGCAACGTACTGTCCAACGCGGTGAAATATACGCCTCCGGGCGGCGGGGTGAGCGTGCTCGTTGAGGCACCCGACGCAGACGCGATGGCCGGCGACGAGCAATCGAGATGGGATGTCGTCATTTCGGTGACCGACAATGGTATCGGCATCGCACCAGACCTATTGCCGCGGGTCTTTGAGTTGTATGCGCAATCTCCCTACCTCGGAATGCGTGCTGAAGGGGGCTTGGGCTTAGGTCTTTCCGTCGTGAAATATCTCGTCCAAGCGCATCATGGCACTGTGACAATCTCGAGCGGTGGTGAAGGCAAAGGAACCTGCGTCACAATGCGGATGCCCATCGTATGCAAAAGCGGCATCGGGCATTCTGCTCCGACCACTCACGGCATTCCGCCTGCCCGAATCTTGTTGGTCGACGATAGCTGCGATGCGACCGAGGCGCTCTCGATGTTATTGGCGCTCGATGGTCATGAGGTGCGGCGCGCACAAAGCGGCTTCGAAGCGCTGTCTATCGTTGATTCATTCACACCGGACGTCGCTTTGATTGATGTTCACATGCCGAGCATGGACGGTCCGACGCTCGCCGGTCTGCTCAAGCAGCATCCCCAGTGTTCGATGACTCGACTCGTGGCCCTTACCGGAGACGCCGCGCCGACCGAGCGCCAAGATGGAGTATTCGACTGCTACCTTGTCAAACCGCCGGCGCTCGAGGACCTGAACCATGTGTTGCAAGCCAACCAGCCGCCGCGACCGCTGGCTGACAATAGCTGAATAATTGTTGCTGTGTTCGCATTGCCTGGAACGCGGTTGACGTTGTGGTGCGCGCCTGCGAGCTGCTGCCTCGTGAAGACTGTTTCCGCCAATATCGGAAGGTAGCTCGTTCGACAGACGAAGCTGACACTGCTTTCTCGGCGCGGTCGGGTACCAGTGCACCACGAAACGCGGCTCATACCCTGGGTACCCAAGGGCCCAGTTATCC
>NZ_JAQQDB010000008.1:0-238293 GCF_046030135.1 Caballeronia jiangsuensis
GATCTGGCTCAGAAATTCAAAGTCGCTCTGCCAGAACTGCCGGATGAAGTCGCGCGGCGGAAAGACGTTGTTGTTCAGCGAGACCGCCGCCAGGCGCATCTGCCACGGGAACTTGTAATTTCCGCTCTTGAGCACCGCCTCGGTGACTTGCAGGACATTCATATCCTGGAACACCCGGCTATCTCGATTCTTCGAAGCAAGCCAGAGCCAAGGTCTCACCGTGAACTGGTAATACGCGCGCCGCTCATCGCTGCCGGTCTGCCGGACTTCGGTGATGATGCCGTTGATGGTGCGCACGCCCGCACCGACATTGCCCGCTCCCAGATTGCCAGGCAGTCCTGGAATGAAGGCGCCCTTGCCCTCGAATTCAATCGAAATTTCGATCGTTTTGCCGATCAATTCATCGGGCTTGATCAGCTCACGCGCCTTGTAGATGCGAAACGTGGGACTGTCCAGCGTGGCAAACTCCACCGTGTATTTGAAGAGTTTGCCGAGCGCCTCGACGCCGCTCACGCGCTGCGCGATCAGCACATCCGCGCCGCCCCAGGTGGGCAGCGCCTTGCACGCCACGTTCAGTGTGCGGCTTTGCAGCGGATTGAACATCTGATTCTTCTTCCTGATTTTTTGTTTGAATTCACGATGTGGGCGGAAGGATTTGAGCCGTCGCGTCAAATCGCTCCACGCGCGCCCGCTCGAGGCGGCCATTCGGCGATCCGGCCACGCTGGGTCGACTGCAGCAGCGTCCTGGTGTACGAGTGGCCGGACACATGCCGGGCCAGGTAATGCTCCAGTACCAGCCCCAGCGCATAAGGACTCACGCCGTCGAAGCCGTCTTCGTCGAAGGTGAGCGCACATTCGAGCGCGCGTACCACGGGCGGCACGCTGCCTGCCATCACGCAATTGACCGGCGTAAGCGTGGCAGCCGTCAGGCTTTCGACTTGACGCGCGAGGGCTGCCCGATCCTCGGGCGCGTAAAGCCGCAGCAAGCTGCGCAAGCCCTCGCCCGGATTCGGCTCGTCGTAGGGATCGTCGAAGTGCGCATATTCGATGTTCAACTGGGCATACATCTGCCACGCCTTGCGCCCCGCGGCGAGCGGCGGCATCGATCGACTGGGAACACGCACCAACCCCACGCTGGAGAACGGCGCCGATTCCGGCAGACTCAGATCGTTTATGCCGTTGCACGCCAGGCGGCCCGGAAGATCCCGGTTGGTCAGCCACGCATCGAGAGAGAGATAGTTGATCCGGCCATCCTCGCCGTTATGGCTGGATGCATCCGGCGCGTAAGGCAGTCCATCACGGCCGACCAGCGACAGGTACGAATCAGTGCTGATGTACGGCGCGCGCGTATCGTAGGAACGCCCCTTTGCCGTGCTGAGGTGCTGCTCGCGGCGCACCGTGAAATAGCGTCCATGCCCTGCTTCGTCGCGCAACTGCGCATCATGAAGCGGATAGAAGGGCAGTTCCTCCGAGTCCTCTTCGATATCAGCCTGACCAATGGCCAGTTCCACCGAATGAACTTCGTAATCCAGCGGCTTGTTCTCGACTGGCACGAGCCGCACTTGGCCGTCACCCTGTTTCAGCTTCGCGGGCGCGGTGCGGACCTTGAACAGATTCACCACAGGAACGCAGAACAAGGCGAACGTCGAGGCATCCACGTGCGGCGCCAGTTCACTCGTGGCGCGGTCCAGCAGCACGATGACCTCGGCCTCGTCCCCCTCAATGCGCGCGAGTCCGGCTTCGAGCCCCGTCAGCGTGAAAAAATAGAATCTGGCTGGACAGGCGAAGTATTCCTGCACGAGGTTATGTCCCAGGAACTTGCGCGCCACCAGCGGCAACACGGCCTGATCTGGCCCGAGCCCGTCCTGGACGACCGCGCCCGCTTTCACGATGTGCGGCGTATAGCTGGCCTCGCTGAAGCGCCCCGGCTCGCCGATCACCGATACCACCGCGCCGGTATGAATCAGTTCATGCAGATGCGAGGCGATGCGCTCATCCCCGGCCAGATAGACCTGCAGTCGATCCAGCCCGCGCAGCGCCGAGAACGGTACGCCCTCGATTGTGCGCAAGCGCAGCCGCAAAGCACCGCGTACCTGCCGATCGGGCGGCACATAACGGCTCTGCCCCAGCAGATCGGGCGGGACATGGGTGAGGCGTCCATCGTGCATGACGACCGGATAAAACGAGACATCCTGCGTCGTACGAAATGTGCACGCTGTCGTTTCACCACTGGGCAGATTCAGGGAACTCAACTCGGTGCCGCGTTCGAGCCTATAGCCTGTCGCGAAGCCGCCCGCCTTGCCTCCCGGATAAAGCCTCGCGATGGCGATCGAAGGCGTGGAAGACAGATAACCCGGGTATGCCGACGACAGCAGCGCTTGTGTAAATAGCGTGAATTCGTCATCGAAACGCAATTGCATGCGCGCGTTGACGAAGGCGGACGATTCGAGCAGACGATTGACGTAGGGATCGCCGATGCTTCCCGCGATCATGCCCAGGCGCGCCGCGATCTTGGGATGATCGCGAGCAAACTCCTCGGCCAGCGCTTGGTTGAAGCGCAGTTCGCTGAGGTAAGCGTCGAGCAGGCGCGGGTCCATGCGACTCACGTCAGGCAAGGCGGGCGAGATGCCACGTACCGGCAGACGCCGTGGCCTTGGATACCCGTACTGAAAGCGTGAGATCTCGACGCTTGCTATGCATTCCTAAGTCGCCCGAAAATTCCTAGATCTCAAAAACTATCAGTCCGACCCCAATACAGATATGGGAATCTTCCTAGAATCGATTCGACCACAGGCTGTATCGCTTACGTTGTCGACTTTGGTCACGGTTTGCGTGGAAACGTTCACCGGGCTTGCGCAGCGCCAGCGGTCGGTCGGGAAGATGAATGCCCATCGCCATGTCGGCCGACATCGCTCGCGGAGTCATGTGCGCCCTCGATATGCACGACGATGCGCGCGTCGAATGTGAGCAGCGACGCGAGTGTGTACGCGCGCATGAGCCAATTCATAACCGAGCGCGTTATGCGATTTGGTGAGCGACAAGCGTCTCCGAACCATGAGCGGCGTCTGCGTGCTCGCGGCGATGACCTTGGTGAGACCCGCCCACACGTGATCGGATCGCCTGTTGCAATGGATGCAGCCCCGCGAACGTGCAACTATCGAGTCAATGCGGACGCCGTAAATCGCCCGACACGCTCGGCGAAGCCGGCAAACGGAGACAGTCCTGAGGCGTGCGTATCGGGTTGTAGGTCGCCAAACCGAAAATCCCGCAAGTCATCGACGCTGCGGGATTTTTTTGAGTGTCTCACGATAGCGGGGGGAAAAGCTTATCTCCCCACCGCCCAGCCCACCTACTCATGCCACTGCCCCGCCCCTCCCGCAAACGCCGGCACACCCATCTCACCGCGACTCTGCGCCTCCCGCGCCTCATCGGCCTCAACAGTCTTGCTCGTATCGATGAAAAGCGCCGCGAACGCGCCGACCGCGAGCAACCCCGCCGAAATCGTGAACGGCACGTTATAGCTGCCCGTCTCTTGTATCAGATACCCGAACGCAACCGGCGACGCCATCCCCGCGAGGCCGAAGCCCGTGTTCATCATGCCGCCCGCCGTGCCTGCATACTTGCCCGCGATATCGAGCGGCAAGGTCCACAACACGGGATTCGTGATCTCCAGGAAGAAGAAAGACCCGGTCAGGAACCACACCGCCGCGATCGGGCTCGGCGCATTGACCATCGGGATGAGGAACGCGAGCGAACCGCCCATGCCGACGACCAGAATGCTGCAACGCGCGAGACGCAGCCGTCCCGTCATCTTGAAGATGCGGTCCGACAGCACGCCGCCGAGCGTATCGCCGATCACGCCCGCGAGCAGCGGCAACGCGGTGAAGAGCGCGAGCTGCTTCAGATCGAAGCCGCGCGATTCCTTCAGATACGAAGGCAGCCACGTCAGATACACCCACAACAGCCAGCCGTAGCAGAAGTCCACCAGCGTCACGAGCCACATGCGATGAATCAGCTTGCGCCACGGCGTCGGGTTCTTTCTCGCACGCGCGCATTCACCCGCGCGATAGCCGATTTCAGCGGTCTCCTCGGGCGTCACACGGCGGTTTTCATCGGGCGAATTGGTGAAGACGAAGAGATACAGCACCGTCCACGCGAGACTCGCGATACCGAGCAGAATGAACGCCTCGCGCCAGCCGCTCGCCGCGACCACCGCGAGCACGAGCGGCGGCGTCACCGCGCCGCCGAGCCGCGCGAAGCTATGCGTGATGCCTTGCGCGAAACCGCGCTCGTGCACCGGCATCCAGAACGTGAATGCGCGCGTCGCGGTCGGGAACGCGCCGCCCTCGCCGATGCCCAGCGCGAGACGCAACAGCACCAGCATGCCGATGCTGCCCGCGAAGCCCGTCGCGAGCGTCGCCGCGCCCCAGATCAGCGAGAGCACGGTCAAGACGAGCTTCGGCCCGAATCGATCGGCGAGCCATCCGCCGACGATCTGCATCACCGCATACGGATAGGCGAACGCGGAGAACACGAGCCCGAGTTGCACGGACGTCAGACCCATCTCCTGCCGGATCAACGGTCCCGCCACGGCGATATTCACCCGGTCGATGTAAGAGATGAAGTACATCAGGCACATCACGCCGAGAATGATATGGCGCGTCTTCACGCGCTGACGTTGCTTGTTCACGTTGTCTCCTTCAGTCCATCTGATGTGGAATGTCAAGTCATGCGAATTAATTCGCGTCGGCTTATCTTGCAGGCTGCGGACTCTCAACGAGCTTCAGGCGCTGCACCTTGCCCGACGGACCACGCGGCAATGCATCGGTAAAGCGGAATTCACGCGGTGTCTTGTAGCGGCCCAGTTCGCGCAGGCAGTACGCGCGCAGTTCCGCGACATCGAGCGAAGCGGCGCCGCCGCTCGGCACGATATACGCGACGATGTCCTGCCCATACGCCGCATCGGGCACACCGACCGCGGCCGCTTCGAGCACGCCGGGATGACGCAGCAGCGCTTCGTCGATCTCGCGCGGCGCGATGTTCTCGCCGCCCTTGATGATCAGTTCCTTCGCGCGCCCGTTGATATAGAAGAAGCCCGCCTCGTCGCGATAGCCGAGATCGCCGGTGCGCAACCAGCCGTCCGTGGTGAACGCGTTGCGCGTCTCTTCCGGGCGCTTGTAATAGCCGCTCATCAGTTGCTCGCCGCGCAGCACGAGTTCGCCGGTTTCATTGGACGCGCATTCGCGCCCGTCGAGATCGACGATCTTCGCTTCGCCGCCCGATGGCAGACCAATGCTGCCGAGCCTTCTCATCGTTTCATCATACGGATTACTGAACATTGGCGCGGCGGTTTCTGTCATGCCCATCGTTTCGATGACGCCGATGCCAAAGCGCTCCTCGAATGCGCGATGATGATCGGCCGGCAGCGCCGCCGATGCGCTGCGGCAGAACTTCAGCGCGGAGATATCGCAGTCTTGCTCGCCTTCGGCATTCAACAGATACGCGACGATAGTCGGCACCACGTTGATCCACGTGCATCCGGAATCCGATGCTTCGCTCCAGAACGTGCGCGCGGAAAAGCGCGGCGTCAGCACCGCCGAGCCGCCGTGCCAGAGCGGCGTCAGCAGCGCGACGACGAGGCCGTTGATGTGATACAGCGGCAGCGACACGAGCACGCGATCATCGTCGGTAAGGCGATGCTCCGCGCTGATATTGCGCATGTTCGCGAGCAGGCTCCGATGACTCAGCAGCACGCCCTTGGGCGCGCCCGTGGTGCCCGACGTATACATGAGCAGCGCGGTATCGCCGGGATTCGTTGTGCCCGCGTCGCTCGCGACGATCTGTGTGCCAGGCGTTTCGTCGCGCACC
Organism: Caballeronia jiangsuensis; assembly: GCF_046030135.1. Lineage (NCBI taxonomy): Bacteria > Pseudomonadati > Pseudomonadota > Betaproteobacteria > Burkholderiales > Burkholderiaceae > Caballeronia > Caballeronia jiangsuensis. The sequence goes on from NZ_JAQQDB010000008.1 coordinate 5,869, forward strand.
AGCGGAATCGCGCGCGATGAAAGCGCGGGTATGTCCGGCAACTGCGTCGACGCTGGCGATGTGCGCACCACGGCGATCTCGCGATCCGTGCCTTCGCTGCGCAACGCATCGATCGCCTGGACGATCGTGTCGTGCGTATCGTCCGCGACGAAGATCACGCGCGTATCCGAATGCTCGACGATATAGCTCACCTGCGAAGGCTGGCACAGCAGATTCAGCGGATTGGCGACAAGCCCGCTGTACATGGCCGCGAGCAGCAGGCGCGCGGTCTGTATGCCGTTGCCCATGAAGACGGACACCACATCGCCCGGAAGCAGGCCCGCCGCCTTGAAACGTGCTTCGAGTGCGATGCAGTCCTCGCGCAATGCGCCGAACGTCAGCACGTCGTCGTGCGCGGTGGAAAGCAGGAATGGCTTGTCGAGTGCGCTTTGCGCGCGTGCGTCGATCAACGCGCGTAACGTCGGCGCATCGAGCGGCATCCGATCAGACGCAACGATTCGATCCGGCAGCGCGCTCATCGTCCGACCCTCCGGAAGTAATCGCCGAGAAGCGCGTCGACTTCCGGCACGCGCTCCGCTATCTGGTACGCGACGCGCGTGACGTTCAGGTATTGCCGATAGCCGAGATTCGACGAGAAATTATTGCCGCCCCATGTGCCGCAACCCATCGAGAGCGAGAACGGCAGGCCGTTGTCGAAGTTGCCGCCGGTCGCGAGGCAATGCGCCTGATCGACGATCACGCGCGCTACCGGCAATTGCGTGCCGAGCGTGATTGCGAGCGCATCGTCCGCGCCGTGCACGCCGACCGAATGGCCCGCGCCCATGTAGCCGTAGATGCCGCGAACGATATCGATCGCCGCGCCGATGTCCCGCGCACGATAGACCGTCAGCACGGGCGAGAGCTTCTCGCCTGAGAACGGATGGTCCGCTCCGTAGCCGGTCTCTTCGACCATCAGGAACTTCGGCTCGCGCGCGGCGATATCGTCGAGGCCCGCTTCGCGCGCGATCGCGGTCGCAGAACGCGCGGTGCAACGCGCCGAGAGCTTGCCGTCGTGCCACATCGCCGCCTGCAATTGCGCCTTCTGCGCGGCGTCGAGCAGCACGCCGCCCTGCTTCGTCAGCGCATCGAGCATGCGCGCGTAAATGGCCTCCTCGATCACGACACTGTTCTCCGACGAACAGCTCGTCGCGTTGTCGAACGTCTTGGACACGGCGATCTTGCGCGCCGCATCATCGGGATTCGCGTTCGCCGTGACGATCGATGCGACATTGCCCGCGCCCACGCCGAAAGCCGGCGTGCCGCTCGTATAAGCCATGCGCACGTTGGCCTGCGAGCCGGTCGCGACGACGAGATCGGCGAGGCGCATCAGCGCGGCGGTCGCTGCCTTGCCGATCGGATGCGGCAACATCTGCACGAGATCGGGATCGAGACCGGCCTTCGCGAACTCCGCATGAATGAAGCCGATGAGCGTCGCGCACGACGAATAGCCCTTCGGCGAGGGCGCGACGATAACCGCGTTGCCGCACTTGAGCGCGTTGATGATCTTGTTCGCGGGCGTCGCCGCCGGATTCGTCGATGGCGTGATCGCCGCCACCACGCCGACCGCACGCGCGATCTCGACGATGCCGAGTTCCTCATCGCGCGCGATCACGCCGGTCGTCGCGACACCGTGTAGATCGCGCAGCAGCCCGAGCGTCTTGCGATGGTTCTTGCGGAACTTGTCGTCGGCGTTGCCGAGGCCCGTGTCGCGCACGGCCTGCTCGGCCAGCAGCCGGTTGCGCTGCGGTTCCATGATCGCCCACGCGGCAGCCGCGGCGGCGATGTCGAGGGTCTCCTGTCCCGCCTGCTCGAAGCGTCGTTGCGCGTCGCGCGCTCGCGCCACGAGCGCGCCGACGGCACGCTCCACATCGGGTTCCTGTGTGTTATGCGCGTTCTCGCTGGGACGCGCGAGCGTTGCGCCGCTTGCCATGTGATTCATGCGATAAACCTCGGCTGTTGGAAGATTGGCGATGCTTTCCAATCTAGTCAGCCGCGTTCGTCGCGCGGTCCCGTTTTCTGGACTAACGCATGCAGCGAAATCGCGAGCATCGAAAAATCAACTTTTCGGGACTTTCACGAGTCCCGAAAACCGGTGTTTTCGACGCACAATGAAATAGAAACGCAAACCACGCAGATGGAGACAAGGCAACGTGACGTCGAATCAATCGAATGCCGCCGCCGTGCGCGCGTTCCGCGTGCTCGAAACGCTCGCCGAAGCGAATCGCCCGCTCTCGATGACCGAGCTCGTCGATGCGTTGGGCCTGCCCAAGCAGACCGTGCATCGCATCCTCGTGCAACTGATGGACGCATGGCTCGTGACGCGCGGCGCGAGCGACAAGCTCTACGAATGCTCGGCGCGCGTGCGCACGCTCGCCATCAACGTGCTGATGCATGCGGGTCCCGCTGCGGCGCGTCATGCGCTCCTGGAACAGCTCGTCGCACGCGTCGGTGAAACCTGCAATCTGACGATGCTCGCGGGTAACGACGTCGTCTATGTCGATCGCGTTGAAACCGGCTGGCCGTTGCGGATGCACTTGCAGCCAGGCTCGCATGTGCCGCTGCATTGCTCGGCAAGCGGCAAGCTGCTGCTGAGTTTTCTGCCGAAGGAACGGCGCGAGCGCATGATCGAGCGCCTGCCGCTACGCTCGTATTCGGAGCGGACGATCACCGATCGCGATGCGTTGCGGCGCGAACTCGCATTGACGCGCCGCCGCATGCTCGCCATCAACAATCAGGAGCATTTGCAGGGACTCGTTGCGATTGCGGTGCCGGTGATGCTCGATCGCAATCGCGCGTGCGCCGCGATCGCGATTCAGGCGCCTGTGGGACGCGTCGCGCTCGATCAACTGCTCGCCTTCGAGCCCGATCTGCGCCGCGCCGCCGAAGAAACCGCCAAGACATTCAGGGAATAAAAAGCCGGTTTGCAATGCAGCAAACCGGCCGCCGTTTCAGTGCTTATCGTTCGACGGTTTGCAGATGCCGCGTCGAATGCGCATCGTCTTCGATCTCGGTTTCCTTGCGGCCGCGCTTGAACACCATATACGCGACGATCAGAATGCCGAGGCTCGCGACGCCCAGCCACAACGGCTTGCGCTGATCGGGGATGAAGGCCATCGCGACGAGAATCGCGGTCATCCCGAAGATCGCAAGCCATGTGAGATAGGGAAATCCCCACATGCGCACGCGCAGGTCGTTCGCTTCGAAGCTCGTCATGCGGGCACGCAGACGAAGTTGCGAGAACGCGATCAGCAGGTACACGAAGATCGCCACCGTGCCATACGAATTGACGAGAAACGCGAACACCGTATCCGGCGAGATATACGACATCACCACCGACACGTAGCCGAACACCGTGCCGAGCAGGATCGCGCGCACCGGCACGCCGCGCTTGTTGACCTTCGCGAGGCCGAGCGGCGCATCGCCGTGACGTGTCAACGCGAACAGCATCCGCGACGCGGCATACAGGCCCGAGTTGAGCGCGGACAATACGGCGGTGAGGACGATCGCGTTCATCACATTGGCCGCGGCGGGCATGCCCATTACTTCGAGCGCGCTCACGTAGGGCGTCGCCATCTGATGCGAATTCCACGGCACCAGCGCGACGACGAGCGCCACCGATCCGACATAGAACACGAGCACGCGTGTGATGACCGAATTGGTCGCCTTCGCAACGGCCTTCGCGGGCTCCTTCGCTTCGGCTGCCGCGATCGTGACGATCTCCGCGCCGAAATAGAAGCCTGTCGCGGCGACCGCGCCCGTCATCACAGGTCCGATGCCCTTGGGCATGAACCCGCCGTGACCGAGGAAGGTCGTGGCGACGTCGGTCGTGTGCATCGCGGCGGGCCAGAAACCGCATACGTACAAGCCGCCGAGGAACAGGAACACGATGATCGCGCCGACCTTGATCGACGAGAACCAGAACTCGAACTCGCCGTAACTGCCCACTGAAATGAGGTTGGTCAGCGTGAGCACGACGAGCAGCACGAGGCTGATGATCCACGCAGGCACATCGGGTATCCAGAACTGCACGAGCTTCGCGCCCGCGACCGCTTCCAGCGCGATCACAATGACCCAGAAGTACCAGTACATCCAGCCCGTCAGAAAGCCGGCGAGACGGCCCGGGCCGCGCTGCGTCCTGAAGGCGAGGCGCGCATATTCATAGAACGAGCCGACGGTGGGCATCGCGCAGGCCATCTCGCCGAGCATGCGCATGACGAGAACCACGAGGCCGCCCGTGATGAGAAAGGAGAGAATCGCGGCGGGCCCGGCCTGCTGGATCACCACACCGCTACCGACGAAAAGTCCGGCGCCTATGACGCCGCCCAGCGCGATCATCGTCATGTGGCGCTGCTTGAGGCCACACTTGAGATCGCCTTGATCCGTGTTCGATTGCATGTCGTCTCCTGCTTTGCTTGTATCGATTCGAGGCTCGCTCGCCGGTTCATTGCCAGCGAGTCGAGTCATTCATTCATTCAGTCATGCGATGCCGGTCTCCCTCTTTCTTCAAAGCGCCGGGCGGTCCTTGCGATACGCGTTCTTCACGGCGATCCTGCCGTCGCTGAAGGTGAAGACATCCACCATGCGGGCCTCGACGCGCGAGCCGTCCGCTTTCGTGCCGCGAAACGTCGATTCCGATACGCCGCGCTCGCCGCTCACGAAATGCTCGCCCTCTTTCCACGATGCGTCGGGGAAGGTTTCCCACGCGAGCGCGAAGCCCTTGCGGACCTCGTCGCGGCCCTTGAAGGTGCGGCCGAGCGCATCGGGTCCGGCCACGCCGTGAAAGACGCATTCTTCAGCCATGCAGTTCATCAATGCATCGATGTCGTGGCGATTCCACGCATCGTTGAATGTCTCCAGCAGCCGAATGTAATCCTGATTCGTTTGAGTGCTCATGTCGATATTTTCAGTGCGTTGCGAAAGGGTTCGGCGGGACTCAGCACTTCTCGTCCTGCGCCAGATACTTGTGATAGAGGAATCGTTGACCGACGCGGCGGAACGGCGCGAAACCTTTCCATCGCACCATGCCCATCACGTTCGGATATTCGAGCGCGGAGTCGTAGATCGGCAGATCGTCGCGGCTGTGCTGCCATTTGCCCGCGACGCGCTCGGCCATGCGCCGCCCCGCATGCGCGGAAAACGACACGCCGTTGCCGCCGTATCCGACCGCATAAAAGATGCTTTCCTGCGGATCGGGCTGCGCGACGCGCGGCATCATGTCGTGACTCACATCGACCCAGCCCCACCACGAATAATCGATGCGAATGCCCTTCAACGAAGGGAATTTGCGATGCAGGCCTTCGATGAGCACGTCCATGTGCCGCGGGTTCGCGGCATCCGCTCCCGTGATCGCGCTGCGGCTGCCGATCTGCACGCGATTGTCCGGCAGCAAGCGATAGTAAAAGCGCAGCGTGCGCGTATCGGTGATGACCTCATGCGTGCGGAAGTTGGTCGATGCGATTTCTTCCTGCGTGAGCGGCCGCGTGACGAGCGAGTTCGAAAGAATCGGCATGATTTTCGCGGACAGCGTGCGATGCATGTCGTTGCGCGTATAGCCGCCGGTCGCGAACGCAACCGCCTTTGCGCGAATCACGCCGCGCGGCGTGCGCACGTGATGCACGCCGCGAATCGTCTCTACATCGACCACGGGCGTGCTCGTATGCACCTTCACGCCGAGCGAGCGCGCCATGCGCATATAACCGAAAGCGAGCTTGAGCGGATGCACGCCGATGCCATCGGGTTCGTGCAGCGCACCACAATTTTCGCGGTCATCGACATACGATTGCGCGACTTCCTTCGCGCTCAGCATGCGCGCGTCGTAGCCGAAGACATCGCGCATCACCTTGCATTCATTCGTCAGAAAATCCATTTTTCGCGCCCGATGCGCGATATACAGATGCCCGCCCGGCTGCGGATCGCACGCGAATTCGCCGATCAGCTTCTTGAAGGTATCGAAGCCTTCGCGGATTTCCGCGTCGAGCTTGAGCGCCGTCTGCTTGCCCCATCGCTCGATCCATTGCGAGCGGTAGAGACGGCCGCTCGCGTTCTGCCCCTGCCCGCCGTTGCGGCTCGTGCAGCCCCACGCGGTGCGGTTGGCATCGACGACGGTAGCGCGGATGCCATGCTCCCGCGCCAGAAAGAGCGCTGTGGAAAGGCCGGTGAATCCCGCGCCGACGATCAGCACATCGACGTCGGCGTCGCCGGGCAAAGGTCCGTCGTCTTCGGGCGGCTCGCCGGCGGTCGCGACCCAGTAGGTCGGCGCATAGTCCATCGCCTGGCGGCCGATGGGCGAAACCAGCGGGTCGTAGAGCGGATCGTATGGGGCGCACGCGCCTCGAAGGGCCGGCGCAACGTAATCGAGAGTAGCCACCGATAACTCCTTGGAAAGTACCCTCATACTGCACCGAACTTCACGCCCCGCTTAGAGCCACGCCGGAATCATCGTTAGTGCCAGGACGCTCTCCACCTGGGCCGATGCTCGCGGCGCTGGCCCCAGCGATTGGTCCTTTCTGGTACTACGACCGGCCATTTTTGTCTGGTCATACTGGGCCGAATCCTCTTTCTCTCGCGCATGGAATGCCTCGCGCGGGCCAATGATCATACGGAGTGGTCCATGCTCAAGTTCCTGATCGGAATCGGTTTGCCGTTTGTCGGGGTCATCGGCTTGTTGCCGTGGGCTGCGTCGAACGATTTCTACGTGCTCGGCGTTCCGTTTATTTATGCATGGATTTTCGGCTGGTTCGTGCTGACGTCGGTGTGTCTCCAGCTTTGCTGGGTTTTGTTCGACAAAAAAACGGAACAGCGCGAAGCGCACGGCGCATAAGGAGACATCGGCATGGCTTCCACGGTATTTCTGGGCTTCATCGCGCTGTCGTTGTGGCTCGCGCTGCGTGCGGGCAAGGGGCGCGGCTCGCAAAGCGTGCACGACTTCTTTGTCGCGTCGCGTCAGTTCGGCGCGTGGCTCGTGTTCTTTCTCGCGGCGGGCGAGATCTACAGCATCGGCACGATGGTCGGCTTTCCAGGCGGCATCTATGCGAAGGGCCCGACGTATGGCGTCTGGTTTCTCGGCTATATCCTGCTTGCCTATCCGATCGGCTATTTCGTCGGCCCGAAAATCTGGGAAGCGGGCAAGCGCTATAACGCGATCACGCTGCCCGATCTGTTCAAGGGGCATTTCGGAAGCCGCGCGCTCGAACTGATCGTCGCGATTTCCGCGCTGATCTTTCTGCTGCCGTGGGGCCAGTTGCAGTTCACCGGACTCGTCGCCGCGCTCAAGGGTCTCGGCTGGAACCTGAATCCGGTGCTCCTCATCATGATCTCCGCGCTGCTCGCGTTCGCGTATATCGCGATCGCAGGCGTGCGGGCATCGGCGTATATCGCCATTCTGAAGGACATCCTGATGGTCGCGGCGATCGTCATCACAGGCATTGCGGTTGCGTGGGAGGCGGGCGTCGAACCGGTGTTCAGGGCCGCGAGCCAGCACGTATCGAACGCGATGTCCGCGCATCAACTCACGTTCTCGATGAGCACGATGCTGTTCCAGTCGCTCGGCTTCTACGTGATGCCGTTTGCGATCCAGAACTTCTTCACCGCGAAAAGCGCGAACACGATTCGCCGCTCGCAAGTGGTGATGCCGCTCTACATGCTGATGTACCCGTTCCTCGTGGTCGCGTCGTACTACGCAATCGCGCAGAACGTGCCGCTCGCCTCGCCCAACGAGGCGTTCTTCACCGCTGTCGTGCATCTGTTGCCACCGTGGCTCGTGGGCCTGGTCGCGGCGGGCGCGTCGCTTTCGGGTCTGCTCGTGCTCGCGGGCATCTGTCTCGCGATCGGGCCTGTGGTCACGCGCAATCTGTTGCCGAACATGCCGGAGACACGTCAGAAGGCCAGCGCCAAAGTGGTGATCGGCGTTTATCTGCTGCTTTCCATCGGCATGACGCTCGCGACGCCGAACCTCATGCTCACGCTCATCAACATGACGTACTACGGCGTCACGCAGTATTTCCCCGGCGTGATCGCGATCGTGCTCGGGCTGCGCGTGGGTGCACGCGCGATCGCATCGGGGCTGCTCGTGGGCCAGTTGCTTGCGGTCGTCCTGTATGTGTTCCATGTCGATATCGCCGGAATCAATATCGGCCTCATCTGTCTCGCGGTGAATGTGCTCGTCGTGTTTCTCGCCAATCCGAGCGCGGGACGCAAGCATGTTCACGCTGACCTGATCCACTCGAACGACTCATGAATCGAACCGACGACAACGCAGTAAAAGTGCTTGTGGCACGCAAGATTTTGACGATGAATCCGCGTCAGCCCGTCGCGACGCACGTGGCGATCCGCGACGGCAAGATCCTCTCGGTCGGCACGCGCGACGACATGCGCCAATGGATCGACGCAGAACCGGACACGAGCTTCAGCGACAAGGTGCTGATGCCCGGTCTCGTAGAAGGCCATTCGCATCTGATGGAAGGCGCGATGTGGAGCGCGGTCTATGTCGGCTATTACGAGCGGCGCGGACCCGATGGCACGCGCTGGCCCGGCCTGCAATCGCTCGATGCGGTGATCGCGCGATTGCGGGAAGCCGAGCGTCAACTCGATGATGCCGATGCGCCGCTGCTCGCATGGGGCTTCGATCCGATCTTCTTCGGCAGTGAGCGTCTGACGGTGACGCAGCTCGAACGCGTATCGGCGACGCGTCCCATCGCGATCCTGCATGCGAGCGTGCATCTGATGAACGTGAATTCGCCGATGCTCGAACTCGCCGGCATTGATGAAGACACCGACGTCGATGGCATCGTGAAAGACGAGAGCGGCCAGCTCACGGGCGAATTGCAGGAGTTCGCGGCGATGTTCCCGGTGTATCGCGTGATCGGTGCGAAGCTGTCGCTGTCGGCCAGCGACAACCCCGACGCGATCCGCGCTTTCGGCAAGGTCGCGCAACTCGCCGGCGTGACGACGGCCACCGACCTGCTCAACGATCTGTCCGACAAGGGCATGCGCAATCTCGTCGAAGTCACGCGCGACACGCGCTTTCCGATTCGTCTCGTGCCCGCATTCGGGCCGCAACGCAATCCCGAAGGCGGACCCGATCGCGTGCTGGAAGCCGTGAAGCTCAACTCGGACAAGCTGCGTTTCGGGCCGGTGAAATTCATCGTCGATGGCTCGATCCAGGGCTTTACCGCACGCCTGCGCTGGCCGGGATACGTGAACGGACGGCCCAACGGCTTATGGCTGATTCCGCCGGAGCAGTTCGTCGAAACGTTCCTGCCGTTCCATCTGGCAGGGCTGCAACTGCACATCCACACGAATGGCGATGAAGCCACCGAACTCGTGCTGGATGCAATCGAAACGATCCTGAACCGGCATCCGCGATCGGATCATCGGCACACGTTGCAGCATTGTCAGATGGCCGACCGACGACAACTCGAACGCGCCGCACGGCTCGGCATTTGCGTGAACTTCTTCTCGAATCACATCTACTATTGGGGCGACGCGCACTACACGCAGACGATGGGCGCCGACCGCGCAAACCGCATGGACGCCGCAGGCACGGCAAGCGAACTCGGCATCACGTTCGGTCTGCATTCGGATGCGCCGATCACGCAGCTCAATCCGCTTTTCACCGCGTGGTGCGCCGTGCAACGTCAGACCGCATCCGGGCGCGTGCTGGGCGAAGCGGAGCGGCTGAGCGTCGCCGATGCGCTGCGCGCGATCACGCTCGGTGCTGCCTTCACGATCGGCATGGACGACGTCATCGGCAGCATCGAGATCGGCAAGTTCGCGGATTTCGCCGTGCTCGATGAAGACCCGAGCGAGGTGCCGTCGGAGCGCCTCGGCCAACTGCGCGTGTGGGGCACCATTCTCGGCGGCCGCGCACATCAGGCGCCTGCATGATGACGCCGATTCCTCTTGCCGTCATCGGCGGCTATCTCGGCGCGGGCAAGACCACGATGATCAACGCGCTGCTGACCAACACCGATGGCAGGCGCATCACCGTGCTCGTCAACGATTTCGGTTCAGTCAATATCGATGCGGCGCTGATCCGCGAGCGTAGCGACGATGTGATCGGGCTGGAGAACGGCTGCGTGTGCTGCTCGATCGGCGGCAAGCTGATGGAGACGCTGATCGATATCAGCGCGCGTGAGTTGCGGCCCGATCTGCTCGTGATCGAAGCGAGCGGCGTGTCGGACCCGGTGCGCATCGCGCAGGTGGGCATGCTCGATCGCGCGTTCCGGCTTCAGGGCATCGTGGTTGCGGTGGATGCGGAGCGCATCGAAGAGACGCTCGCCGATGCGTATATCGGCGATATCGCGCGGCGGCAGATCGAAGGCGCGAGTTCCATTGTGCTGACGAAGACCGATCTGACTTCCGCCGATGATCTATGCGCCGTGCGTGCGCGCTTGATGGAGATCGCGCATACGCGCATCCTGTTCGAAGCCGATCGCGGCAAGGTGCCGAATACGCTTTTCTTCAGCGATGAACCATCATTGCGCGAACGCATCGCACCGCGTGCATTCACGTTATCGCATTATCTTCCCGCCGATCTGCGCAGCGTCACGTTTCGCTCGGATGAGCGCTTTGACCGCCGGCAACTCAAGGCCGCATGCGCGTCGTTCAGCGATCGGCTCTTGCGCGCTAAAGGCTTTGTGCGGCTTCAGGATGGCACCTGTGCGGAGATTCATGTCGTCGGCAAGCGCTGGCACATCACGCGATGCGCTGATGTCGAAGAGACTCGTATCGTGTTTATCGGTCTCTTCGCATCCGACGACATTCATCGCGCGCTAAGTGCTGTGTCTGCGCCGCGCACCGAGCCATGCAGCGAGCTTCGCGAATAAGGTCATATCCGGCGGCACGGACAGATCGACCGCGAAGTGATGCCGATAATACGGGCTGAGATCGAGCCCGACGCCAAGCCCGAGCACTTCAACTGTGCGCGCATCTTCGTGCTGCGCGACGACTTCCCGCAAATGCTGATCGAGATAGTTCGGATCGTTGGCCTGCGCGGTTGCGCTGTCCATCGGGCTGCCATCCGATATCACGACGACGATGCGCCGCGCTTCGCCACGCGCGACGAGCCGCGAACACGCCCATTCCACCGCTTCGCCGTCGATGCCCTCGCGAAAGAGATCGGCTTTGAACAGCGCCGCGATGTCGCCGCGTGCAGCACGCCAGCTCGCATCGCCTTCCTTGAAGATCATGTTGCACGCTTCGTTGAGCCGGCCCGGATACTTCGGCCTGCCCTTCGCGAGCCAGTCGAGCTTCGCGCGGCCGCCGTTCCATGCGCCGGTCGTGAAGCCGAGCACTTCGGTCGAAACGCCCGCCATGCCGAGCGCGCGCACGAGCACGTCGATCATCACGGCGACAGGCTCGATGCTCGCCTTCATCGAGCCCGAGCAATCGATCAGAAAACTCACCGCGCAATCCGCGTGCGGACGTTCGCGCTCGCGTCTGAAGACGCGCCGCTCATTCGGCGATGCCACCACTTGCGCGAGCCGACGCCCGTCGATACGCCCTTCTTCTTCGCCGAACGACCACCCGTCGCGACGCGGCACGGTGAGCGCCGTCTGCAACATGCGCGCGAGACGCGGCACGTTGATATGCCGCGCGGCGATCAGATCGTCGAGACGTTCGCGATATTCACGCAGCAACGCGGCGCGAATCAGCGTCGCCGGGCGAATGGTCTTGTCATAGCGCGTGCTGAACACGCGATAGTGCTCGCCCGACGCTTCACGCGCGCTGCTATCGCCACTCGCGGCAAGCGCGAGCCGTTCGATGCTGCCTTCTTCATCGTCGATGTCGAACCACGCGCCGAGCATCGTGCGCGCGGCCTCTTGCTTGTCATCGTCGGATGAAGGGTTGCTTTCGACGAACGCGTGCTGCACGTCGCGAATCATTTCGCCAATGTTCCGCGCGATGGCGAGCGCATGAACCGCATAAGCGCGTTGATCCGCGCGATGCCGCCGCATGCCCGCAAGCGCATGTCCGAGCGATGGCGCGAGCGCCGCACGCGTGGCTTCGATGATGCCCTCGGTCGCTTCGAACACGGCGCGCCCGGACAAACGCGATTCGGCCATCTGCGCGACGGTGTAGATCAACAGGCCGATATCGCTGTCGAGCAAACCCGTCTCATGACACGCGTGCGACCAGGCGTCGAAACGATGCCGCACATTGCGCCTCACGCCTTCCATGCCCGCAGGCACGCACGCTTCGCAACGCAACTGCTCCAGCATGTCGAAGACCATGCGTTCGACCGGCTCATCAGGCGTCATGTCCCGATGCAGCGCGGCGTCCGAATACGCGATGCGCAACGCGGACGCATCGGCGGCGCCGCGTGTCGAATCCAGGCCTTCATCGTCCCTGCGTTCGCCGCGCAAATGCGGCGCATGCAACGGCACCGGCCGCAAGTGACGGTACAGCTTGCCGCCGCGATAGTGCAGCGCTTCATCGCCCGTCAAAGCGCGCACGGTGGCCGCGCATAACGCATCGCGTCGCGCGAGTTCACGCGGCCCGTTCATTTCGCCGACTCGTCGTGCCACTGCGATAGCGTGTTCAGCTCATCGCCGAACGCGCGCTGAAAATATTCCGCGACGATGGGCCGTTCCGCTTCGTCGCACTTGTTCAGGAACGTGAGACGCAGCGCCAGCTTCACGTCGTGAAAAACCTCGCAGTTCTCGGCCCAGTTGATGACAGTGCGCGGCGACATCAACGTCGACAGATCGCCCGCCGCGAAGCCGCGCCGCGTGAGTCCGGCCATGCTCACCATCGAATCGACGAGCGCCCGGCCCGCGTCGTCATCCAGATGCGGCACGCGCGCGAGCACGATGCGCGCCTCTTCTTCGCGCGAAAGGTAGTTCAACGTTGCGACCACGTTCCAGCGATCGATCTGCGCGTGATTCAACATCTGCGTGCCGTGATACATGCCGTTCAGATTGCCGAGGCCGATCGTATTGGTCGTCGCGAACAGGCGAAAAAATCGATGCGGCTGAATCACGCGATTCTGGTCGAGCAGCGTGAAACTGCCGTCGCGTTCCAGAATGCGCTGAATCACGAACATCACATCGGGGCGGCCGGCGTCGTATTCATCGAACACGAGGGCCACCGGCCGTTGCAGCGCCCACGGCACGATACCTTCCTGAAACTCGGTGACCTGCACGTCATCACGTACGACGATTGCATCCTTGCCGACGAGATCGAGCCGGCTCACGTGGCCATCCAGATTCACGCGCATGCACGGCCAGTTGAGCCGCGCCGCCACCTGCTCGATATGCGTCGATTTTCCGGTGCCGTGCAGACCCTGCACCATCACGCGCCGGTTGCACGCGAAGCCTGCGAGAATCGCCAGCGTGACCTCGGGATTGAAGCGATACGCCTCGTCGATTTCCGGAACGTGCGGATCGCGCGTGCTGAACGCCGGCACTTGCAAGTCCGTATCGATGCCGAAAAGCGTGCGCACGGACACTTTCCGGTCCGGCTCGTCCAACCATGTGTCGCGCATCATGAGGCTTCGTCTCCCGTGACAGAGGCTCCAGCATATCAACTATCTTTTTTCGGAACAATTCATTTCGTTTATTTTTATCCAAACGGCCTATACGGCGCCGATCGGCACCTCATTTAAAATAATGTCGAACGAATTCACATGGAAACCATGCCGATGGACAAGCCCGACACGCCCACGCTGCGCGCCTTCGCGTTGCTGGAATACCTGGTTCAGGCGGGCAGCCCCGTGTCGCTGACGGACATGGCCGACGACATGGGTATGCCGAAGCCTTCGCTGCACCGCATGCTCGCGTCGCTGGAAGCGGGCGGACTCGTGATTCGCGAGCCCGGCGACAAGAACGCTTATGTGGTCGGCCCGCGCCTCGCGCAACTCGGCCTCAATGTGATGACGCACGCGGGCGCGCGACGGCTGCGGCACGCGATCCTCACGCGGCTCGTCTCCGATCTCGGCGAAACCTGCAATCTCACGATGCTGCACGAGAACGAAGTGCTCTATCTCGACCGCGTGGAAGCGCCGTGGCCGCTGCGGCTCGATCTGAAGCCCGGTTCGCACGTGCCCGTCTGGTGCAGCGCGAGCGGCAAGCTGCTGCTCGCGCTTCAGCCGCGCGACGAACGCAATGCGCTCGTGCGCGCAATGAAGTTGGAGCGCTACACCGCCAACACGATCACCGACACGGAGATGCTCGAAGCGGAACTCGACCGCATCGCGAAGAAGGGCGTCGCGATCGACAACGAGGAGTTCGTGCAGGGCATCGTGTGCGCGGCGGCGCCCATCGCCGATGCGGGCGGCACATGCATCGCGGCGATCGCGGTTCACGCGCCGGTGTCGCGCACGCCGCTCTCGCGGGCGCTGGAAATGGTCCCTCGTCTCAAGGAAGCCGCCGCGGAGCTGGGCAAGACGTTCGGCTGAACAGGCTCTCCAAGAAATAAAAACGCAACCCGGCATTCCGAAAATTGTGGCGCGGCGACGGGACACGCGCGTAAAGTAGCCGTAATTCGAAACCAAACGTTCCGTTTCCGGCCCATGCGCAACGTCACACATCTCGATTCTGCCGAGCATGCCGGCGATGAATCGCGCACGCTCCGTCCGCTCGCCGTGCTCGAACAACTGGCTGCGGCCGGTCACGCTTACACGCTGTCGCAACTCGCGGCGCGCGTGCGCATTCCCAAGGCGACCTTGCTGCGACTGATCGATTCGCTCGAAGCGCAGGGCTATGTCACGCATATGCCCGACTCGCGCGGCACCGACCGTGGTATCGCGCTCGGACCCCGCGCCGCCCAACTCGCGCTCGCCACGCTCGCCAACAACTCGTTCACGCGCGCCTGCCGTTCGATCCTGCGCTCGCTCGTCGACGTCATCGGCGAAAGCTGCAATCTCACCGCGCTCGATGGCGATACGGTCCTCTATATCGAGCGCGTCGAGACGGCCGAACCGCTGCGCCTGCATATGCAGGCCGGCATGCGGGTGCCGCTGCATTGCACCGCGAGCGGCAAGCTGTTTCTCTCGCAGATGCCGCTCGCCGAGCGTCGCCAGATCCTCGGTCGCCTCACCCTCACGAAGAAAACGCATCGCACGCTGACCGATCGCACGCTGCTCGAAGCCGAGCTCGACCGGCTCGCCGCGCGTGGCATCGGCATCGACAACGAGGAGTTCGTGCTGGGGATGGTGGCCGTCGCGGTGCCCATCACCGATGCCGCGACCGGACGCGTGCTCGCGTGCCTCGCCGCGCACGCCCCGACCGCCCGCGCCAATCTCAACGACCTGCTCCAGGCGGTTCCGCAGTTGCGCGAGACCGCCGTGAAGCTCGCAACGCTCATCGATTCCTCCGATGGACTGACGCTCATGGCGCGCCAGCGCCCCGCAGCGCGCTAGTCCACTCTCCCGCCGAGACGCCCGCCGCGCGGGCCCCGGCGGCGCCTCCCGCTCATCATCGCTAAAAATTCCGAATTTTTTAGAGACAAAACATTCCATTTAATTGAAAAACTGGTTGACGCCGAAATCGGCTCGTCCTACGATGTCTTCACGATACATATTCCGGAACCAAACGTTCCGATTTATTTCACCCGGAGACACTCATGAGCGAGCACGACCAAGCCCGTCCTTCCCAGACCACTCTCGCCGCCACCAGCGCGGCGCCCGCCGGTCCGCAGTCGATGACCCCTTCCGAAGCATTCGTCGAAACGCTCGCCGCCAACGGCGTGACCGAGATGTTCGGCATCATGGGTTCGGCCTTCATGGACGCGATGGACATCTTCGCGCCCGCCGGCATCCGCCTGATCCCGGTCGTGCATGAACAGGGCGCGGGCCACATGGCCGACGGCTATTCGCGCGTGTCGGGCCGTCACGGCGTCGTGATCGGTCAGAACGGCCCGGGCATCAGCAATTGCGTGACGGCAATCGCGGCGGCGTACTGGGCGCACAGCCCGGTCGTGATCGTCACGCCGGAAGCTGGCACGATGGGCATCGGTCTCGGCGGCTTCCAGGAAGCGAAGCAATTGCCGATGTTCCAGGAATTCACGAAGTATCAGGGCCACGTGACGCACCCGGCGCGCATGGCCGAGTTCACGGCACGCTGCTTCGACCGCGCGATGTCGGAGATGGGCCCGACGCAACTCAACATTCCGCGCGACTACTTCTACGGCCAGGTCAAGGTCGAGATTCCGAAGCCGCAGCGTCTCGATCGCGGCCCCGGCGGCGATCAGAGCCTGAACGAAGCCGCCGATCTGCTCGCCGAAGCGAAGTTCCCCGTCATCATCTCGGGCGGCGGCGTGGTGATGTCCGATGCCATCGAGGAATGCAAGGCGCTTGCCGAGCGTCTCGGCGCGCCGGTGGTCAACAGCTATCTGCACAACGACTCGTTCCCGGCGAATCATCCGCTGTGGTGCGGCCCGCTCGGTTACCAAGGCTCGAAGGCCGCGATGAAGCTGCTCTCTCAGGCCGATGTCGTGATCGCACTCGGCTCGCGGCTCGGACCGTTCGGCACGTTGCCGCAGCACGGCCTCGACTACTGGCCGAAGGAAGCGAAGGTCATCCAGATCGACGCGGACCACAAGATGCTCGGCCTCGTGAAGAAGATTTCCGTCGGTATTTGCGGCGATGCGAAAGCCACGGCCATCGCGCTCACGCAACGGCTCGCGGATCGCAAGCTCGATTGCGATGCGACGAAGGACGCCCGCGCGAAGACCATCGCCACGGAAAAGGCCGCATGGGAGAAAGAACTCGACGATTGGACGCACGAGCGCGATCCGTACAGCCTCGACATGATCGAAGAGCAGAAGAACGAGAAGCCCTTCAGCGGCGGCCAGTATCTGCATCCGCGTCAGGTGTTGCGCGAACTCGAAAAGGCTATGCCGGAAGACGTGATGGTGTCGACCGATATCGGCAACATCAACTCGGTCGCCAACAGCTATCTGCGCTTCAACAAGCCGCGCAGCTTCTTCGCGGCGATGAGCTGGGGCAATTGCGGCTATGCGTTCCCGACGATCATCGGCGCGAAGGTTGCGGCCCCGCATCGTCCGGCCGTCTCGTATGCAGGCGATGGCGCCTGGGGCATGAGCCTGATGGAAACCATGACCTGCGTGCGCCATAACATTCCGGTGACGGCTGTCGTGTTCCATAACCGTCAGTGGGGCGCGGAGAAGAAGAATCAGGTGGACTTCTACAATCGCCGCTTCGTTGCGGGCGAGCTCGACAACCAGAGCTTCGCCGAGATCGCGAAGGCGATGGGCGCGGAAGGCATCGTCGTCGACAAGCTGGAGGATGTCGGCCCGGCGCTGAAGAAGGCCATCGATCTGCAGATGAATCACGGCAAGACGACGATCATCGAGATCATGTGCACGCGCGAACTCGGCGATCCGTTCCGCCGCGACGCGCTCTCCAAGCCGGTGCGCACGCTCGACAAGTACAAGGACTACGTCTAAGTCCTGCGCCACGCCGCTCCGCGCCCGGAGCGGCGTTTTCTTACCCATGACAGTGAGCCCGACATGAAAGCCATGCATCGCATCATCGATCAGGCTCGCGACCTGCCGATGCGCATCGTTCTCTCCGAAGCCGAAGACACGCGCGTGCTTCAGGCGGCGGAACGCGCGCACAAGGAAGGCATCGCGCGCATCGTGCTCGTGGGCGCGCGAGCGCGTGCGTTTCAGGTCGCGGATGGCGCGGGCATCGATCTCGAAGGCATCGACGTGATCGATCCTTCTCATTCATCACATACCGAACGCTTTGCACAAGAACTCTTCGCGCTGCGCGAGAAGAAAGGCATGACGCCCGATCAGGCGCGCGCCGCCGTGCTCGATCCGCTCTGCTTCGCGAACCTGATGGTGCGCACGGGCGAGGCGGACGGCTCCGTGTCCGGCGCGGTCAACACGACGGCGGACGTCGTGCGCAACGCGATACAGATCATCGGCGTGCGGCCTTCGTTCAAGCTTGTTTCGAGTTTCTTTCTCATGATGCTGTGCGAGCCTTTCCATACGATGAAAGGCGGCCTCATCTTTTCCGATTGCGCGCTCGTCGTCGAGCCGAATGCGGAGCAACTCGCCGAAATCGCGCTGGCCGCCGCCGACAGCGCGCGCAGCCTCCTGATGGAAGATGCGCGCGTCGCGATGCTCTCGTTCTCGACGAGCGGCAGCGCACACCATGCAGCCGTCGACAAGGTTATCGATGCGACGCGGCGCGTGAAGGAAGCGCGCCCCGGCCTCGCCATCGACGGCGACGTGCAGCTCGATGCCGCGATCGTCGCGGAGATCGCGATGCGCAAGGTGCATCACTCGCAGATCGAAGGCCACGCGAATACGCTGATCTTCCCGAGTCTCGAAGCGGGCAACATCGGCTACAAGCTCGCGGAACGCATCGGCGGAGCGAAGGCCATCGGGCCCTTGCTGCAAGGGCTTGCCAAACCCGCCAACGATCTGTCGCGCGGCTGCAGCGCCGACGATATCTATCACGTGATCGCCGTGACCTGCGTGCAGGCGCAGGCCGCGCGGCATCAGACGGCGTGAGTGCGCATCATGGATACGCGAGCCGATACCGAAGCCTTCGTTCAACCTGAATCGACGGAAAGCGCGGCGCTCATCGACCACGCCGCGCGCACGGACACGCCTACGCTGCGCGCGTTCAGCGTGCTCGAACATCTCGTCGCGGCGAAGGGCGCGCTGTCGCTCGCGGAACTCGCGAACATCATCGGGCAGCCGAAGGCCTCGCTGCATCGCATGTTGCAATCGCTCGAAGCGGGCGGCTTCGTCGCGCGTGAGCCGGGACAAAAGAATGCGTACGTGATCGGCCCGCGCCTCGAACGGCTCGGCGTCGACGTGATGATGCACAGCGGCGCCAGGCGTCAGCGCCACGCGATTCTGGAGCGTCTCGTCGCCGATCTCGGCGAGACCTGCAATCTGAGCACGCTGCACGACACGCAGGTGCTCTATCTCGACCGCTGCGAATCGCCGTGGGCGCTGCGGCTCGAACTCAAGCCCGGCTCGCACGTGCCCGCGCATTGCAGCGCGAGCGGCAAACTGCTTCTTTCGACGATGCCGCGCGACGAACGCGCCGCGCTCATCCGCGCGATGCGGCTCGAACGCTTCACGCCCAATACCCTCGACGATCCGAACCTGCTCGAAGCGGAACTGGATCGCATCGCGCACAAGGGCATCGCCGTCGATAACGAGGAGTTCGTGCTGGGCATCGCGTGCGTCGCCGTGCCGGTGTTCGATTCGCGCGGCAAATGCATCGCGGCCATCGCCGTGCATGGTCCGGTGTCGCGCATGGCCTTGTCGCGCGCGCTGACCTTCGTGCCGCGTCTTCAGGAAGCCGCCGCCGATCTCACGGCGACCTTCTGACGCGCCGCAGCATCGATATTTCGGATGGCGAATCAATCTCAGGGACAACCCGAATCGCCCTCCTGTTTCTGAATCGGATTTCGCATTTTCCGTTTCACTTTCGCGAGCTTCCGCGCTTTTCTCTTGGCTTCCTTGCCCGCTTCTTCCACATTGAACGAAACGCAAACGAAACGATTCGTTCCAAAAGAAGACTTCAGGAGACAGGTGTCATGCAGCAGGAAGTCGATTACGTCATCGTCGGTGCGGGCTCAGCGGGTTGCGTGCTGGCCAACCGTCTGAGCGCCGACCCGTCCAACGTCGTCATGTTGCTCGAAGCGGGCGGCCCAGACAAGAGCCCGTGGATTCATATCCCCGTCGGCTACTTCAAGACGATGCACGATCCCGAGCTCGACTGGTGTTATCGCACCGAAGCGGACGATGCCGTCGCCGGACGCAGCATCGACTGGCCGCGCGGCAAGGTGCTCGGCGGCTCCAGCTCGCTCAACGGGCTGCTCTATGTGCGCGGCCAGCGTGAAGACTACGACCGCTGGGCCGAGCTCGGCAACGCCGGATGGAGTTATAGGGACGTGCTGCCCTACTTCAAGAAGTCGGAAGATCAGGAGCACGGCGCGAGCGAGTATCACGGCGCGGGCGGTCCCTTGAAGGTATCGGACCTGCGTTTGCGTCGCCCGATCGCGGATCACTTCATCGCGGCGGCGCAGGAGATCGGCATCCCGTTCAACACGGACTACAACGGCGCGACGCAGGAAGGCGTCGGCTATTTTCAGCAGACCGCTTTTAAGGGTCTTCGCTGGAGCACCGCGAAGGGCTTTCTCAAGCCGGTGCGCGATCGCCGCAATCTCATCGTGCAGACGCGTGCGCAGACCCGCAAGGTGCTGTTCAACGGCAAGGAAGCGACGGGCATCGAGTACGTGCATGAAGGCGTCGTGAAGACGGTTCGTGCGCGCGTCGAAGTGATTCTCGCGGCCGGCGCGATCGGCTCGCCGCAGATTCTGCAGAACTCGGGCGTCGGTCCCGCGAGGGTGCTGAACAACGCGGGCGTGCAGGTGAGACACGAGCTGCCCGGCGTCGGCCGCAATCTCCAGGATCATCTGCAAGTGCGGCTCGTCTTCAAGACGCGCGAGCGCACGCTCAACGACGAGGTCAACAATCCACTGAAGAAGGCGCTGATCGGCCTGCAATACGCGCTATCACGCACCGGGCCGCTCACGCTCGCGGCGAGTCAGGTCGCGATCTTCACGCGCTCGTCGCCGGACGTCGCGCGTCCCGACATCCAGTTTCACATGCAGCCCCTTTCCGCCGACAAACCCGGCCAGGGCGCGCATCCGTTCTCGGCGTTCACGTCGTCGGTGTGTCAGTTGCGGCCGCACAGCCGCGGCAGCGTCGAGATCCGCTCGAACGATCCGCTGAACTATCCGGCGATTCACGCGAACTATCTTTCCGACGAACGCGATCATCCCGTCGTGATCGGCGGCATCAAGGTGGCGCGCCGCATTGCCGCCGCGCCGTCGCTCGCGAAGCACATCGTGTCGGAGTTCATTCCCGGTTCGCAGTATCGGACGGATGCCGAGCTGCTCGATGTCGCGCGCAAGTTCAGTCAGTCGATCTATCACCCGGCGGGCACCTGCAAGATGGGCAGCGACGCGCTCGCGGTCGTCGACGAACGCCTGAAGCTGCGCGGCATCGGACGCCTGCGCGTGGTCGATGCGTCGATCATGCCGGAGCTGGTGTCGGGCAACACGAACGCTCCCGTCATCATGATCGCGGAGAAAGCCGCCTACATGATTCTCGAAGACCGGCGCTATCAGCACGTCGCGCGCGTGGAAGACGCACCCGAAGCAGTTGTGGCAAAACCCGTGGCCCACGCAGGCCAGAGAGACTGAGCACAAGTCTCACACACATCAGGAGACAACCATGAACGCACTGCCCCGAACCGATGGCAAGCAGATGAGAAAGGTCGTCGTCGCCAGCCTGATCGGCGCGACGATCGAGTGGTACGATTTTTTTCTATACGGCGTGGTCGCCGGCATCGTCTTCAACAAGCTGTATTTCCCGAACAGCGATCCGCTCATCTCGACGATGCTCGCCTACGGCACGTTCGCCGTCGGCTTTCTGAGCCGGCCATTGGGCGGCGTGATCTTCGGCCACTTCGGTGACCGCGTCGGCAGAAAGAGCATGCTCGTGATGACGCTGACGATCATGGGCGTCGCGACGGTATTGATCGGCATGGTGCCAACGTATGCGCAGATCGGCATCTGGGCGCCTTCGCTGCTGCTGTTTCTGCGCGTGCTGCAAGGCATCGGTCTCGGCGGCGAATGGGGCGGCGCGGTGCTGATGGCCTTCGAATACGCGCCCGAGAACAAGCGCGGCTTTTACGCGAGCATTCCGCAGATCGGCCTCGCGCTCGGGCTGTGTCTGTCGTCGGGTGTCGTCGCCGGCCTGTCGCTTACGCTGACCGATGCGCAGTTCCTTGCATGGGGCTGGCGCGTCGCGTTTTTCCTGTCGTTCGCGCTCGTGGTCATCGGCATGTATATCCGCCTGAACGTGATGGAAACGCCGGAATTCGCGCGCATCCAGAAGACGGGCAGCGAAGTGCGCATGCCTATCCTCGAAGTGATTTCGAAGTATCCCGGCAACACGATCGCGGGCATGGGCGCGCGTTTCATCGACGGCGTGTTCTTCAATGTGTTCGGCGTGTTCTCGATTTCTTATCTCACGGGGACGCTGCATCTGCAACGCACCGATGCGCTGCTCGGCGTGATGGTCGCCGCGTTCGTGATGATCTTCACGATTCCGTTCTTCGGGCGCCTTTCGGATCGCGTCGGACGTGCGCGCATCTACTTCTGGGGCTCGCTCGCGACGGGACTCTCCGCGTTCTTCGGCTTCTGGCTGATGAAGAACAGCGGCGGCAATACGATGCTCGCGTGGCTCGCGGTCGTGATTCCGCTGGGCGTCGTGTATGCATCGATCTATGGTCCGGAAGCTGCGCTCTTCTCCGAGCTCTTCGATGCGAAGGTGCGCTATTCGGGCATATCGTTCGTGTATCAGTTCTCGGGCATCTTCGCGAGCGGCATCAGCCCGATCGTCGCGACATGGCTCTTGCAGCGCAATGGCGGCGATCCGTGGATGATCGCGGGATATTGCCTCGCGGCGGGCATCATCAGCGCGCTGTCGGCGGCTTGGGTCGGGCTGAGGCAGCGTCGCGAGATGGCGTTTTCCGTGGGCTGATCCTTCTCGCGTGAACATCGACAGCCGCTGCGCCGGACCATCGGCGCGGCGGCTTTTTGTTGCACTGGCAAGCGGTGCAAGCCGCACGTAATATCTGGATATCACCAGAACATTTCGCAGGAGACATGCATGCCCACCCGCCCAGCCGCCACGCTTTGGGCGCAGCTTTTCGAACGTTCGCGGGTCTCGGGGATGAGCCTGCAGAACCAGATCCGTCAGATGATCGTCAATGCGATCCTGAGCGGTCATATCGCGCCCGATTCCGCGTTGCCTTCGAGCCGAGAACTCGCCGATCAGCTCAACGTGTCGCGCAATACCGTCGTGCTCGCGTATCAGCAACTCGTCGAAGAAGGCTATCTCGTGTCGCGCGAACGCAGCGGCCATTTCGTGAACCCGGCGACGGACGAATTGCAGCGCGGCTTCACCGCGACGGGCGTCGCCGACACGACAGCCATCGACGCACAGCAAGGTCATCCCGACTGGAGCGCACGCATCCGGCATGCGCCCTCGCATCAGCGCAATATCGTCAAGCCGTCGAACTGGCAGAGCTACGAATATCCCTTCATTTACGGGCAATTCGATACCGAACTGTTTCCGACGAGCGACTGGCGCGAGAGCTGCATGCACGGGCTGTCGGTGATGGAGATTCGCAACTGGGCGCCCGATCTGATCGAACGCGACGACGAGACGCTCGTCGAACAGATTCGCACGCGCGTGCTGCCGCGCCGCGGCGTGTTCGCGATGCCCGACGAGATCGTCGTCACGAACGGCTGTCAGCAGGCGCTGTATCTGATGGGCGATCTGCTTTGCGCGACGCAAACGAAAGTCGGCATGGAGAACCCCGGCTATCCCGATGCGCGCAATATCTTCCAGCATCACAACGCGCAGATCGTTCCGCTGGAGGTCGATGAAGACGGCGTCGTCATCGACGATGAAAGCGTGATCGCCCAGTGCGATTACGTGTATGTCACGCCGAGCCATCAATGCCCCACTACGGTGACGATGCCGATCGAGCGGCGGCGCAGGCTGCTGGATCTTTCGGTGAAGCACGATTTCATCGTCATCGAGGATGACTACGAGAGCGAGAACACGTTTTCCGGCACGCCGCATCCGGCGCTGAAGAGCCTCGATACGGCGGAACGCGTCGTGTATATCGGTTCGCTATCGAAGACGCTCGCGCCGGGCTTGCGACTCGGGTATATCGTCGCGCCGCGCACCTTGATACGCGAATTGCGCGCGCTGCGCCGATTGATGATCCGGCATCCGGCCGCATACATTCAGCGCGCCTTCGCGACTTTTCTCGCGCTCGGTCATCACGACACGCTGTTGCGCAAGCTCGGGCGCGTCTACAAGGAGCGCGCCGAAGTGCTGATGGATGCGCTCGCCACGCATCTGCCGGAGTTGCGCGCGTCGAAGGTGACGGGCGGCGCATCGTGCTGGGTCGAGGGTCCGCCGTGGCTCGACGCGACGCGCCTCGCGAAAGACGCGCAAGCGCTCGGCGTGCTGATCGAACCGGGCAGCGTGTTCTTCGCCGATCCCGCCGATGGTCAGCGATGCTTCCGCATGGGCTTTTCAGCGATACGCGCGGAGCTGATCGAGCCGGGCGTGCGGGCGCTGGCGCAGGTCGTGCAGCAGCGGCGCCCTTGAGCCTTCGCGCTTACTTCCACGGCGCCATCGCATGAAACACGCCGTCGCGCCGCACGAGCGCATGAAACAGCGCGGCCGCGAGATGCACGACGATCAACGCGAAGAAGCACAGCGCGAGAAAGCGATGCGCGTTCCAGAGCAGCGTGTGCAATGAATTGCTATGAGGCAGAAGCGACGGCAAGTGCCAGCCGCAGATCACGACAGGATAGTCCGCCGCCGACAGCATCCCGTAGCCGAGCAGCGGCAACGCAATCATCAGCGCATAAAAAGCGTAGTGCGAGAGATGCGCGGCGAGCTTCATCGGCTCGGGCATGTTGGCGGGCAGCGGCGGCGCACCGCGTGCGATCCGCACCGCGAGACGAATCAGCGCGAGCACGAGTATCGCGATGCCGAGCGGCTTGTGGATGGACACGAGCGTCAGGTAGTCCGGCTTCACCGTCGACACCATGCCGACGCCGATGAACAGCATCGCGAGAATGCATATCGCCATGATCCAGTGCAGGGCGCGTTGCAGCGGCGAGAACCGCTCGTTGATCGCGTTCATGGCTTGGCTCCTTGCGCGGGCGTGTGCGGGTAGTCCTTGTCCTCGGCGGTGCGTCGATTGAACGAGACGGAATAGGCGGCCGAGCGCGCGGCGGGGAATGGATCGTCGGACACGCGCATGCCGGATGGCAGCACGGTCGGGTCGAAGTTGATATCGCGGCACGCACCGTCGGGCTCGGGCTCGATGGCCTTGACGACGAGCGTGCCCACTTCCACCGTGTGCCGGTCTTCGGGCCACGCCTTGCTCGGGTCGGCGGTGGGATCGCCGGGATTGGCGACGGTGACGACCATCGCCCAGCGTTGCGGCCCGCCCTGCACGCGTTGCGTGATCTCGGCATCGAGGAAATTCGCGCCCTTCTGCTTCAGCTCGTCCGGTGTCAGGTTCTCGGGCTTTGCGGCGGGAATGAAGGACCAGCGCACCGTCTGATCCTGTCCTTCCGCATTCGTGAAGACGAAGCTGTTCAGGCTGTTGTAGCGTTCGTCCGCATACGAGGCCGTCCACGGCGCGCTGCCCGCCCAGGCGCCGAACGCGCCGATCTCCGGATGGGCGGCGGCGAACTTCTGCATCGACTCGGGGTCGTTCTTGTTCGCGAGCGCACGCTGCAGGTCGTAGAAGGCCTGTGGGGTCGCGACGGGGAAGAACGGAGCGTCGATCATCGCGGAGCGCCACTCGCTTGCATCGGGCATCACGATGCGCAGGCTCAGGCCGCGCACGCGGGCCATTGCGTCGGATGCTTTCGGGTCCGGCGTCGCGAGATTGAACCGGCCGGTGACGGGATACGTGCCCGGCATGAACATTTTCGCTTTGGAGAGCGCCGCGCCCGAACCGTTCGATTCGAAATCGCCGGTGAAGCAGATGCCCTTCGCGTGATTGCGCCTGAACCCCGGCACCGCGCCGCCGGGCGGCGCGAGGCTGCCGACGATCTTCGCCGGCGTGAGGCGATTCGGCGTGAGCCAGCCTCCCGTGTAGGCGAAGGCCGCGACCAGCACGACGACGACGGCCGCGATGAGGATCAGCGCGGGAAGGGGCGAACGGGGGGAAGCGGGTTTGTCAGCCATCGTAGTCTCTCGATCAACGATTCTGTTGCACGGTAATCTAGCAGCGTGAGGGGAATCGTGCCAGCAACGCGCAAAATTCGCAGATACCCCTGTTTATCTGGAGTTGCCCGCATGACGCAGAACATTTACGACGACCCGGATTTCTTTTCGGGTTATAGCCGGCTGAATCGATCGATTCACGGGCTCGATGGCGCGCCGGAATGGCCTGCGCTGCGCGCGCTCTTGCCGGAGATGCGCGGACTCCGCGTGCTCGATCTGGGATGCGGATATGGATGGTTCTGTAGATGGGCGGCCGAACATGGCGCGGCGCATGTGTCGGGTGTGGATGTGTCGGAGAAGATGCTCGAACGGGCCGGAGCGTTGAATGCGCATCCGGCGGTTGCGTATCGGCTCGGCGATCTCGAGAGCGTCGAACTAGGCGATTCGAGTTTCGATCTGGTCTATAGCTCGCTCGCGTTTCATTACATAGAGAATCTGCCGCGCCTGATGCTTGCGATTCATCGGGCGCTCGTGCCGGGCGGCAGGCTCGTTTTCTCGATTGAGCATCCGATTTATATGGCGCCGCGCAATCCCGCGTTCGATGTGGACCGCGATGGACGCAAGATTTGGCCGCTCGACGGTTATCAGAACGAAGGCGCACGCGTGACGAACTGGCTCGCGGAAGGCGTCGTGAAGCAGCATCGGACGATGGGGACGCTCGTCAATACGCTCATCGATTGCGGTTTTACGCTCAGACGGTTGATCGAGTGGGGACCGACGCAAGAGCAGGTCAGCAAGATGCCCGCGCTGGCGGAAGAGGTCGAGCGGCCGATGATGTTGCTTGTTGCGGTAGAGCGGTGAGGGGGCGGGGTTGAGGGGTGTGATACGGTATTAGGGGATTGGGGATTGGGTGTTAGCCGTTGCCGACGCCTGTCGATCCGAACCTAGCGGAGCTCAACGCTTCAGTCTGGATATTGCGAGTTGCTCGCGACGAGCCGCGGTTCCTCACTCGGCGGCCCTAGTCGTAGTCGCACGCGGACGAAGCGTCGTCGATCAGACTCATCGGCGACTTCATTGATCTGTTTCGCGTTCCGGTTGGCAGCGACTGACTTCGCCGTCGAAGCGGAATGATTCATGACAAACCGCGGTTTGCTATCCGACAGCCGGGAGCGTCCGCAGGCGGCGTACCAAGCAAGCTTGCGTCAGACAAATTCTTTGTGCTGACCATGATGGATACACTTTCGGTTGGATCGTCCACGGGCCCATATTGCTAGATGCTTTATACTGTATGTATACACATGCCTCGACTGCCGGCTGATTCAGCGAGCGAAAACCATGGCTAACGGAAAATTACTTCGACAACTCGTTCGAGCCGGCGTGGACGGTGATCAAGAAGCCTTCAGGCGGGCTTCCGAAGCTGTCATCGCTGAAGAGCGTGACAAGCAGCATCACCTGCTAGCAAATGACCTCGAGAAACTATTGTATGGACGGCCGACTCCGCTTCAATCGCTCTCCATAATAAATTTGGTGAAGGCAGTCCCGTCGGACAAGGAACGTGGCGTTGACCTCCTGGAGATGCGGCAACCTGTACGCCAACTCGAAGATCTCGTTACCGACAATGAGGTTCGGTCATCGATCGAACATTTGCTGCTAGAACACAACCGACAGGCAGCCCTTGAAACCTATGGTCTAGAGCCATCACGAAAAATACTCTTCTTTGGGCCACCTGGTTGCGGAAAGACGCTAACGGCAGAAGTAATCGCAACTGAGCTCGGTCTACCGCTGGCGATTATCCGGCTCGACGCTGTCATCTCGTCATACCTTGGTGAAACTGCCGCGAATCTGCGGAAAGTATTTGACTTTGTGTCCAGTCAGCCATTGGTTGCACTCTTCGATGAATTCGATGCTCTTGCTAAGGAGCGAGACGGCGATGGTGACCACGGCGAATTGCGACGTGTCGTTAACGCCGTTCTTCAAATGATTGACGATTATCGCGGCAGAAGCGTGCTTATTGCGGCCACGAACCATGAGGGATTGTTGGACTCTGCGATTTGGCGACGCTTCGATGAAACGCTTAAGTTTGGCAACCCGGATCCGTCTCAGATAGCGAAGCTTCTGCAGAATAAGCTTCGAGGAGTACGTCGCAACTTTGAGGCATCCGAATCTTCAATTGTTTCAAAATTCAAAGGAATGTCACACGCGGATATCGAGCGAGTCCTTCGCAGAGCTATTAAAGAGATGATCCTCCAGGGACGAGAATTCCTTGAGCAGACTCATCTAAACGCAGCGTTACGACGTGAAAATCGACAATCGCCTTCGTCCAAGCGTTGCGCAAAGTAAATTTTTTCAGCATCCTTGAGCGAACATTGAAGATAAGATCGCTGCGAGGGACTTTATGGCGTACGAACATCTTCGCGTGGTACGCGACGAACCGATTCATCTTAGAAAGAAGAGAGGATTCCCTCGCTTTCCGAAGCCAGCTGATCCGCGACAACACGGTGCTCAACTCGCGCGCAGTCTTGTCGAGTTAAAGGAGAGTCCTGCAGACTTCGGCTTTGATAGCCGCAGACTCATCCAGGTGAGTGTCGTCGAGGGCTTCCGACCTGAGGCACTAGAGGCCATTCTTGGTTTGACCGTCGTGAGCCAAGAGGGCAACTCGATCGCTCTGCTCTTCAGCACCGATGAGGCGCTCGAACAAGTGGATGCAAAACTCACCAAGCTTTCCAAAGATGGTCAGGTTACCCACGCAAACTTGCTGTTTGCGCTGAATGGCTTCAGTTCTTGGACGCCCGCTGATCGTACAGGAGCAGCCCTACAACAATTGGGGTTGCCCGACGACAACTCGTCAATCGTTGATGTCGAACTATGGCCGCTTGATCGCAGAGATGAACGCGAGCGTATGATTGCCGCCTTTGAAGAGTTGCTGCGAGAAAACGAGGTCGAACAGCTCGACTCTCTGAATCGAGAGAGTCTTGTTCTGTTTAAAATCCGCGTCTCTGCGCCCGCTCTTGCCGTCCTTCTAAGTTATCGAGACGTTCGCCTTATAGATCTGCCACCACGATTTGCATTTGGTCTCGAGTCGATACGACTCGACATCAACGCGCTTCCCCGCATCGATCCACCCGCTGATAATGCGCCCTCCGTATGCGTTCTCGACACCGGGCTCGCTGCGGGCCATCCATTGCTTGCGCCGGCTGTCGGAGACACCCAAAACTTCATAGTCGCCGGAGAAGACGCAAGCGATCACGATGGCCATGGCACTCGAGTAGCGGGTCTTGCGCTGTATGGGCGAGTTTTCGATCGCCTTCCCGATCAGTTTTTGCCGCGACTGAGGCTTTTTGCCGGGAAAGTGTTCGCGAATGACGGTCAGGACCAAACACGCTTTGTCGAAAAAGCAGTTGAAGATGCCGTCGCTTACTTCCACGATCATTATCGCTGCAAGGTGTTTTGTCTTTCCTATGGCGATGGGAACAAGGTCTATGACGGACGGCACGTCCGAGGTCTGGCCTACACGTTGGACCGCCTATCCCGAAAGCTTGGAGTTCTTTTTGTGGTGCCGACCGGAAATCAGTCTGCACTGCCAGACAACGCCCTGGAGGCGTTTCCAGCGTATCTGCATGCGGAGACGTTCAGACTCCTCGACCCAGCAACATCCCTAAACGCCATAACGGTTGGCGGGCTCGCCCAGTTTGAACTCGATCATCAAGCTCAACGATTCCCGGAGCGAATCGAGTCCTCACCATTGGCGAGACGCAATCAGCCTAGCCCGTTCACGCGGGTCGGCCCATCCATCGGGGGCGCGGTCAAACCGGATTTTGTCGCCGAAGCGGGCAATCTGGCATGGCACCACCTTCGACGAAACATTTCATCGCAGAGGTTGGGTGTCGTTTCGACATCAAGAGATTTTGCTGACGGGCGCTTGTTTGACGACGCCCCCGGAACGAGCTTTGCAGCGCCCCAGGTTGCACATTTGGCGGCGTCGCTCCTTCGCTTTGCGCCCGATGCTTCGTCCGACACGCTGCGGGCACTACTCGGCGTCCACGCGCGAGTTCCTGGAGAGTCCAGCACTCTCGTCCCAAACGACGCTGCACGGCTCGCTGTCGCGGGTTATGGACGCGTCGAGGACCAGCACCTCTTCGAGTCCCAGGATCATGTCGTCACTCTCGTAGGTAGCGACGCCATTGGCCTGGATCACCACCACTACTACGAGCTAGCCCTTCCCGAAGATTTTTGGGGTGGCCGAAATCGACCTCGAGAGATCTCCGTCGCGCTAGCCTATAGCCCCTTAGTTAAGACTACGCGAATTGCGTACCGAGCCGTAAAACTCAGCTTCAATGTCGTTGAGGCGGACAGTCTTGAGCAAGTGACTGGCTGGTTTAACACGAATCGAGTGGCCGCAGCCCGCAAACTAGCCGAGTCTACTTTCGCAAACATTAACGCGACGAGCCGCTCGAAGGGCACGCTGCAGTGTGCTACTTGGACCTACAGGCGTTCTGGGGCGCGCAAACTGTTCATCGTCGTCACGCGAAAGGACGAGCCCTGGAATCCTGAGCCAAATGTGCCGGAGCGGTACTCTCTTGCGGTCACATTCAGGGACCTAACCAATGCAGACGCGAACATCTATATCCAGGTACGACAGCGCCTGCGTCAGCGAGAGCGAGTCCGAAACACTCGGTGAGTGGAGCTTGTTTGGCCGCGTCCTTAGTCATCTTGCCTTCGAAGAAGGCGGATTTTCCCTTAAACGTGTAGACCAACTCACGGACGGGCTAACCCGCGACGCAAGCTTTGCCGAGCGAGCGTCCGTGGACGACTCGTAAGATGTGATGTTGCAAACTGAGCAATCGCATTTTTTCGCTTGGACCAGTCACGTCCAAATGTCACGGCCACATCCCGCGCATCGTTCGTTTTACCCAGTGAAACGAACCACGCGGTGCACTTCGTCGTCCTGCCAGATGAAGCGCACCGCATCGCCGGGGCGACGCTCAAAGGCATCGGCGACGATCGTATCGGCACTCATACGCGCCGTCACACAAGGCAAATCCCGTGGCTCCACGATCGTGACCGTCCGCTCGCCGAGTCTACCTCTGAGTATCAGCAGCGCGCTCGTCACGCAAGGCATCAGAAGCACGGCGGTGCAGATCAGACTCGTCCACCCAAAAACCTTGTACCAATCGATTACCCCGCCTTCAAAACCCGCAACGCGACCGCCCCCGCCGCCTCGCTCTCCGCATTCTGCTTCGCCTCTCGCATCGACAGATAGCGCAGACAGCACACGCGCAGAAACGACGCGAAGTTGGTCGGCACCTCGCCGCGCAACGCGATCAGTTCGTCGTAGAGCTTGACGGCGAACTGGCTCGTCGTCAGATTCTCGCGCCCGGCGATTTCCTGTAGCACGTCCCAGAACAGATTTTCGAGCCGGACCGTCGTGATCACGCCATGAATGCGCAGCGAACGCGTGCGCGATTCATAGAGGATCGGGTCGGCGTTGATATACACCCCACACATGACGAAAGCCTCCACAAAACGGGCCGCCGCGCGCGCGCACGACGGCCAACTGAAAAAGCTACTCCGCTACGTGTCGACCGGCAATCGCGTCAAACCCTGCGCTGCTTCATCTGCCCGGCGATGTAATCCGCCTGCCGGATCGCCAGCGTGACGATCGTGAGCGTCGGGTTTTCCGCGGCGCCCGTCGTGAACTGGCTGCCATCGGAGATGAACAGGTTCGCCACTTCGTGCGTCTGGCCGTGCGAATTGCAGACGCCATCGCTGGCTTTCGCGCTCATGCGGGCCGTGCCGAGATTGTGCGTCGATGGATACGGCGGCACGAGATACGTCGCCTTCGCGCCCGCCGCTTCGTAGACCGCGCTGCCCTGCTTGTACGCGTGCTCGCGCATCGCTTCGTCGTTCGGATGATCGTCGAAGTGAACGTTCGGCACCGGCAGGCCGTACTGATCCTTCACGTCGGTATTGAGCGTGATGCGGTTCGATTCGCGCGGCATGTCCTCGCCGACGATCCACATGCCCGCCGTGTACTGATACTGATCCATCGCCGCCGCGAAGTTCGGTCCCCAGGAGCCCGGATCGAGAAACGCCGCGTAGAACGGCAGCCCGAGCGAAAGCGTCTCCAGGTGATAGCCGCCCGCGAAGCCGCGCTTCGGATCGAACACGGATTCGTCCTCGATGATGCCGGCCATCGTCGTGCCCTTGTACATCTCGACCTTGTCGTTGAACACGCCATAGACCGAGCCTGTGGTGTGCCGCATGTAGTTGCGGCCCACCTGGCCCGAGCCGTTCGCGAGGCCATCGGGGAATTTGCTCGAATGCGAGTTGAGCAACAGGCGCGGCGTCTCGATCGCATTGCCCGCCACGGCGACGACGCGCGCCTTCTGCCGCTGCAGCTTGCCGTCCTTGTCGTAGTAGACGACGCCTGTCGCCTTGCCGCGCGCATCGTGCTCGATCTTGACGACATGCGACTGCGGGCGCAGCTCCATGCGGCCCGTCGCCTGCGCGCGCGGCAGCTCGGTGTAGAGCGTCGACCACTTCGCGCCCGTGCGGCAGCCCTGAAAGCAGAAACCGCGCTGGAAGCAGTGCGTGCGATCGTCGCGCACCGTGCTGTTGATCGCCATGTGGCCGGTGTTGCACTCCTTGTAGCCGAGCTTCGTTGCGCCCGCCGACATGACCTTGAAGTTGTTGTTCCCCGGCAGTCCCGGATTGCCGTTCGTGCGCGTCACGCCCATCTTCTTCTCGGCGCGGTCATAGTAAGGATCGAGTTCCGCGCGCGTGACCGGCCAGTCGAGCAGATTGGCGTCCTGCACGTCGCCGTAGGTCGTCTTCGCCTTGAACTCGTGCGGCTGGATGCGCAGGCTCGCGCCCGCCCAGTGAACGGTGGTCCCGCCTACCGTCTTGCAGATCCATGCGGGCAGGTTCGGAAAGTCCTTCGCGACGCGCCAGTTACCCGACGTCGTGCGATTGTCGAGCCACGAGAGCTGCTTGAACGCGCTCCACTCTTCCGTCGCGAAATCACCCTGCGTGTGCATCGCGCCCGCTTCGAGCACGACCACGTCGACGCCCTTCTGCGCGAGTTCGTTGGCGAGCGTCCCGCCACCCGCCCCGGATCCGATGATCACCACGACGTGATCGTCGGTGTGTCTGAACTGCACCTTGTTGTCCGTATACATGTCTGTCTCCGTTTTCCGTCGGATCGCTCGAATGGGTTAGCTGTCTTTCGGAATCGGGCCGCTGTCGGCCGCGGGCGGATCGGGCAGCCACGTCAGGTTATTGAAGCCCTGATAGAGATAGCCGCCATCGCCCTTCGACGCCCCATAGCCGAAGTGCTCGTAGGCCAGCGAATTGCTGTACAGGGAAACCACGGCCGTGCTGCGAACCGTGCTGAAGAACGGCGTGCCCGCGAGCGCGGCGACGTCCTGCGCCTTGTCGTTCGCGCCGCGCTTCGTCCAGTCGGAGCCGGCTTTCGCATCGAGTTGCGCAACGCCGTCGGCGAGTTGTTGACGCACTGCGGGATCGGCTTTCGCCTTGGCATCGAGATCCTTGACGACGAGCGCGTAGACGGCGTCATCGAGCGTCGCGTGCGGATAGATCTGCCGGGTCACTTGCAGCAGCACCTCGCCCTGATGCGTGCTGAGCCCCTGCATCTCGAGCGCCCAGACGCGGCTAGGCGCGAGACTCGCGAAAATCGACGTCGCGGCGATCGTCCCGACCAGCACGCCGGTGCCGCGCAGGAATTCGCGTCGTGTCAGTGCGATCTTCGGCGGGGCGGCGGCGATTTCATCGTGATCGTGATCGTGATCGTGATGATGTCCAGCATCGTGCGCGCGCCGCTGCGCGACGATCGGAATGATCGTGTCTCGCATGTCTCTCTCCTTGTGGGGTGCTGCAACAACTTTTGTATGTGGTCCCGCGGTGCCGCCGTGACTACTCGTAATGCCCGTGACGCTCCAGCACTTCGATCTTGTAACCGTCCGGATCCTGAATGAAGAAATATCGCGCGATCAGCGAGCCGTCGTCGTTCTTGAACTCGCGCACGTCGTTGGGCGTAAGCCCCAGTCCGATGAGACGCTCGCGCTCCGCCTTCACATCCGGCACGCTCACCGCGACATGGCCGTAGCCGTCGCCATGCGTATAAGGCTCGGCGCGTCCCTTGTTCCAGGTGAGTTCGAGCTCGGCGTGGGTTTCATCGTTGCGGAGATAAGCGAGCGTGAAGTCCGGAAAATCCAGCCGATGCGCAACGCCGAGATTGAAAGCCTTCTGATAGAAATCGAGCGAGCGTTGCAGATCCTGCACGCGAATCATCGTGTGAATGAGTTTCGACATGAGCGCCTCCTCCTCGTGAGACAAGTGTAGGAAGCGGCGCGCGCAAAGGGTAATGGCGGGTTAAATCGGGCAGTAGGCGTTTCCCCGAGGCGCACGCGCGCCGGCCGGGGAAATCGAGCCGCTACGGCAGCATCCAGGTTCGCGCGAAGTCATCGAAACGCGCGACTTCTTCGGCTCGCCACTGCGCGCTTCGCCCCAGCTCTTCCGCGATGATCCGGGCGACTTCCGGCGCGGCGTCGCGGGCGGCGGCGGCATCGAGAAACAGCGCGCGATTGCGCCGCGCCAGCACATCCTCGACACAGCGCGCGAGTTCGGCCCGAACCGCGAAGCGCGTCTGCGCCTCGGTCAGCCCGCTGGCCTTCACGAGCACGTTATGCGCGCCGGGCAGACGTTCGATCGCGGCGGCATCGGAACCGTAATGGCCGTGCTGCTCCGCCGTCGCGCCATGCAGCGGCAACGACGCCGTGCGGCATGGCGCCTCCGGCAACAGCCGCTTCGCGACGGCCAGATCGATGACCTGCTGCGCCATCAGGCGATACGTCGTCCACTTGCCGCCCGTCACGGTGATCATGCCCGTCGCGTTCATTTCGATCGTATGCTCGCGCGAGAGCGCCGCCGTCGATGCGTTCGAGTCGGCCTTCACGAGCGGACGAAGGCCGGCCCATACGCTAAGTACATCATCGCGCGTAGGCTTCACGGACAGATAATCCGACGCCGTCGCGAGAATGAAGTCGATGTCCTCGTCGCTCGCGCGCGGGTCGAGCGGCAAGTCCTGACGCGGCGTATCCGTCGTGCCGACGATCGTGTGGCCGTGCCACGGCACCATGAAAAGCACGCGTCCGTCTTTCGTCTTCGGCACGAGAATCGCGTCGTTGCTTTGCAGGAAGCGGCCCGGCAACGTGAGATGAACGCCCTGGCTCGGCGCCACGATCGGGCGCACGCCGGGCTCGGCCATCGCGCGGATCGAATCGACCCAGACGCCTGTTGCGTTGACGAGGCAGCGCGCGCCGACGTCGAGGCTATCGCCCGTTTCGACATCCGTCACCGACACGCGATGATGCCCCGCCGCGCGATCGAAACCGATGCCGCGCACGGCCGCATTGTTCAGCGCGAGCCCGCCGAGATCGAACAGCGTGCGCATCAGCGCGATGGCGAGACGCGCGTCGTCGAACTGGCCGTCGCAGTAGAGCGTGCCGCCGCGCAGCGCGTGACCGTCGAGGGAATCGGCGAGCATCGGCGATATCGCCCGCGTTTCCCCGAGGCTCAGGCTGCGGCTCGCGCCGAGGTTCGACGCGCCCGCGAGCCAGTCGTACATCTTCAGTCCCGCGCCGTAGATCAGCTTGTCGCCGAAGCGATACGCCGGAACGACGAAGCCGAGCGCATGCACGAGATGCGGCGCGTTGCGCGCGAGCAGGCCGCGCTCGCGCAGCGCCTCGCGAACGAGCGGGATGTTGCCCTGCGCGAGATAACGCACGCCGCCATGAACGAGCTTCGTCGCCTTGCTCGACGTGCCCTTGGCGAAGTCGCGCGCCTCGAGCAGCAAGGTCCGGTAACCGCGCGATGCCGCATCGACGGCCGTGCCGAGACCGCTCGCGCCGCCGCCGATCACGACGACATCGAATACGGGCGTTTTGTCGAGTTCGCGCAGCAGCGATGCGCGGTCGGAAGGCTTGGTGTCTGTCACTTGTCGTTGTGTTCGCAAGCCTGGCGCTTGGTCGAGTCGATCGGCGTGCCGTCCTTGTGCACGAAGCGGCCATCGGCGTTGGCGCTCATCATGTCGATATCGGAACAGGTCGTGAGGTCCTCATACACGCGGCTGCCGACTTCCAGATACACGGCCACCGTATCCGACCGATTGATCATGTGATGGCCGTTGCCCGTGCCCTTCGGAAACGCCGCGCAATCGCCCGCGCGCAAGGTCGTTTCGCCTTCGTCCTCGATCAGCACCAGTTCGCCTTCGAGGACATGAACGAACTCATCCTCGTGCGAATGCCAGTGACGCTGGCTCGACCATCCGCCCGGCGGCAGATGCATCAGATTCACGCCGAAATCACCGAGACCGCCCGCATCGCCGAGACGCTGGCGGGTGCGATCGGCGCACGGCGCATCGAAGGGCGGCGGATATCCCGAGCCTTTTATCCGCGGCACGGCGGCGAGATCGATCTTCGGCATGGCAAGCCTATGTGTTGGCGATCAGCAGTTCTTCGGCATTGTTCGGCGGACGCAGGCCGTCGGTTCTGTTCGCGAAGTATCGCTGTGTCAGGTCCTCGGCCGAAACGTGTCGCGCGTCCTTGAAGCCCGCATCGTGAGCCAGCGCCTTGATTTGAGCCGGCGTGAAGAA
Organism: Caballeronia jiangsuensis; assembly: GCF_046030135.1. Lineage (NCBI taxonomy): Bacteria > Pseudomonadati > Pseudomonadota > Betaproteobacteria > Burkholderiales > Burkholderiaceae > Caballeronia > Caballeronia jiangsuensis. The sequence continues at coordinate 42,356 of NZ_JAQQDB010000008.1, forward strand.
GCTGATGAACGGCGTGCCGCTCGCACGCGCGCCCTTCTCCGCCATCTCCAGACCCGGACGCACGTCGGGGTCCGCGAGTTCGATCGGCAGCAGGAAGGTCATCGCGAAGGTCGATCCCGATGCAAAGCCCGCGACTTCGCGCAACGTGGCGGCGTTCGCTTCCTTCGTGAGATACATGCTGACGCCCGTCGATACGACGATTGCGGGCCTGCTCTCATCGAAACCGTTCTGCACGAGCTTCTCGCGCCACGATTCTCCCGCTTCGAAATCCACGGGCACGAAATGCAGCCGCTCCGGCACGCCGTAGCCGAGTTCGATCAGACGACGACGCTTCCACGCCTGCGGTCCCGGCGGATCGACTTCGAAAATATTCAGTCGCGCGGCGATCTCCGGCCGGCGTTGCGCGAAGCTGTCGAGACCCGCGCCGAGAATGACGTACTGCGCGACATTGCGATCGAGCGCTTCCGTGACGAGATCTTCGATGAAGCGCGCACGCGCCACGATCGACGCGCGAAAAGGCCGCGTGAACTGCGGGTTCATGTCGCCGCGTTCGCGCCAGTTCGCATCGGGCGCGAGCAGTTCGAGGCCGATGGTGTCTTTCAGGACATGCGGCGGCGCATCGGCTTCGGCGTGCAGCGCGCGCCACATCGCGACGCGTGCGGCGGTGCTGTCGGGCGCCTCGTTGATGTTGTCGTTCATGGTTCAGCGTTCGATCGGATCGATGAGGTTGTAAGCACAGAATGTCTCACACTTCGACGGCGTCGTCTCGACCACTACAATCGGTACTTTCGCTGCACACGAACAAGGACGCGAATATGGCGCAGGCGCCGCGCATCGACCGGAATGAAGCAAGCAGCACGCGGAACGAACGCCGCTGGCTCACCATCGGCGGACCCATCCTCTTTCTGCTCCTCTGGTCCGCGGGATTTCCGATTGCGAAGACCGGCCTGCACTACGCGTCGCCGCTGACGTTTCTATCGATACGCTTTGCGTTGAGCGTCGGCGTGCTGCTCGCCGTATGCGCGATCAAGCGGCCGCGATGGCCGAGCAATGCGCGCGCGTGGCTGCATCTCGGCGTCGTCGGCTTTCTCGTGCAGGTCATGTACTTCGGGCTCAGCTATCTGTCGATGACGGCGGGCATCGCGACCTCCGTGCTCGCGTTGATCGTGTCCCTGCAGCCGATTCTCGTCGGCGTGCTCGCGCCGAAGTTCGTCGGCGAACGAATCGGCGTGCGACGCTGGATCGGCCTGCTGCTCGGGCTCGCGGGCGCGGCGGGCGTGATCGCCGCGCGCGGGCCGCTGCATGCGGATTCGCTCGGACCGGTGCTGCTCGCGATCGGCGCGCTCATCGGCATCACGGGCGCGATGCTGTACGAGAAGCGGCTCGGCACGGCGCAGGATCCGATCACGTCGAACCTCGTGCAATACAGCGTCGGCTTCGTGTTCTGCGCGCCGATGGCGCTCGCCTTCGAGCACACGCAAGTACAATGGACGCCCACGTTCATCGCGACGCTCGCCTATCTCGTGATCGGCAATTCGCTGATCGAGATCACGCTGCTGCTCGCGATGACCCGCGCGGGCAAGGTATCGCAAGTGGCGTCGCTGTTCTTCTTCATCCCGCCCGCGGCGGCCGTGCTGTCTTACTTCTTCCTCGGCGAAGTGCTGCCGGCAGCCGCATGGTGGGCGATGGGCGTCGCGGTGCTCGGCGTCGCGATTGCGACGTGGACGCCGCGCAAGTGAGCGCTCAATGCGAATGCTTCGGCACTTCCGCGCCACGGCAGCCGACGAGAAAGTCGAAGTCGCAACCTTCGTCGGCTTGCAGCACATGCTCCACATATAGCTTGCGATAGCCGCTGCGATCCTCGGGAATCTCGCTCTTCGCCGCAAGCCACGCATCGAGACGCGTGCGGATTTCATCGTCGTCGATATCGATGCGCAGCACGCCCTTGTCGCAATCGAGTTCGATCCAGTCGCCATCGCGCACGATCGCGAGCGGCCCGCCCGCGCGCGCCTCGGGCGCGACGTGCAGCACCACCGTGCCATACGCCGTGCCGCTCATGCGCGCATCCGATACGCGCACCATGTCCGTCACGCCTTGCGCCAGCAGCTTCGGCGGCAGGCCCATGTTGCCGACCTCGGCCATGCCCGGATAACCCTTCGGCCCGCAGTTCTTCATCACGAGCACGGAGTCCGCCGTGACATCGAGATCGGGATCGGCGATGCGCTGCTTGTAGTCGTCGAAATTCTCGAAGACGACCGCGCGGCCCCGATGCTTCAGAAGCGCGGCCGTCGCCGCCGATGGCTTCAGCACCGCGCCGTTCGGCGCGAGATTGCCGCGCAGCACGCACAATCCGCCATCCGCGACGAGCGGCTTTTCGATCGGCCGGATCACTTCGTCGTTGTAGAGCGGCGCTTCCTTCACGTTCTCCCAGAGCGTGCGGCCGTTCGCGGTGAGCGCATCGGGATGCGGAATCAGGTTCGCTTCGCCAAGACGCCTCAACACCGCGGGCAAACCGCCCGCGTAGTAAAACTCTTCCATCAGGAAGCGCCCCGAAGGTTGCAGATCGACGAGCGTCGGCGTGCCGCGGCCGATGCGCGTCCAGTCGTCGAGTTCGAGCTTCACACCGATGCGCCCCGCGATCGCCTTCAGGTGAATCGCGGCATTCGTCGAGCCGCCGATCGCCGCATTCGCGCGGATCGCATTCTCGAACGCCTCGCGCGTGAGCAGCTTCGAGAGACGCAAATCTTCCAGCGCCATCTCGACGATGCGCATGCCCGACAGATGCGCGAGCACATAACGCCGCGAATCGACGGCCGGAATCGCCGCATTGTGCGGCAGCGTGACGCCGAGCGCTTCAGCCATGCACGCCATCGTCGATGCGGTGCCCATCGTGTTGCAGGTGCCCGTCGAGCGCGACATGCCCGCTTCCGCCGACATGAATTCGTGGATCGAAATCTTGCCCGCCTTGACCTGCTCGCTCAGTTGCCACACAACCGTGCCCGAGCCGATGTCGCGGCCGTGGTGCTTGCCGTTCAACATCGGGCCGCCGGAAACGACGATCGCGGGCACGTCGCAGCTCGCCGCGCCCATCAGGAGCGCGGGCGTCGTCTTGTCGCAACCGACGAGCAGCACGACCGCATCGACGGGATTGCCGCGTATCGCTTCCTCGACGTCCATGCTCGCGAGATTGCGCGTGAACATCGCGGTGGGCCGCAGGTTCGATTCGCCGTTCGAGAACACCGGAAACTCGACGGGAAAGCCGCCGGCCTCATACACCCCGCGCTTCACGTGCTCGGCGATCTTGCGAAAGTGCGAGTTGCATGGCGTTAGTTCGGACCACGTATTACATATGCCGATGATCGGCTTGCCCGCGAACTCGTGATCCGGAATGCCCTGGTTTTTCATCCAGCTCCGGTACATGAAGCCGTTCTTGTCGGCGGTGCCGAACCACGCGGCCGAGCGGAGCTTGGTTTTGGGGGCGCTCATGGCTGTGCTCACTCTGCGAGAAAGTTGTATAAATAGCATGACTATATCGATGACACGCACCGGGAAAACGCTAATCGCAACGTCAAAACAGTCTGCATATAGTTTGTCTATTGAAGTCGGCGCGCGGGCTTCGCAGATCCCAATTACTAGTTCAAACACGCCGCGCTTTCGAATCGCCCTCTCGCACACTGCTCGCATCGTCTTCCGCAACACTGCCGTCTTTCATTCATGAAAGCGGCCTGCGGTCGACATGCCGTGGAACCCAGTATCTGAACGTGATCGACGATGAGTCGACCCATCGACCAACGAAGAAGAGAACGGAGGAAGACATGGCGCAAGATCGGGATGACGACGCAAAAGACAGCAGCCTCATCAGCGCGGGCCGGCGCGGCATCATGCAGGGCGCGGGCCTCGGTGCGGCGCTGTCGCTGCTCGGCGGCGTGACAGGTGGCGGCGGGCTGATCTCGAGCGCGCAGGCGGCCGAAGCGGCGTTCCCGCAGCACAAGAAATGGAAGATCGTGTTCGTCAATCATGTGACGACGAATCCGTTTTTCGTGCCGACGCAGTACGGCATTCAGGACGCATGCGCCATGTTCGGCATGGACTATCAGTGGACTGGCTCGGCCACGTCCGATGCGGGCGAAATGGTGCGCGCGGTGAATTCCGCGATCGCCGCGAAAGCCGATGCCATCGCGGTACCGATCGTCGATCCGAACGCATTCGACAAGCCCATTCAGGCCGCGCTCGACGCCGGCATTCCCGTGTTCGCTTACAACGCCGACGCGCCGCGCGGCAAGAGCAATCCGCGGCTCGCGTATATCGGGCAGGATCTGTATTTGTCGGGCTATCAGATGGGCGAGCGCATCGCGAGCATGATCGACAGCGGCATGGTCGCGCTCTTCATCGCGACGCCGGGGCAATTGAACATCCAGCCGCGTCTCGACGGCGCAAGCGATGCGATCAAGAAGTCCGGCAAGAAGATCGACATTCAGACCGTCGCGACCGGCGCGACCGTCAACGAAGAACTCTCGAAGATCAAGTCGTTCTATCTCGGCCATCAGGATCTGAAAGGCATGTTCGCCGTGGACGCGGGCAGCACGCAGGGCGTCGCGCAGGTGATGAAGGAATCGAATCTGCCGTCGAAGGGCGTGCACGGCGGCGGCTTCGACCTGTTGCCGCAGACCATCCAGCTCATTCACGAAGGCTTCCTCGATTTCACCATCGACCAGCAGCCTTATGTGCAGGGCTTCTATACGGTGATGGAAGCGTTCGTGTTCCTCGCGTCGGGCGGGCTCGTCGGGCCGGCCAACATCAACACGGGTCTCAAGTTCGTGACGAAGGATACGGTCGAGCCTTATCTCAACACCTCGACGCGTTATGAAGGCAAGACCACCAAGCCGCAAATCGTGCCGATGAAAGGCGCGATCAAGTCCTGATGAACACGGTGAACGAACCTCGTAAAGCAACCACGCCCGCGCAGACTGCCAGTCCGCGCGGTGCGTGGGCGTCGCATTGGGCGCCCGAGTTGCGCATCCTGCTCGTCGCCGTGCTGCTTGCCGCGTATTTCCAGTTCGTCAATCACGACTTCCTGCTCAGCAACGCGAGCCTCGTCAATCTCTCGCAGTACGTTGCGCCGGTCGCGATCATCGCGTTCGGCGAGATCATGCTGATGATCGGCGGCGACATCGATCTCTCGGCGGGCATGGTGTTCGCGTTCGCGCCGTTCATGATGGTGTTCGCGAACGATGCGGGCGCGCCGATGTGGCTCGCGGTGATCGCGGGGCTCATCGCGGCCGCGATCATCGGCTTCGTGAACGGGGCGGTAACGGTCTTTTTGCGCCTGCCTTCGTTCGTGACGACGCTCGGCACGCTCTTTCTGATCAACGGCATCACGCTGACCGTTTCACGCGGCACGCCCGCCGCGACGCCGGGCTCGCCCGCGTTCGCCGCCGTGATGGGCGCGTGGGGCTATAGCGAGATCATCTGGACCGTGGCGATCGCGTTCGTCATGCATGTGCTGTTGCGGCATACGCGCTGGGGTCTGCACACGCAGGCGGCCGGCGCGAACGCGCTCGGCGCGAGCGAGGCAGGCATCCACGTGAACCGGCTTCGGCTCGGCAACTTCGTGATCGCCGCCGTGCTCGCGGGCTTCACCGGCATCCTCGAAAGCTTCCGCATCACGTCGATCGATCCGCAAGCGGGCGGCAATCAGATCATGTTTCTCGCGGTCGCCGCTGCCGTGATCGGCGGCACGCCGTTGACGGGCGGCTCGGGCACGATCGTGGGCGGCCTGCTCGGCGCGGCGGTGCTCGGCATTCTGAGCGACGGCTTCACGCTGATCGGCATCAACGCGTTCACGTTCAACATCATTCTCGGGGCTGCGATTCTCGCGGCGATGATCTTCAATATTCACGTCGGACGCATCCGCCGCAAGGGAGCACGGTGATGGCAGAACCGCTAACGGCTCCCGCCGCATCCGCCGATCTCGCGCTGCGCGGCGACAACCTCGTCAAGCGCTTCGGCGCGGTCACCGCGCTCGACGGCGTGTCGCTTTCGCTCGGCAAAGGCGAGATTCTCGGCATTCTCGGCGACAACGGCGCGGGCAAGTCGACGCTCGTGAAGATTCTCACGGGCTTTCATCAGCAGACGAGCGGCACGCTCTCCGTGCACGGCGAGGAGACGCTGCTCAAGTCCGTCGATCATGCGCGCGCGCTCGGCATCGAATGCGTGTATCAGGATCTCGCGCTCGCGAATTCGCTGTCGATCTATCACAACATGTTCCTCAATCGCGAGATCGTGCGGGGCGGGCCTGCCCGTCTGTTGCGTCTCGTCGATCACAAGCAGATGCGCGAGCGCGCGGCGCAATGCCTGGAGGATATCGGCGTGCATGTGCCTTCCGTCGATCTGCCTGTCGAGCGCTTGTCGGGCGGTCAGCGTCAGGCCATCGCGGTTGCGCGCGCGGTGCATTCGAACGCGAGAATCCTGCTGCTCGACGAACCCCTCGCCGCGATGGGTGCGCGCGAGGCCGCGCTCATCATCGATCTCGTGATGCGCCTGAAGGAGAAAGGCGGACTCTCGATCATCATGATCATGCACAACTATGCGCAGACGCTCGATATCGCGGATCGCATCATGTTGATGCAGCGCGGGCGCGTTACTTACGAGCAGCGCAGCGCGAATACGTCGGTCGCGGAGTTGATGGATATCGTGAGGCGGGAATATCGGGCGATGCGCGCGACGACCGCTGGTTAGACGCCGCGCGCGCCGCATCATGGACTACCGCAACCCCAAGCAACGCAAGAGCATGCACGGACGCATCGTGCAGGAACTCGGCATGCGGATCGTGAGCGGCGGCATCAAGCCGGGCGAGCGTCTGCCCGCCGAGCCCACGCTGTGCGAAAGCTATGGCGTGAGCCGCCCGGTGCTGCGCGAGGCGACGCGCGTGCTGGTCGCGAAGGGGCTCGTCGTGTCGAAGCCGCGCGTGGGCAGCGTCGTGCGCCCGCGCGACGAGTGGCACATGCTCGACCCCGACGTGCTCGTGTGGACCATCAGTCATCTTCCCGAAGGCGAGTTCTTCCGCTCGCTGATGACGGTGCGCCAGATCATCGAACCCGCCGCCGCCGCGCTCGCGGCCATCTCCGCCACCGACGAGGACATCGCGCATATCGGCGCTGCGTATGAGCGCATGGAAGGCGCGCAAACCGCCGCCGATCTGCTCGATCCGGATCTGGCTTTTCATCGCGCGATCATGACGGCGACGCATAACGACATGCTCGCGTATATCGGCAACATGCTGTCGCTCGCGCTCAGCGAATCGATCAAGCTCACGAGCCGTCATCCGAACACGCACGCGCTGTCGCTGCCGCGTCACAAGGCGATCTTCACCGCGATCGCGAACCGCGATGCGCTCGCGGCGCGTCAGGCGAGCGTCGTGCAGCTCGACAATGCGCGCGCCGACGCCACGTCGATCCTCGGCGGCGCGGCGCTCGAACCGGATCGGCCGCTTTCGGGCTAAAAATTTCCGATTCCGCGCGGCCGTAGCGTTCGCTTCTTGCGAAACGCGTTCAAGTCTCGTCCATCCCCGCCGTAAACCCTATTGAGACCGGCTTCGACGCGGTCTCCTCTTCGCCCCCCGCTTCCGGCAGCACCCTCCTCCGGGCGGCTCATCGGGGCTATTAGACGAGCATTCCACCATTCCTGCGTCCGACGCGGGATGAAGGTCCGTCATCGGTCCGTCCGCGTTCGCCCGGACGACTCGCGGAACGTGCGCCTACTTCGTGGACATGGATATTGACCATTTAGTAGTGCGTATCTGACATGACGAACTTCGTTCAATCCGGCATTCCGGCTTCGCCCTTCATTCGATGCAAGGCCGTCGCGCTCGCTGCTGCAGCAAGCGTGCTGCTTGCGGCATGCGGCGGCGGTGGCGGCGGCGGCCCTGCTTCATCCTCGGACGCCTCGCGCAGCGGCGCTTCGGCCGTGTCTGTTCCGGCGACGGATCTTCCGGCCTCGGGCACAGGGACATCGAAGCTCACGACGAGTCCTCCTTCCGCCAACGGCGCCACCGAAAGCATCGCTCCGGTGAGCGGCGCGTCGTCGCCCGCCGTCAGCGCGCCCGATCCGGCCTCGAACGCCGGCAATACCACGACGCCGCTTCCGACCGTCCGGCCCTTCTACGGCGTGAACGGTCACAACAACGAGGGCGGCGCCTACGATCTCTCCAGCTTCGCGCTGCAGCTTTCGCAGTTGCAGGACCTGGGCGCAAAGCTGTATCGCAACGAGGTGTATAGCCAGGGCACCGCGAACAAGCTCGCGGGCGTCGCTCAACTGATGGCGGCCGGCGGCGTCACCGTGTATCCGGTGATGCTCATGGGCATCGATACCTTCAACAACGAAACCGAAGGCTACAACGCGGGCTTCGCACTCGGACAGCAGACGGCGACCTCGCGCCATTACCCGTACTACGAAGTCACGAACGAGATGGAAGCGGAACTGCTCATCGGCAATGTGGATGGCGTTTATCCGCAGCAGTTCGATGTCGTGAAGTTCAGAATCCTGCGCGGCGTGATTCGCGGGATGATCGCGGGCATCAAGTCGGTGGACGCGTCGGGCAAGATCATCATGGGCGGCGGCACGTGGCTGCACTACGGCTTCCAGAAGATGCTCGCGGCCGGCATGGAGCCGGACGGCAGCATCGGGCATGCGGTTGTCGACTGGGATATCACCGCGTGGCACTGGTACTCCGAGCAGGGCGATATCACCAACGCTTGCGGCGGCACGGGCTGCCATAACGTGCTCGCCGAACTCAAGTCGCTCGGCAAGCCGATCTGGATCAACGAGTTCGGCGTGCGCCCGAACTACGGCACCGATCAGCAGATCGCGGCGTATCTCGTCGGCAACCGCATGATGGCGCAGTTCGTCGCGCTTGCATCGACATACGATATCGAATCGATCCAGAGCTACGAGCTATACGACGATCCGATAGGCGGAGAAGGCGCGTTCGGCTTGCTCAAGAACGATGGCTTCACGCAAAAGCCCGCCTACGCCGCATACAAGAGCTTCGTCGCGGCGCATCCTATGTGATGTCCGTGGCTTCGATCATCACGCGGCCATTCTCGATGCGGATCGGAATCCGCCTGAGGCTCGCGCCGAGACAGGGGCCATCGACGCACATACCGTCTTCGAAGCGAAACATCGCGCTGTGATGCGCGCACATCAGCAGTCCGCCTTCGTAAGTCCAGAAGGCATCCGGTTCGTAGTTGAGCGGGATCGAGAAGTGCGGGCACACGTTGCGATACGCCCACGCCTCGCCGCCGCGACGCAGCACGAGAACCGATGGCGCGGCTTCGAGGCCGCCGCCGTCGGGCACGTCGTGGAGCGCGCAGACATCGTTCGATGTGGAATGGCTCACGCTCGTCCTCGCGGGATCAGCACGAAATCGCGCGCCGCGTCGTACCCGCCGTCCTTGCTCACATACTCCATGACGAGCGAGGGCTTCACGCCGAACACCGCATCGGAGTGCACGTAGGGATCGTCGGACGAATAGAGCGCGGTCGTCAATGACTCGTAGCCGGGCGCGTCGATGCGAAAGTGAATATGCGCGGGACGCATCGGATGGCGGCCCGTCGCGAGCAGCATTTGGCCGACGGGTCCGTCTGTCGGAATCGGATAGCTCGTCGGCTTGATCGAATGAAATGCGTACGCGCCATCCGCATTCGTGCGAAAGCGCCCGCGCAGATTGCCTTCGGGCTGATCCGGGTCCTGGCCTTCATACATGCCGTTCGGCGCGGTCTGCCAGACTTCGATCAGCGCATCGGCGACGGGCTTTCCGTTCACATCGCTGACGACGCCATGAAAGAACACCGGCTCGCCATCGCTTTGCGCGATGTTCGCGCCGAACGCCGATTCCTTCACGCCATCGCGATAGAACGGGCCGAGCAGGCTGCTCTCGGTCGCGCCTTCGTCGTGATGCTGGTTGATGTCGTCGAGCACGATCGAAAGCCCCAGCGTGTCCGACAGCAGGATGAACTCCTGCCGGATGCCGTCGCACTTCTTGCCCGTGGCCGTCAGGAACTCGATGCCTCGCCGCCATTCGTCGTGCGTGAGGTTCACTTCGCGCGCGAACGCGTGCAGATGGCGCACGAGCGCGGTGACGATTTCTTTCGTGCGCGCGTCGGCGCACTGACCGAAGGCTTGCGTGACGTTTTGCGTGAGTGACTCGTTCATGGTCGTCGTCCTTCGTAGGCCGCTTCCAGCAATGCGCGCAGCGGTGCGTGCTCGATCGGCCGCGGGTTCCAGTACGGGCTTTTCAACGCGACATCGACGGCGATATCGATATCGCTTTCCTTCATGCCGATGTCCTTCAGCGCAGTCGGCGCGCCGTTCACGCGCGCGAGTTCGAATGCGCCGATGGCGGCATCGTCCGAGCCGAGCGCGCGAGCGATGCGCTTCATTGCGTCGGGAGCGGCATCGCGGTTATAGGCGAGCGCGTGCGGCAGCACGATGGTATGCGTCTCCGCGTGCGGCAGATTGAACGTGCCGCCGAGCGTATGGCACAGCTTGTGATGCAGCGACATGCCCACGCTGCCCAGCACCGCGCCGCACAGCCACGCACCGTAGAGGCAATCGCTGCGGGCATCGAGATCGTCCGGCTTCGCGACGACCTTACCGATGCCCTGCGCGAGCGCGCGAATGCCTTCTTCCGCCATCAGGCTTACGACGGGATTCGCGTCTTGCGCATAAAGCCCTTCGGCGGCGTGCGCGATCGCGTTGATGCCGCTCGTCACCGAAAGCGACGCGGGCAGCGACACCGTGAGTTGTGGATCGTAGATCACGGTCTTCGGCAGCACGCGCATGTCGCGGCCAGTCTTCTTCAGGCCCGCTTCGGTGAGGCCGTAGATGGGCGTCATTTCCGAGCCGGCATATGTGGTCGGCACGGCGAGTATCGGCAGCGACGATGTCAACGCGATCGCCTTGCCGAGACCCGTCGTCGAGCCGCCGCCGATGGCGATCGCGCAATCCGCGCCGATGCGCTCCGCGTACTCGCGCGCCTCGCGCGCCGTTTCGACCGGCACATGCATCACCGCTTTCGCGAACACGCCGGCCGCGCGATGTCCGATGCGTTCCGCGAGCGCTTCGGCCTGATCGCGCTGCGGCGGCGTCGAGAGGATGAGCGCGCGCTGCGCGCCCAGAAGCTCGATCTCGCGCTCGACATGTTCGATGCTCCCCGCGCCGAACACCACGCGAGACGGCATGCCCTGATAGATGAACGATTGCATGATTCCCGATGCGCTCAGCGCGGATAGTAAGGCGGAATATTGGCGTCGACATTCACCCATACCGACTTCGCCTGAGTATATTCGCGCATCACCTCGAAGCCCATCTCGCGGCCATAACCGCTCGCGCCGACGCCGCCGAAGGGCGATCCCGGACTCACGCGCTTGTAGCAGTTGATCCACACCATGCCGCTCTTCAGTTGCCGCGCGAAGAGATGCGCGCGTTGCAGATCGCGCGTCCAGAGGCCCGCGCCGAGGCCGTATTCGGTGCCGTTGGCGATCGCGAGCGCTTCTTCATCGCTCTTGAACGTGCTGACCGCAACGAACGGGCCAAACACTTCTTCCTGCGCGACGCGATCGGTCGGCTTCGCCTGCACGATGGTCGGCTCGACATAGCACCCGTTCGCAAGCGCCGCGGCGTCCGGCGCCTTGCCGCCCGCGAGCACGCGTCCGCCCTGCTCGCGCGCGACATCGACATAGGACAGCACGCGGTCGCGATGCATCTGCGATGTGAGCGGGCCCATTTCCGTCGACGGATCGAGCGGATCGCCGATACGGATCGAGCGCGCCAGCGACGTGAAGCGCTCCAGCAGGTCATCGGCGATCGACTCATGCACGATCAGCCGCGATGCCGCGATGCACGCCTGTCCCTGGTTATGGAAGATGCCGAACGCGGAGCCTTGCACGACGGCATCGATGTTGGCGTCGGCGAAGACGACGTTCGCGCCCTTGCCGCCGAGTTCCAGTTGCACCTTCTTCAGATTGCCGCTCGATGCCTGCACGATCTTGCGGCCCACCGCCGTCGATCCGGTGAACGCGACCTTGCCGATCTCCGGATGCTCCGCGATATATTGCCCCGCAACGTGCCCGAGCCCCGGCAGCACATTGACGACGCCCGCCGGAAAGCCGACTTCGGCCATCAGTTCGGCGATGGCGAGACTCGACAAGGGCGTGAGTTCAGCCGGCTTCATCACGACGCAATTGCCCGCCGCGAGCGCGGGCGCCATCTTCCAGCTCGTGAACATCAGCGGAAAATTCCACGGCACCACTTGTCCGACGATACCCACCGGCTCGCGCGTCAGATAGTTGAGAAAGCCCGCTTCGACCGGAATCACCGAACCTTCGAACTTGTCCGCCATGCCGCCGAAGTAGCGGAACGTTGCCGCCGTGCGCGGCACGTCGAGATTGAGCGTGTCGCGGATCGGATGGCCCGTGTCCATCGATTCGAGACGCGCGAGTGCATCGGCGTTGGCTTCGATGGCGTCGGCGAGTTTCAGCAGCAGGCGTCCGCGATCGGCGGCCGCCATGTTGCTCCACTTAGGAAACGCTTTTTTCGCGGCTTCTACTGCGCGATCGACGTCCTCGCGGCCGGCCATCGAGACTTGCGCGATCTCGCTGTTGTCGTGCGGATTCAGGGTCGCGAGCGTTTCGCCGGAAAGGGCGGGCACGAAGCGGCCATCGATGAAGAGTTGCGTTTGCATGTCTTGCTCGTGTCGAAAATTGAAGACGAAACATTCCCGCGACGCCCGATGAAGGCGCCGGCGTGTCGAAGAGGAACGCAGAAAGTGTTTAAAGCGCGACCGGATACGGCGGCAGTTCGCCGCTCTCATAACGCTTGGGCAGATCGGGCGTCGCGTTCTCCCAGACGAGCAGCATCGAGCGCTTCTGCGAATAGCCCTTGTGGCGGATGTCGGCGGGCATCGCGGCGATATCGCCGGCGTTCATCGTGATGCGCGCGCGCGGCTCGCCGGTGTCCTTGTCGGCCACGTCCCAGATGATCTGATCCGACAGTTGCAGGAACCACTCGACGCGATCGTTGCCATGAAAGACCGGCAGCACGAATTCCTCGGTGGTCGGGCAAAAGAGGCTTTGCTTGCACACCGACGTGACCGACGGATTCCACGTGACGTCCGAGCGCGACAGATACTTGAACAGACTGAACGCGTGCAACTGACCTTCGAATCCAGGCTCGGCGTGAATCTCCGGCTCGTCCTGCGATACGTCCGCGAACTGGCGATTCACCGGGAAGTCGTCGCGCAGCGGCGAGTCGCCTTCGAGGCCGGGCATGCGCTTGGTCGCAATACGCGTGCGATCGATCGCCGCGATGTTGTCGCCGTGCTTCGCGCCGAATGCCGAGCCGGTTTCCTCGGGCGCGGCGAACGGATCGAAGCCTTCGTTGACCCAGTCCTTCAGGATCGCCTTGAAGGTCGCCATGATGATCGGCGTTTCGAACTGCTGCGTGTAATCGACGCCCGCCTCGCGGAAGCTCGCGTTGTACGCACCGGCGTACATGTCGACCTTGCCGTAGTGATTGCGCGTGCCGATCACCTCGTCGAAATTGACCCAGCCGTAGAAGAAGCCCCATGCGACGTCGCGCATCATCGCGCGCAGGAAGTCGTCGGCGTGCATCTGATGCGAGCGCGTCTGTCCTTGCGCCGGCCATTTCACGGTAACGAAGTAGGCGTCGCGGCTGAATTCGAAATCGCCGAGCTTGAAGGTGCGGTAGCCGGTGTTGGCATCGGGGTCGGTCGCGACGACGCTTTGAAGGAATGCTGCGTGATCCATGATGGTGTGCTCCGGATGTTTGAAAGACGTTGGCGTATGCGTGTTCACTGAATGCAGATCTCGGCCCACTTCTCGACCGATGCCGAACCGATGATGGTCTGCACGAGCAGCACGCCAGTCTTTCGCGCTTCGAAGCGATACGCCGCGCCCGCGGGCAGCAATGCCTGATGACCGCGACGCAGACGCACGAAGCCCATCTTCTGGCCCGAAGGTTCGCCCTCGAGCTTCACCGTGCCTTCGACGCCTTCGCTGACCAGCGCGCCATCTGAAGGCTTGATGAAGTGCACGTCGATTTCGCCATCGAGCGCGACCACGAATTCATCGTGCGATGCGCTGAACCACGACGACACGCCTTCCGCGCGCAAGGTTTCGATCACGTATTTGAGGTTCTTGCCGACGACCACTTTTTCGTAGGGCGCGGCGTGGCTCGCGACTTCGAACACGTTGGACATCACGTAGTGCGAGGCCTTGCCCTTGATGACTTCGATGGTGCCCTTGCGATAGTTATCGAGGCTGCCGAGTTGTGTCTGTTGCATGTCTGTCTCCATGTCTGCGTTCACGTTCGCGGTGTCGCGCTGGAATCAAGATTAGGGCCGCGAGCGGCGGGAGGCAATGAATCGAGGTTCGCGTTTGCCGAACGATGCGTCCTCGATCGTGGCCCTAGGGAAAGTACTTACTTCTGCGCCTGCTTATCCGCGAGCCACGGATAGCGCTGCGTGTCCGCGCCTTCGTAGTCGGGATCGAGATAGATGAAGCAGCGCTGGATCTTGAAGTCGCGGATTTCGAATACGTCCGTCCAGCGGCCCGCGTGCGTGACGCCCGCGCGCCACTCGACGCCGCTCTTCGTCGCGCCGTAGCTCGTGCCTTCGACGACCACCGTATCGCCCTGCTGGATCACGTTCAGATACGCGAGGTCGTGCTTGAACTTCGCGACGACGGAACCGAGGTCCGCGAAAAGCTGTTCGAAGGCCGCGCGGCCTGTCGCGATGCCCCACTTCGGGAAATAGACTTCGGCGTTGTCGTCGAAGAGATCGAAAAATGGTGCGCCGCGATCTAGCCTGCGCAGATATTCGAGCGCGATGGTCTTGCGCTGTTCGTCGGTCATGGTGATGGGATTCATGCTTTCGTCTCCAGTTGTCCAGTTCAATGCAGCGTGCGCAGATAAGCGATGATCTTCTGGCGACGCGCTTCATCGCCTTCGAAATAGGTCATCGCGTTGCCGGGTGCGACGGATTGCGTATCGGTGAGCCACGCATCGAGCAGCTTGTCGTCCCAGACCTTGCCCGATGCGGCCGCCTTCATGCCCGCCGAATACTTGAAGCTCGGGTCGGACGCCATCGGCTTGCCGACGATCCCGAAGAGATTCGGCCCTTGCCCGTTCGGCTCGCCCTTGCCGAAGGTGTGGCATACGGCGCAATTGTTCGTCGTGAGCTTCTTGCCGAGCGCGACGGGGTCTTGCTGTGCATGCGCCGTTGCGCTGACGAGCGCGAGCATCGTCAATACATTAGTCATCCGAATCATGATTGAGCTCCGCTGGCGGATTGCGCCGCACGATAAGCAAATGCGAGGATTGGTCCGAGCGTGCCGCCGCCCGCCCAGTAAGCCCGCGCGGACGCCGACGCGACGCAATTGCCGACGCCGTACAGGCCCTTGATCGGCTGGCCGCGTGTATCGAGCACCTGTCCGTGCGAATTGGTTTTCGGGCCGCCCTTGGTGTCGAGATTGCCCGCCACGATCAGCGCCGCGTAGTACGGCCCTTTCGCGCTCAGCGGATACATCGTCTCGTTCTTCTGATCCGCTTTCTTCGATACGGTCCCGTTGAACAGCTTCTCGACGATGCGCTCTCCGCGATGAAAGTCCTGATCCACGCCCGTCTTCGCGAAGCCGTTGAAGCGTTTGATCGTCGCGTCGAGATTGCGCACGAAGTCGTCCGAGAGATCGGCGTTGCCGAGCGCGCTCTTGTACTTCGCCATGCGTTCGCGAATCGCGTTCGCCAGTTCCGCGAGCGTATTGCCGCGCAGCACGTGACGATCGTTCGAACCCTTCGGCACGATGAGACTGCCGTAGTCATCGCTCGCGCAATGGTCCTGCGCCTGCTGGTCCCAGATCGAAATGAGCGTGAGATTCGGATACTCGCCCTTCGCGCCGTCCCATTCGGAAAACGTCGCGCAGACCTCGTTGTATGCGAGCTTTTCGTTGACGACGCGCTTGCCGTACTTGTTCACGTAGAGCATCGAATCGCCGGTCGGCGTGAAGATGCCGGAGAGCGAGCCGTCTTTCGCGATGGCCTTGTCGAGCGAGATCGGCGCCATCCACGAGTAGTTCATGTTGCGCAGCTGCACGTCGAGCGCGCTCGAAATGCGCACGAAATCGCCTTCGTTGGTGGGCGCGGCGCAGCCGCCATACACCGCGCCATGCAGGAAGTTCTTGCGCAATTCGGGATCGTGCGTGAAGCCGCCGGTCGCGAACACCACCGCCTTTTTGGCGCGCACACGAAAGAGCTCGCCCTCTTCCGTCAGCGATTCGACGCCGATCACCGCACCCGATTCATCGACGAGCACCTTCTGCACGCGATAACCCGTCTTGATGTCGATGCCATCGCGCCGTGCGGCCGCGCTCATCGTGCGGATCGCGACGCGCCCGCCATCGGACATGCTCGGCAAGCCGTCTTTCGGAAACAGCACGCGGCCGCGCGGCGCCTTGTCTTCCGGCAGTTCGGCCCAGTAATCCGGCACCGCCGCTTCATGCCGATACGGCAGCGCGCCCTTGCTAGCGAGCAGTTCCGCTGCCGGCGATGCGCTGTCGTAGATTGCCTCGCACATCTCGTACTCCCAGTCCGAGAGGCCGAGCTTCGGCAACGAAGGATCGTATTGCTCGGGCCGCGACAGGCGCGCGACATAGCGCATGTAATCGGCCTTTGGATCGGCGATGCCCGCGCGGCGCATCGGCTCGTTGTTCGGCACCCAGTACCAGAACGCGGCCTTCGCAGCCGTGCCGCCGACGCTGCCGGCCTTCTCCAGAATCACGACGCGGTTGCCGAGCCAGCGCGAGAACAGCGCGCACGGCAGGCCGCCGCCACCGCCGCCGCACACGACGACGTCGTATTCCGCATCGAATCTGGTCTCGCTCGCGGCCCGCGCGGTCAGCGACACCGCGCCGAATGCGGCCGCCGCCGTTCCGGCGCTCGCGGCCTTGATGAAGTTGCGCCGCGATGCGGCGGGAAGCTTGTTCGTGTCACTCATGTTCGTCTCCATCGTTTGAATGTGCTCACCAGTAGTGCCACGCCTGCACGAGAATTCCGTTGGTGAGCGTGGTGTTGCGCCCCGAAACCGAGTGCTGGTACTGGACGGAAAGCTGGTCGTACATCTTCTGGTGCAGGAACGGCAGGCTGTTCGGCTTGAACTGGAACAGGACGCCCAGTCCCACGGTCGTTTCGCGGCTCGCGCTGTTCGAGAGCGGCATCGACGCGGTCTGGTTGAACGTGCCGCCGCTCGTCTGGTAATCGAGACCGACGAACGGAATCGCGAAGGGGTTATCCGGCGGGGAGATGCTGTAGCCGACGCGCAGGTTCAGATGAAACGTGTTGCCCGGACTCAGGTCGTCCTGACCCGAACGCAGCGTGCGTCCGCGCAAAATGCCGCCGAGCAGCAGATCGACGTTCACATGCCCGTACCAGTCGTCGTAGAAGACGGATGGCCAGAACGACCACGTATTCGTCGATACGGCGTTCTGTCCGATCGGCACCTGCACGTAGGCCTGAAAACCGAGCGTCGTCGCGGGCGCGGGGTTGTACCAGACAAGACCGCCGATGAGCGGATCGCCGATGCCGCTCGCGGAAAACTGCGAGCCCTGCGTGCGAATCTCGGGCAGCGTGATGCTCGCGTTGAAGCCGACATGCGGCAGCGACGGCACTTTCCAGTAGTGAATGAACGTCGAGAGGCCTACGAACGTATTCGTGCCAGGACCCGCGACCTGATTGCCGTGCGAATCGAATGCGCGGTTGTCGTGATTCCATTCGAGGTTCTGGCCGAAGGAATCGTACGTGCCTTCGAAGTCGCTGCTGAACTGCCAGGTCTGCGGGCGGTCCGTCGCGAAGGGAATGCCCGAAGCGTGCGCCGTCATCGAGCAAACCGCGCCAAGCAGGGCGAGTGCGCAAGTGCTCCGCCTTCGAATCGTCTTTCGTTTGTGCCGCTTTTGCATCGTCGTCTCCGTCGTTCGTGTCGTATGAGCGAACGTTACGAAGACGCGGCGCGCCGGTCTTTCAGGTTTTGCGGATTACAGATTCCGGGCGGCTTGCTGACGGATCCGGGTTTACACCGGGACGCAAAGCGCGCACGCGGCGTTCGCGAACGGCGACCCATCGCGCGTGCAAGGGCTTCCCGCGCGCATCTATACTCGCGTGAACAGCGGCGTCCGATGGTCAATGGCAAGCCGCGAAAAACACGGAGACACCATCATGAGCGCCATCGCCGCGCCCGCCCGCATCGACCGCTTCAGCGCCGTCAAAGGCGTTCCCGGACTCGAATACTGCATCTCGGGCCCGCGCCCCTATTCGCTGGAGCTGAGCAATTCGTCGGACATGATCTGCCTTTTGCTCGGCACGATCGTCTCCGATACGCGCTACGACGACGGCCCCGCAGCGCCCTTCACGTTTCGCGCCGAAACGGCCGCCTATCATCCGCGCGGCGGCAGCATGCGCATCGATGCGCACGACGTGCGGCATGGCTTCATCGCGTTTCGTTATGCGGATGCGTTCGTGAATCGCCTCGCGGATCGCAGCACGGAGCCATTGCGCCGCGCGGGCAGCCGCAGCAATCTCGGCGCCGATTCCATCCGGCATCTCGTGCGCTATGCGCGCCAGAAAGCGCCCGGCGAATCGGGCAAGGTCGATCCGTGGGAGCTGCAATGCGTCGCCACGCTCGCGTGGATCGAAACGACGCGGCATCTCGAACGCGCGTCGCGCGAGCGCAAATCCGCGCTGACGGACGCCGGATTCGCCACGCTCGAAACGTATGTCGCGGATAACATCGACCAGAGTCTTTCCTGCGCCGATATCGCCGCTGAACTCGAACTGCCCGTGCGCGCCGTCTTCAATGGCGTGAAGGCGCGCACCGGTTATTCGCTGTATCGGTATGTGCTGGAAAAGCGCATCGGCGCTGCTGCGCGCATGCTGCGTTCGGGCGATGCACCGCTCGTCGATGTCGCCGCCGCGTGCGGATTCTCGTCGCAGCAACACATGACGGCGCTCTTTTCCGAGCGTCTCGGCACGACGCCGCTGCGTTACCGGAACGGCGCGGCGTAGCGACGAAAACAGGAGGAAGCATGGACCTCTTCATGTCGATGGAGGCCTTCGTCCGCGCAGCCGAAGCGCAGAGCTTCGCGAGCGCGGCGCGTCAGCTCGGCGTGGCGAAATCGGTCGTCACGTCGCGCGTGAAGCAACTCGAAGAGCATTTCGGCGTCGCGCTGTTTCATCGCTCGACGCGTGCGGTGAGGTTGTCGGAAGTCGGCGAAACGTACTATCGCGATTGCCTGCTGCTCGTCTCGAAGGTGGGCGAACTGTCGGGCCGCGCGAGCGAGCAGACGCAATCGCTGTCGGGCACGCTCAATGTTCATGTGCTGCCTGGCTTCGCGCTCGGGCATTTTTCTCAGGCGCTGATCGCGTTTCGCGAGGCGCATCCGCGCATCGAGTTCGTCGTGACGGTGAACGATCGCGTGATCGATCCCGTGCAGGAAGGCTTCGATCTCGCGCTGCAGATCTATCCGCCCGCGTCGAATCTGCTCGTCGAACGCAAGCTCTTTCCGGTGCGCGGCGTGTTGTGCGCGACGCCCGCGTATCTGAAGGAAGAGCCTGTCATTGAGACGCCGCTCGATTTGCTGCGTCACGATTTCGCGCGTTACGCGCACTATCCGTGGGGCGACAACTGGCCGCTCATGAAGGGCAACGAGTGTTATGAGATCGCGCTCAACGCCGTGTTGAAAACGAACAGCGTGCATTTGCTGCTCGAATTCGCGCGCGCGGGCGCGGGTGTCGTCTATCTGCCGACGATGGTCGCCGCAAGCGATCTGCTCGAACGCCGCCTCGTGCGCGTGCTGCCCGACTACGCGGCGCCGCCGCTGTGGTTGAGCGCGGTATATCCGACATCGCATCGCTCGACGACGAAGGTGAAGGCCTTCGTCGATTTCCTGCGCGAGCGCTATCTGAGCGAGCCGCAATGGGACAAGGCGCTCGGCATTTCGCCGCCCGACGATGAAGAGCGCAACGTCGACGAAGAACTGGGCGATGTGTGAAGCGTCGCTAAAGGATGTAAAGCCAAGCTAGCAATGTGACGATCGAGAAGAGCGTCGTCATCGAAATGACCGCGCCAACGACGCTTTTCTCGACGTCGTATTCCGAGGCAAGCACGTAAGCGCTCTTTGCAGTCGGGACGGCGGCGCAGACGACCGCGGCGATGGTCGCGGTGTGGCCGAGTCCGCTCGCGATGCACAGGACGTACACGACAAGCGGCACGATCGCGAGTTTGAGCACGGTCAGAAGCGCATAGAGATTCACGCGCCCGCGCAACTCGCCGAAGCTCAGATCGAGACCGATCGCGAAGAGCGCGCACGGCGTCAGCGCTTCGCCGAGTATTGTGAGAAACGACGCGACCGGCGCGGGCAGCGTCAATCCGCCGATCGACCACAGCAATCCGCAGATCGTCGCGAGAATCACGGGATTGGTCGCGATCTGGCGAACGAGCGCTGTCACGTCGATCTTGCGCGACGCATCGAGACGGCCGATTTCGATCAGCACGACGAGCACGGGAAACATGATCGCGCCGACGAAGACGGTCGCGACCGCCGCCGCGAGCACACCGGGTTTGCCGTAGAGCGTCTTCAGGATCGGCAACGCGACGAAGCCCGTATTGGTCATCGACACGGCGGCGGCGAGCATCGCGCTCGCGGCAAGACTCGCACCGCGTGCGATTCGCGCGACGAGCAGCACGGCCGCGAAGCAGATCATGGAGCCACCGCCGAACGCGGCGAGAAAGCGCCATTCGAGCAGCGAGTGCAGCGATTCGTCGGCGATGGTCAGGAACACCAGCGCGGGCATCGCGACATAGTAGGCGAAGCGCATCAGCGACGGCGCCAGCGCATGCGGCATGTAGCCCGAGACGCGCGCCAGCCATCCCGTCAGGATGATGGCGAAGATCGGAAGAATCATGCCGGCAAGATGCATGGCGGGCTCCGATGTAGGTGAAGCGCCCGAGCACGATGGCCCGTTTCTGAATGCGCACCATTATCGGAGAAAAGCGTCGCGCGACTCGCCATCTTGCGCAAGTCGCGCGAGGGCGAACTTCAGTGGCCGCTCAAGAGCGTGCGCGCCTCGTCGCTCGAAAGAACGCCCCGTCCCTTGCGATTCGCGGCGCTCGCGGCATACACGTCCTTGCGCGCATGCGTGATGCCGAGCGGCGCGAAACCGTCGGCAGGATTGAACGCGAGCTGGCTGATGCGCGCTTCCTCGTCGATCGACGGCGGCGCATCGATTTCGAGCTCGCCTATCATGACCACGTCCGACTTCCATGCGACGGATGCATCGTTCACCGGCGTCGTGGCTTCGTCGATGAAGAATTGCAGGCCGAGCTGCCACATCACCGGACGTTGCTCCAGGCGATTGAATATGTCGGCGCGCAGATAGTTATCGCCATGACGCTCGGCATTCGTTCCGGCAGGCGTCGACGGGTGCGGGTGAAGCGAGTATTTGATCGCGGCCCGCCCGAGCTGCACGACCGATCCCCAGTAGTGTTCGGTCGCCACGCTGCCGACGTGATGCACCTTGGTTTCCTTGAAGAGGATCGCCAGAATGCGCGCGCCCTCGACGGGCCCGAGCCGCGCCATCATCATCTCCCGCAAGCCCTGCGCGATGCCGCTGACCGTTCCCTCGGCAAGCAACGCGACGATGATATCGGCCACCGCCATGAATTGCGCCGCATCGCGGGCATGCGAGCGCCCGCCTTCGTTCGTCATCAGCAGATCGGTTTCGACGCCCTCCCGCGTGAAAAACTTCAGCGCGATACCGCGAACATCGGATGACGTATCAGCCTGCGGGCACGGCTGTCCGTTGGAGATGCGGCACGCGACGCGATACGTGGCCGGCCCCGCCGATGCGAACGGTCCGAAGCGTGCGGCCTCGGGGATTTCGTCTGCAATGCGAAGCGTGCCGAACGCACCGAGCAGTTGCTTCTGATGCTGTGCGCGGTCGATCAGCCCGTTCAGGCCCGTGTGGCTGCTGGCGGCGAGCTTCGTCTGCTGCGTGCCGATCGCCGTCACTAGCATGGCGAGCGTGGTCGCATCGTCGAGCTTGTCGGACCAGCCGGTGCCGTCGCTGATTGATTGAGTGAAGCTCATGATTCACCTCCGTTCGCGCTTCGATTGAAAGCGCGCATTTAAAGTCTAGTTGCGTTATCTCACTCGCGACCCGGCATCGCGCCGGCAGCGAGACTGCCATCGGCGCGTGCGGCGAAGTAGCGGTAGATATCGTCGATATGATTCTCGATCAGCGGATTGCCGCGGTAGGCAGGCATGCCCATTTGCGGATTGCCGTCGAGAATCGCGGCGATGAAGCGCTCGCGGCTCTGCGTGCGCGCAAAGCCGACGATCGACGGCGCGGCGAGTCCCTCGTGATCCTTGCCGTGACAACGCGCGCAGTCGGCGACACGCACCGCGCGCCAGCCATCGGCGAGCGCGGCGTCGGGACCTTGCGTCTGCGCATGCGCGGACAGCGACGCGCCGACCATGCACGCAATCAAGCACAAAATCGAGGGTCGCGTCACGAGGACCGCTCAATGTTTGCGATCGGCCAGCCGGCCGACGTATTTCCAGCCCTGATCGCGCATCCATACATAGGTGAAACCCGTCGGGCCGTCGATGAAGACGGTCATCGGACGCTCGCTGGCGGACGCTTCCTTTTGCGGTTCCGCCGACGCTTGTGTAATGCGCGCTTCCGTGGGCTTGAGACGGGCGTCGCGATCGTCGAGCCGCCAGCCGTCTTCATCGGCGTATATCAGGCGCGATGTTCCACCCGACGGCGTCTGAACGGTGAGCGTGAGCGGACCGCCGTCGACGGCGATGAGGCGTGCATCGGCATCGTCCGTGCCGTTCGCGGCGAGGCTCGTTTCGCATGTCGCGCCGAACGCCGCCAGGGTGATCGCGAGGAACATCGCGTACTTCGTCAGATGGGATCTCATTTCGGTACCTCCTTGCTGGCCGCGTCACGGCGGCTGTCCAGATGGGCTCATGCATAGAGAACGAACGTGGCCTCGACGAATGTGAAGCCAGGAAATCCGCGAGCGTCGGCAATAACTGAGCGTCGCGCATGCCGCGCGTTCTGCCGCTTCGCCGCAGATGGGAGTTTGTCGTGTGGAGAACCCACGCGTGGCCGATGAGTGGCCGTCTTGTGATGGGCTCTACTATCGACCGAACGATCGTCGGGAAAAACCACGCATCGGGAGGGGCGGCACCCCGCCATCGGGGGACTGCGAAATGGACGGGAACGGACTGAAGGAAGAAGTGAGATCGAAGGCGTCCCCGCCGCCTTCGATATGTCGCTACGGAAACTCTGCCTTATTGACCACTATAGATATTGCAGCTCAGTCCCGGCGTGCAGAGCTGAGTCGTGCTGCCCGTCCAGGCATCGCGCGACGCGCTGCCCGACTTGCTCGTCGACATCGCTCCGCCGTAGCTCGAATCGCTCGTTGCGGTGCTGCTGTCTTGCGCGCTTTGCTGCGCGGCGCTGCCCTGTGCCGGCGACATCTGCATGTCTTGCGCCTGGGCGACAGTGCTCATCGCGAAGATGCCAGCTGCCGTTGCTGCCAATAAATAATTTGCTCTCATCGCCATCACCTCTCGAATCATTAATCAATTGAGGACTGCAAGCTTGCGACGAGCTTGCGGGCACACATGCACGGACCCGGTCGGGCGCGAGGACGGTGCGCCTTCCAGGCTTCTGATCGAACTTGAGGGTTGGGGCCTGTAGGCTCCGAAGAAGCGCGTGGCTTGTAGCACGCACTCCTTACCCTATACCGTGGATCGGAAAAGTAAATTCCCGATCGAAGGGCTCCTTTGCACTCGCGCGTGACGAGCTCTTTGCGAACGAGCTTGCTTTAAGCGGGCTGCGATATCGCTCGATGTCCGGAACTTTCGGGGAGCATGCATTTCGAAGCGGACTTCCAGTTTTGCTATATTGGTTTTCCCTCTCGTGAGTTTCTGGCAATGCGTGTCGGCCGACCTGTCAAACCGCTTCCCCATCCGAACTGCGACTACTGCGGCGCGCCCGCGACGTTGACGCGCGCGGGTGACGAAGCCTATCCGTATCGCGACGATCACGGCCCGCTTTGGATGTGCGCCGATTGTCAGGCGTGGATCGGCATCTTTCCGCGCAGCACGCGCAATGTCCCGCTCGGCCGTCTCGCCGATGCGCGATTGCGCGATCTGAAAGTGAAACTACATGCGGCGCTCGAACCGCTCGTGCAGGCCAAGGTCCGGCGCGACGGCTGCAATGTTTTCGAGGCGCGGTCCAAGGGAATGAAGTGGCTCGCGCAGACGATCGGCGTCGAGCCCGACAAGTGCAGCATCCACACGCTCGACGCCGATCAGTGCGAGCGCGCGATTGCGGTCGTCGAACATTTCGCACAGGAACGCGGTCAGCACCCTTCAGATTCGGCGATCGATGAACGTTAACCTGAGAAGGTCAACCATCGATGCTCGCATGTCACGCACTCTTCCCTTCCAGCGCTCGCCTCAGGCGACGCGCGCGCGGCTCAGCAAGGCGCAGCTGCTTCCCATTCCGCGCGCGGTGGCAGACGAGCTCGCGCTCGCGGCCCATATGTCGCTGACGGCCTTGCGTTCAGGCTCGCCGGATATCGCGCCCGCGCAGCACATCACCGAGGCGATGTATCTCGCCAAGTTCCTCGCGGAAGCGGGCCACGGCGACTTCTCTCACGACGAACTGCTTCGCGCGGATCAGACGATGGCCGCCGTGTTCGACGCCGGCCGAACGTCTGGTTCCTGGACGCTCGCGGCGGACGACTTCGACCGGCTCGCCGCGATCGTGTCGCTTTACGATCATCAGTTGCGGCGCGCGTCGATGGGTGCGCTTTCCGTCGCGAGCGATCGGCTCGAACGCTTCAAGGCGGGCGAACCCTATCAGCCGCTTCCGGCGCGCAAGTCGGCGCCGCTCTGACGGCGCCCGCTCGCCTTGCCGTCAGAAGGCGGTCCGCAAGCCGATCATCACGCTGCGGCCGCCTTCGGGCGCGATGTCGCGCACGACCGAGCTCGCGTAGCGCACTTCCTGATTCGTCAGGTTCTGGCCGCGCACGTAGGCGAGCCAGTTCGTCGAGCCGAAGCGGAACTTGTACGTCAGGATGACGCCGAGCGTCGTGTAGCTGCCGGTCGGCAGGTCGTTTTCGGGAACGCGATGCTGCGCCCACGCATGAACCAGCTCGGTTCTTGCGCCGTACGGTCCGTAGGCGTAGTCGAGCGCGAGCGTCGCGCGCAGCGGTGAGATGCGCGGCAACGCCTCGCCGGTATCGAGATTGCGCGCGTGCGTGTAGTCCGCGACGAATTCGACGTCGAGACGCTGCGCGCCCTTATCGAAGACGCGCCAGGTTCCGTCCAGCTCCACGCCGTAGAACTCCGCGCGCACGCCGCGATAGACAGCTTCGTTGAGCGCGTCGTCGGTGCCGGGCGCGACGGGTTCGTCGTCGTCGTTGACCAGGCGGCCTGTATTGAACTCGGTCAGGTAGTTGCGAAAGCGGCTGTAGAAGACGCCCGCGCTCGCCTTGTTCGGGCCGCTCGCGAAACGCAGCGACAGATCGGTCGATATCGCCTTTTCCTTCTGCGCGTCGGGGTTGCCGATCAGATATTGGCCTGTCGCATCGTGCGGGCCGTTCGAGTAGAGCTCGTAGTAAGTGGGCGCGCGCTCCGTGTACGCGATATTGCCGGCCAGGCTCCAGGCCGCGTTCAACTTGAACAGCGCGCCGGCGGAGATGCTGCCCGCGTTGAAATCGCGCTTTGGCGAATCGGCGAACTTTTCGTTTCCGCCGGACGTCGGGTCGATGTTCACGTGTTCGTAGCGTGCGCCGATGCTCAGCTTGAGCGCGTCGGTGACGGTCCATTCTTCGAGACCAAAAAGCGCCGCATTGGTCGTTTGCGACGTGGGCACGAGCGCTTCGTCGCCGAGCGCCGAGAACGTGTTCTGGCTCAGTTGCACGCCGATCGCGCCGTCGAGCGGGCCAATTTTTTTGTGCCGCGCCTCGATGCGCGCCTCGTAACCGTGATTGCGGAAGGTCGTTCCGGTCTCGCCGTTGTCGATTTCCTTGTGCTCGTAATCGGTGTAGGCGAAGTTGAACTTCAACTGGCTGAACGGGCCCTGCAGATTACGAATCTCGGATGCCGCGGCGATGTGGTCCTGATGCATGCGCAGACGCACATCGTCCTCGGCGACCGAACCGTAGTTCGCGTCGTAACCGTTGTAGCTGATGCCCGCGTAGCCGTCCGCCCACGTGTACGACGAACCGACGGCGCCGCCGTGCCAGCGGCCGTCGCTGTTCGGAATGCTGCCGTAGGGTTGCGGGACATCGGGTCCGTCGATCGCGCGCTGACGGTCGGAATGCGCGAATCCGGGGATGCGTTCATTGCTCGTTTCGCGGTCGAAGGCATCGACGTGGAACGCGAAACGTCCGTTGCCGCCCTCGACTTGCGCCGCTCCGGCGCGGGCGTCGTTGGCGCCACCGTAGCTGGCATCGACCTGGCCCGTTACGCCTTCGATCGATTCCCGCGGAATGCGGTTGTCGATGGTGTTCACTACCCCGCCGATCGCGTTGCCGCCGTAGAGCAAGGCGGCTGGTCCGCGCACGATTTCCACGCGTTCCACGGACAAGGTCTCTTGCGGCACGGCGTGGTCATATGACAGCGACGATGCGTCGAAAGCCGCGACGCCGTTTTGGAGTAGGCGGATTCGGTCGCCGTCCATGCCGCGGATGATCGGTCGGCCGACCATTGGGCCGTACGTTGTCGTGGAGACGCCGGGTAGACCGTTGAGCGTTTCGCCCAGGGAATTCGCCTGTCGCAGGGTGAGTGCGTTTCCTTCTAACGAACTCGTTGGAGATACCAAAGTGTTCGAGCCTAGTGGGTTGGCGGTGACGAAGATCGGGGGGATCGGGGTGTCTTCGATCGCGGTCGATTGGGCTCGGGCAGGTGTTGTGAGAAGGAGCGCGGTCAGGGCTATGAACTTTGAGCCGGGCGTGGTGGATGGGTTGCGTTTGTTTTCGTTGGTCGTCATGTAATGTTATAACGTTTCTTTTGTCGATCAAATATATACGCCTGTTTATAGTCTGTCAGGGCACGACGTGATGATATAACGTATCATATGATCTTGGCGACTGGGGTCTGGAATAGCTAAATACGACAGTTTATTAGCCTGATCCAAGCGATACGCAATCAGTATCGTTCGTTACAGATGCCCAATTAGATGGCTGTTCAAGCAGCGACTCCTTCGTCTTCGAGCGGAGAAGAACACGTCGCACAGCACAAGGGGTGTTGTCCGTGAAACAAGTTCCGAAATCTGATGTAACTCGTTGATTTTAAGTCGATAAATTCGCGATGAATTTTATTCTAACTGTTTCACGGTACGAGCATGGTCCGCTGGGTCGAAATCGGTCTGTGAGAGGCGGCGTCGAGATGCTTCAGTGTGATGGAGCACGTGCACTCGACCGATCGTCGCGCTGTGCGATCGCTGCGTATATTCATGCGCTGTCGAGCGCGTGCGACGGACTCGTTCCGCCGTCGTAGGACCAATTGAGAACAGTTGGGCGTTCCCTTTGAAGATGGGCGTTTAAAGCGGTGCGCAGATGATAGAGAGTTGCGCCCAAAGAGTGCTGGACGATTTCCAGATTACTGTGCGAGCGCTCCATAAACAGCGGCAACATTCCAAGCGTAGTCGACGCGATCTCACATTCCATCATTGCCTCTGCATTTCACGTCTGCGTCTGCAGGAAGGCTTCTGCTCTCGAGTTGTTTTTGATTTACCACACCGCTGCCTACTGCCGTCGCTGTGAGCGCCGTTCTGGGCCGCTCTTACGCAGTCTGACGATAGCGAACTGTCTGACTGGATGGGCAGTCCCCTTCACGCGTTTCTCTGCCCAGGAAGGCTAGTTCAAGGCTCACGCTCGAAATTCTCGTTTCGATTCATCGAGCGTGCAAATCTACACGTTGAGGTGTTGAAGGACGGGGCACGGCGGTTGAGCTAAGGGGATGGTAGACCGTCGTTTTCGCAGTGCGTGAGGTCCTGCGGCGTAAGGAGGTTGCGTACCAATTGCGCTTACCTTAACGGGTGCGGATGAAGTTAGCGCTGACCCGGACTTAAAATTGGCGTGTTCGCCCGTGCATTCTGCTGCGCCTCAGGCGTAGGGCTAGACCCCTTCCCACGGAGCGATCAAAGTGTCCGAATTCGGACACTAATGCCCCATCAAAACTAAGGCCTTCCCACTGAGCGCCAAACATCTTGTCCAACCCCGTCTCGAGTGTCCGAATTCGGACACTCGATCTGAGTGCTGCTAAGTCCAGGGTCGAAAAGACCGGTCCAAACCACCACCACCAGAGATAAAAAAACCCGCCGAAGCGGGTCTTGGATCTGATCACTCAGACTGTATGGAGAACATCTTTCCTATGTGTTCCCTCAGCTGATTTTCCTGCTCCTCCGTCATAACACCCGCCTTGAACTTAAAAGTCAGCCCCTTCACATCCTTGGTGATGCTTCCAGCCTGAACTTTTCCTGCGAATATCTTGAGAATGCTTCGGCCGCCTGCATCTGTCGCCGGCTCTCCGCGACTCGCCTGCGCGCTAAGACTCGCCGCGACCTTGGTCTGCACCAGATCGCCCGAAAGAACCTGCGGCCACAACTCCCGCAACGCCTTGATACCCTGCTCGCCAGTCTTCTTTAACGCGTTGACGATATCCTGTGCCGACGATGCTCCAAGCACTGACGGATTCAAATCCAAGTCTCGCTTCACAAAGTCCGGCAACGAATCGTACGCAAGAAATCGATAAAGGTCGCTTCGAGTGATGCCCATTGCTTCCGCAAGCCTCGTCCGATTGGGAAACTCTGCTTCAGCCCGGCGAATCGCGATCGCGATTTCGTAATCGGAAAGATCATCGCGCGTGACGTTTTCCATCAGCGCAAGAGCTGCCATATCCTGATCTGTGCAATCGATCACAACCGCACGAACCGTCGTCTTGTTGATCAGCTTATGTGCGCGCCAACGTCGCTCTCCCGCGACGAGTTGAAACGCCTCTCCGACACGTCGAACCGTGACTGCCTGCAGCAATCCGACTTCGCCAATCGATCGCGCCAGTTCCGCGAGCTTGGCCTCGCTGAACTGACGACGCGGCTGCCATGGATTCGGCACGATGATGTCGACGGAAATCTCGGTTTCGACACCCCGCGCCTCGAGTTCCTGAATCCGAAGCTGGGCAGCAGCCAAAGCGCTCGTGATGCCCGGCATCGTCTGCGGACCGCGGTTCGTCTTATCTTTTTTGTTCTCGCCTTTGAAATCCGCTGGCTTCGGAAGGTTGGCCGTCTTGGCCATGAGTTGTTCTCGGATGTTATTACTCATGCCGGCTCCTTCCACGATTTGACGAACATATCATCCAGCCATTTGGCATATTGAATCATGGGCTGGCGCACCCGCTGAAGTGACTTCGCCGTGGAGTGCGTACTGACGACGTCAAGAGCGGTCGAGAACGAAAGGGCTCCACCGCTCATCACGGAGCTAGCAGGAATCTCGAACGGATCGAGCCAACGACCATATGCGCTTTGCGCCCATTGACGCACGACCGGCGCCGACGATGTCTTGCCATAGTCCACCTTTGACAACAGGATGGAAATGAAGTCATAAACTTTGTCTTCTTCATATGGAAGAAAATCTTCCGCGACGTCGGAGAACAATCGCCAGAAAGCGAGGGAACTGATGAAGTCGAGATTCTCGGGAATCATCGGCATGACGAGCGCGTCTGCGGCAAGCAACGCGTTAAGGTTCATATACGACAGCGACGGCGACGTGTCGATCAAGATGTAGTCGTACTGCGAACGCAGCGGTTCGAGGCCCTCGCGCAACACCGCCCAGAATCGATAACCCTGAATCGTTTTTTGGCGAGCGGGCAGAAGGAACTCCGCTCCATATAGGAAGGTATGACCCGGGATGATGTCGAGGCCATCCCAGTACGTCGACTGCACACTTGCCCCGAGACCACCCTCGACGTTTTGATCGTAGATATAGGGCAGCACGGTGTCGTCGCCGGATATTTCCTTCTCGGCGTAGAGACCACACAACTCCGACGCCGAAGCCTGCGGATCGAGGTCAACGAGCAACACCTTGCGGCCGAGAAGGGTCAACGCTTGTGCCAAACAAACCGTCGTCGTGGTCTTTGCCGAACCGCCCTTCAATTGTGCAGTCGTCAGAACCTTGCCGCGGAAAGCACTATCGCCGTCGCCGAGGCGCGTCTGGTAAATGTCGGAAGCCATCTTCACCCACATGCGCACTTCGGGCAGAGTAAACGTTCGGCTCCGGCCGCTCCCGTTGAGCGTTCCCGGTGGCAAACCTCCTTCGCCCTTTGTCACCAGATATTGAATCTGCTGCCGGGTCAGATTGCACATCTCAGCCAACTCGCTGATCGTGTAGAAAGGCGCGAGCTTGCGCGGCCGTGGAGCGAGAATTTGCTCCCGAAGGTTGTCCGAAAAGGGCTCGAGGTTATCGGCGAACTCCGCCACTTCGCGAAGGGTAACTTTCCGGTCTTCCATAGGTAGGGTGCCTACGTTTGCCATTCTGCGCTTTCTCCAAGTATTGACGCCGAAGCGCAGAATACACGAATACGCGTAAACAAGGTTGTGTTGCGCGGAGAATTGACTATTCGGACAGGACCAAGCCCGCATTCGATTGATTTTTCGGGCTTTTTTATGGTCCGCCGCGTACTCAATCGACCACTTTTACAACCGCACTTTTGCGTCTCGCTTCCGCAGTTTTCTCAACCCCGCATTCCCGCCGCACAAAAACCACCCCGGGGGCGGTTTTTGTGTAAGTCCCGCCCCGAAAAATACCCCTAAATATTCAATGACTTAACGACTTTGCTGCGTCGTTCCAAGTAAACATTACGGCACCGTCTGTCATGTTTTTTGTAAACCTAGACCCACCCACCAACAAACAGAACCACCCATTTCCCTTAAAAATCAATCACAAACCCTGTGGATAGGGACGCTTTTTGTGAAGCGTGGGGCGGTTTTTGTGACGCAGGATTCGCAAATTGGGCAAATGGGGCCGGTAATTGTGGCGACCGGGGCGGAAATTGTGATCGCTACCGGCAATCGGGACGGTTTTTGTGCGGATAATCCTGAGGATCCCCGGGGTGGTTTTTGTGTTGACACCCCTCGCTCGCCTGATAGAGTGCCGGGGATCGAAGCCGAATCGGAAGCATGGAAAACCAAGACCTCACCGTCACGCCGAAACAACTGGCGCTGGACATTTACGAAGACATGTCCGCGCAAGGTTCGGCGATCTGCGAATCGACAAGGGACATTGGTTTCCTGCGCAACAACATCTTCACCCGGGTCGGCGGCTTGGGCATCGCCGCGCGGCGCGTGCTCGATGCCGCGTACTTCATCGTCGCGACCAAGGCGCCTGAAGAGCTCATCGACGACAAGGTCTATACCTTCACGGCCGACATCAACTACTTCAAGTGGCTGATGCGTTACGACAGCCGAAATCACAGCCACCTCATTGCGCAGATGCGATCCGCTGCCCGGGCGCGCGTCGAAATCATGACGGCGCCGTCGATCGAGGAACTGACCGAAAAGGACTCGTGGGGAACCATCAGCCTGCTGGGCGATTGCTACATCGAGCGTAACGTCGTTTGCATCCTGCTCGCGGGACGCGTCATCAAGTATCTGATCAGCCCGTATAAGGCGCATTGGCTGAGCCTGCGTGCATCGACGGCTTTCTCGCTCTCGCTCGCCCGCGCGATCTACGACCGCCTGATCCCGTGCGAAGGCCACGGCGTGACGGAGTGGTTCGCGTTCGAAGACGTACTGGAATGGCCGGGCAAGGTCGGCGAATCGCGCAAGGAAGTGAAGGAATTCAAGAAGCGCTTCCTCGAGCCCGCTATCGATCAGCTCAACGACGTCTCGGATTTCGATGTCAGCTGGGAGCCCAACGCCGAACGTGTTCCGGCGGAGAAGCTGAAAATCCGTTTCCGCTTCACGAAGAAGCAGGGCGCGGACGCCGCGCGCGCCGGCATTCAGGATTCGATGTATCTCCTGTTGCACAACGAGTTCGCCTTCGATACGCCCGACTTCGAGCGCCTCGCCAAGCGCCGCGACGTCTGGACCGACGAGCGGCTCGAGCAGGCTATCGAATACACGCGATTCAAGCTCAACGAGGGCAAGGTGACGGTCAGCCCGCGCGGCTATCTCTTCAAGGCGCTGGAGGGGAATTACCGCATCGGCGAAGCGGACCGGAGAATGGCGTCGATCAAGGCGAAGCAACTCGAAGACGACAAAAAGGACCGTCGCTCGCGCGATACGGCGCAGGCGCATCTTCAGGCCAGCATCCAGGTTCAGAACGACACGGCCAAGGCCAAGATGAGCGAAGAGATCCAGGCCGGCCGCGAGTACTTCGAGTCGGTCGACGCTTCCGCGCGCAAGGAGCTTTGCCACTCGTTCGTGAGCCAGTTGATTCCGCAGCGGCTCATCGAAAAGCAGGGCCTTTCACGCGAGAGCGTGAGCGCCGAAAATATTCTCACGGTCAATCGCGTGGTCGCCGACGCGTTCTGTGCCCATGTCTACGCGAAGATGAAAAAAGCGCGCGCGGGCAGCCGGATCTGATTCTCGCGAACGCCGCGAATTCATCTGGAATCCGAAATATCCTTCAGCCTCATCTGGCAGGCCGATTCAGCGGCTTCTGACACGCCGCGAGCACCGCGCCCGCCGCCAGCACGAGCGCGGAATACACGAGGCCGCGAGTGAGCCCCGCGCTATCCGACACCCGCCCGATCACCACCGGCCCGACGATCTGCCCCAGCGCGAACACGATCGTGAATGCGTTGATGCCCGTCGGCCATTGATTCGCCGGCAGGTTGTGCCGCACGAACGCCGTCGTCGATGCCACCGCCGACAGAAACGTCGCACCGAACAGCGTGCCCGAAACGAATGCCGCCAGCGGATGCACGAGCATCGCAGGAATGAGCGTTGCCGCGGCGAGCAGGCCGTTCAGGATCGCCAGTGCCTGACCGCCGCGCATGCGATCGAGCAGCCCGGACCACATCCGCGCCGATACCACCGTCGCCACACCCAGAAGGACGTAAAAGCCGCTCACCACCTCCGCCCTCATGCCCGCATTGCGAAGCAGGGCGACGATGAACGTCATGTAGCCGATATAGCCGATGCCGAAGCATCCATATCCGGCGAGCGCGAGCGCGAAGCGCCGGCGTTGCACCGCCGCGCCGGATATGGACTCCGCACCGTGACGCGCCGACGAAAGCGGGTGTGCGGATTCGATCCGCCGCGCGGCCCAGACCGCAACGCCGGAAAACGCGGCGCAGGCCGCGGCGAGCGCGAACCACGCGAAGCGCCAGCCGTGCGCAACCGGCAAAACCGTGAGCGGAACGACTACCGACGAAATCACGATGCCCCAGCCCGTGCCGCCGTAGTAGAGGCCGATCACGAGCCCCGCGTCGCGCGGCGACATCGATGCAAGCCGTGCAGCGAGCACACCGCCGCTCACGAAGATGAGCGCGCTGCCGATGCCCGTCGCCACGCGCAGCACGAGCAGCGCGTTGGTATCGGTCGTTGCGCCGCTCGCCGCCATCAGAAGAGCCGTGAGCGCGCAACCGGCAATGAACAGCGTCCGGGAGGCGACGCGCCTTGACAACCGGGAGAACGCGAGCGCGCCGAGCAGATAGCCGAACGCGTTCGCCGTATTCATCGCGCCGGCCTGGGCGAAGTTCCACGCGAGGTCGAGCCGCATCGGCGGAAGAAGAAGCGCGTAGGAAAAGCGTGCGAGCCCGAGTGCGATGGCGCTGCCGAGCGACAACGCCACCGCGAGCAGGAGCGCGTGCTTGCGATCGGCTTCGTGGACGATCCCGCTGGAATGGGCCGGCTTGTTCTCGCGAAGGTCTCCGCTCGCATCGTCGTGCTGTATCACGCTCTTGTCGTCCTTTGGATGGCGATTCGTCTTGTCATGTCTATGGTATCGCGGACCGGTCACATTGCTTACACAAGCCGTGGCTAAGCTTCGCAGCGCTGTATCGATATGCGCGACCCCGCCGGAGAATCCCGATGTCGATCGTCCCGAGCCGCCACGCCGTGGTGGCGTGTTTTGCCGTTTGCGTCTGCGCAATCGTTTGCGGATGCGGCAGGCAGGAAACGGCCAGCGAGCCGTCCGCGACACCCGCCATGAGCGCGACGAACGCGACAGAAGCAACGAGCGAGCTTCAGGACTGGGCGAAGCAAGCCACGGCAGGCGCATCCGAACCAGCCGCGCGAGCCGCCGTCGCACGGGTTGCATCGGAGCCGCTCGCAACACCCGTGATTCACACGGTGGACTGACCTTTCCTATTCACTTCCCCCGCGAAACGAATGAAAAACAAGAACCGTCGTGATTTTCTGCGCGCGGCCGTCGAGGCCGCAGGCGCGACCGCCGCGCTGAACGTGATGCCGCTCGGCATTCGCCAGGCGCTCGCGATTCCCGCGAACAACCGTCATGGATCGATCGAGGACATCGAGCATATCGTCGTGCTGATGCAGGAGAATCGTTCGTTCGATCATTACTTCGGCACCTTGCGCGGCGTGCGCGGCTTCGGTGACAAGAGCGCGGTGACGCTGCCGGGCGGCAAGCCCGTTTTCAACCAGCCGATCGCGGCGGGCGCGGGCGAAGTGCTGCCGTTTCATCCCGGCGCGTCGAACCTCGGCCTGCAGTTCCTGCAGGATCTGCCGCACGACTGGGTGAGCGGGCAGGGCGCATTCCACGGCGGTCTGTACGATCAGTGGGTGCCGTTCAAGGGCACGACGACGATGGCGTATCTGCAACGCGACGATATCCCGTTCCACTATCAGCTCGCTGACGCCTTCACGATCTGCGACGCCTATCACTGCTCGACGAACACATCGACCGATCCGAACCGCTACTACATGTGGACGGGTTACGTCGGCAACGACGGCGCCGGCGGCGGTCCGGTCGTCGACAACGCGGAAGCGGGCTACGGCTGGTCCACGTTTCCCGAAGTGCTCGAGCGCGCGGGCATCTCGTGGAAGATCTATCAGGACATCGGCACCGGACTCGACGCCAAGCACTCGTGGGGCTGGACCGACGACGCGTACATCGGCAACTACGGCGACAACTCGCTGCTCTACTTCACGCAATATCAGAACGCGCAGCCCGGCAGTCCGCTCTACGAAAAGGCGCGTCTCGGCACGAACGCGGCCGCCGGCGACGATTACTTCGCGATCCTGAAGCGCGACGTGCAAGCGAACACGCTGCCGCAGGTCTCGTGGATCGTCGCGCCGGAAGCGTTCTCCGAACACCCGAACTGGCCCGCGAACTACGGCGCCTGGTATATCGATCAGGTCTTGCAGGTTCTGACGTCGAACCCGGAGGTATGGAGCAAGACAGCGCTTCTCATCAACTACGACGAAAACGACGGCTTCTTCGACCACCTCGTTCCGCCGTTCCCGCCGACTTCGAGCGCAAACGGCCTTTCGACCGTCGATACGACCGCCGAGATTTTTCCGGGCAGCGCGAAATACGCGAGCGGTCCGTATGGCCTTGGCGCGCGC
This sequence comes from Caballeronia jiangsuensis, assembly GCF_046030135.1. NCBI lineage: Bacteria > Pseudomonadati > Pseudomonadota > Betaproteobacteria > Burkholderiales > Burkholderiaceae > Caballeronia > Caballeronia jiangsuensis. The sequence goes on from NZ_JAQQDB010000008.1 coordinate 78,041, forward strand.
GTGCCGATGCTCGTCGTGTCGCCGTGGTCCAAAGGCGGCTGGGTGTGCTCCGAAACATTCGACCATACTTCCGTGATCCGCTTCATCCAGAAGCGCTTCGGCCGCGCGCATGGTCTCGCCGAGCCGAACATCTCGCCGTGGCGCCGGGCGATCTGCGGCGACCTGACATCCGCGTTCGACTTCCGCAATCCGAACACCGCGATGCCCACGCTGCCCGGCACGAGCGGCTACGTGCCGCCCGACAAGCTGCGCCATCAGGACTACGTGCCCGTTCCGCCGACTACGCAGGCGATCCCGAAGCAGGAGCCAGGCGTGCGCGCCGCGCGCGCGTTGCCGTACGAGCTGTTCGTGCGCACACGTCCGTCGAAGGGCGCCGTGTCGTTCGATTTCGTCAACACCGGCGGCGTGGGCGCGGTGTTTCTGCTCTATCGCAACGCGAGCGCCGATGCGCCGCGCACCTACACGGTCGAGGCGCGCAAGCGTCTCGCGGACCGCGTCGCGGCGAATCCGGACGGCAGCTTCGACTTCGTCGTGCACGGCCCGAACGGATTTCTGCGGCGGATCGCGGGCACGGCGGACGCCCCGTCCGGCTGGTGGTCGCGCGAACAGGCCGCGCCGGAAGTCGCGGAAGGTTATGACGTCGCCAATGGCAATCTGCAACTGCGGCTCGTGAATCGCGGAACGGCCGCGTGCACCTTCAGCGTGACCAATGCGTACGATCCGTCGAAGACCATCACGCGGCGCGTGCGCGGCGGAGACACCGCGCAGGTCTACCTCGATCTGCGTGACGCCCACGGCTGGTACGACGTCGAAATCAAGGTCGACACCGATCGCGCGTTCTTGCGGCGCCTCGCGGGTCACGTCGAGACCGGACGCGACAGCATGAGCGATCCGGCGCTCGGCGAATGACATCGACGGCAACAATGGCTTGCTCATCGTAGTAGGTATCGCCGGCCGTGCGCATTCAACACTTGCGCACGGCCGCGCGTCGAACGCATCTTCTCCCGACCACACTCCCTGACATTCCTGCCATCTCGGACGTTTTTTCCGATCCTGCCTCGTCAGGCAGCGCACATACGTGGGACATCACGCATTGCGAAGCGCAACGAAGCCTGTGAAGATCGAGCGTGCACGCCAGTTCATGCTTAAGATCGGGGCGACGGTGAAATCAAAATGGCACGCCGCGCGTCGTATCGCACCATCAAATCCAACAACGAATTGGGGTGCAACACGGAGACGGGGATGAGAGAACGAGCAACAGTGCTGCTGGTTCGTCACCAGTCAGTGCTGCTGGTCCGGGAGCGTGGCGGACCGTGGTTGCTGCCAGGCGGAGCGGTAGCATTCGACGAATTGACGATTATTGCGGCGATCCGAGCGCTGCACGAAGACACCGGGGTGCAGGCGAGCGCCGCCGCTTTTCTGTTTCAGCAGGTATCGGCGCATCATCTGCATCATGTGTTTCGCATTGCGATACCGGACGACGTGCATGTGCGGCCGAAAGCCGACGCCAGATTCCACGAATTGCTGTGGATCGACGCGCGTCAGCTCGCGAACGTCAGCGCGACGCCCGGCACCAGGGCCATCCTGACGCGTGCGATGGGCGGCGGCCGTGATTCCCCGAGGCATGCGTGGAGTCACGGTGGCGCGGAGTCGGAGGTGGCGGCTGGCTTTAGCCGACGTGGCCGCTAGCGCGGACCGGTTTCCCTTCGACTGACGATTCTTCTTGTCTGCGCAAACCGCGCGGGCGCGTATTTCGCTGCGAAATGAATACTTTTTCGGCGAAGTTACGCCTATGCTACCGTTTGAAACGCTTGCGGGCGCTCGTGCGTGTATCGCCGAGCGCCCGTTGCAGCCTTGAGCAACGGAGGCATTCGCCCTTTGATTGGCGGAGGAAACCATGAAGCTCGTCAGCATGTTCGCCGGGACCGTCGGATTCGTGGCCGTGGTGGGCCTCTCATTGTTGGCGGTCGCGGACATTCTCTTGACAACATCCGACAAACCCACGGAGAAAGAACGCCTCGCGTGAGTTTTGGCCTTCTTATAGCCGAATGACCGGTTAATTGTCGGTCAAATAGGTGGCCGACTGTCGAAGAAACGTCGTATATCAGTTGAAGACATTCGAATGGCGGAATGCTGTCTTTCGAAAATTGGCCGCAATAATTAATACACCGCGTATCGAAATTCGATTAATCGCGGTCGCGTCCGTCGCACGGCGCGGGGTGACGTGCACGACGCCTGCGTCCTGCGGAGCGCGCCGGGCATGGCTCCTTGCGCCGCCGGTCGTCGGAACAGACGTGCTTTCACCCATTTGTTCAGGGATTTGCGCGCACCGGATGCGTCGGAAAATCATGCTGGAGGTCGCGTGGCGGAAATCGGCCGATTAGCCATGTGATATAATCAGAAATAAATCAAAGTCATTCGGTCAAACTTTCAGCCACGGGTTTAATCTAATGCTTGATTCATCGCGGATGAGCGCGGAGGAAGCATGTCAGTAGTCGGTGTTATAGGCGCAATTGTTTTTTTCGCAATAATCGGTCTTGCATTGCTGGCCGTGTTCGAAATTATCTTTTCGCCTTCTTCCAGACATAAGGCAGATGAAACGAGCGAGCCGGGTCACAAGCGGCAGACCTGGTTTCGCAGGCGCGAAGTCGCCGTGCGCCGTGATGAGCCTTGATTCACGAAAAATTTTCCTGCTCCGCCAACAAGTTAGGATCTCCGCCGCCATCGGCGAAGCAGCCTCCCGCCAAGCCGCCGATCATCACGCAACGCCGCATTTCCGGCACAGCCGTTCAAATCCCTCGCATTAATTAGCTGTCGCAACAGTGTGCGATAGCGCACCGCACGCACATTCCCCAGACTCTAGTCTTTCTTCGCCGGCATCAACATGAAATGGACTGTTCATCATTTCAAATGCCGGACCACAAAACATATAAAGACAGTTAAGCGTTTAGCTAAAGATGGAAGTGCGATCGGCTGGCAAATCGCTGCTGTCTGAGGGAAAAGAAATGGCGCAACCCGCATATCCTTCCGTGCTCGAGTGGTGGACGCGCGTCGAAAAGCGGATCTACGGTGACTCCGACGAGACACCGCGGATCCCCTCTCATTCCCGTGCACCGATCATGGTCCTGTACGACGGCTGCGAGAACATCGAGGCGCTGTGGAAAGCGCTGCTCCAATGCCGAACTCCGCATATCCAGGTCGTATGGAAGTCGCCCGAATCGGACGAGATGCGTCTGCTGGCGGAATCGTATGTCGCGATACCGGAGAAGCTTTTCTTCCTGAAGTCGCTGCAGACGAGTCTGCGGCGCGTCGCCGTTCTCGTCGAGCGGGCGCAGAAGCGTCTGGAGGCGGCCTCGTCGCCTCGTGATTTGCCGCTCGTCAAGGCGAAGGCGCGGACGGCGCGTCTGTCGGCTTTCACGTCGGCGTGTTTCGCGTTGAGGCATCTCGGCCGCAAGGTGCTGAACCAGCCGCTCAAGCTGCTGATTCAGCGCGGGCACTGGGTTCTGGCATATCGTCGCACGGGCGCGGAGAACAGCGTCGAAGGAGACGAAAGCCGCAACTGGGTCACGCTTCCCGGCATGACGTCGCAGTTTCACGCCGATCCGTTCCTTTGGCGCGGCAAGAACGGCGACTATCACCTGTTCTTCGAGAGCCTTCCCTACGACACGAACCGCGGCACGATCAGCCATATCGCGTTCGATCCGGTCACGCAAAGGTGGCAGGAGACGCCGCGCGTCGTGCTCGACAAGAGCTATCACCTGTCGTACCCGTTTCTCTTCGAGCATGAAGGCGAGGTTTTCATGATCCCGGAGACGTGCGGCAATCGTACGATCGAAATGTACCGCGCCGCCTCGTTTCCGACCGACTGGGTGCTGCACAAGGTCATCATGCGCGACGTCGTCGCGGCCGACACGACGCTCTATCACGACGGCAAGACGTGGTGGATGTTCACGAGCATGACCGAAGACGGCGGATCGAACTGGGACGAACTGTCGATCTTCCACTCCGACAGCCCGTTCGGCGAATGGACCGCGCATCCGATGAACCCGGTCGTCTCCGACTGCCGTCTCGCGCGCATGGCCGGCAACCTGTTCAAGGATGGACAGAACCGCCTGATCCGTCCCGCGCAGAATTGCGAGCGCGAATACGGCGCCGCGCTGACGTTCCGCGAGATCACCGAACTCACGACGACGACCTACGCCGAACGGACCGTGTCGATTCGCACGCCGCCGCGCGGCCATCAGGGACTTCACACGTGGAATGCGGTCGGCGGAATCACGGTCATCGATCTGAAGACGCAGCTTCGCAAATGGAATCCGTGGCGCGGCCCGATGAGGCGCGCATGACGCAAACGGCGCCCGCGGCCAGTAGCGCGCGGGCAAGACAACCGGCGTGTGGCGCGTCGCACAGTGCGTGCCACGGGCGCCGGCTTACATTGATGACTCATCGGAGACTGGAAGCCGCATCGGGCAATATTTTGCGCGCGCGTCACACAGGTCATCCGGTGAGGCAGCCCATCGCCATAAAACACACCCGTCAGCACCAGCATCTCCGCCAGCAGCGCGCGCGCCGGTTGCCTGGAGACGGGCCCATCGCAGAAAAACGGCAGCCGGGACCATGAAGCTTCTCCATGTCATCGTTGCGCTCAATGCGGACGGCGCTGAACGCATGCTTCAGCGCCTCATCGAGTCGCACATCGAAGATCCGCGGTTTCGTCACGTCGTCTGCTCGCTTACGACGACCGGCAAGGTCGGTGAAGAACTGGCCGCTCGCGGCATCGACGTGCATAGCCTCGGCATGCGTTCGCCGCTCGGCTTTCCGCGCGCGTTATGGCACCTCGTGAAGCTGATCCGCAAGGTGCGCCCCGACATCATTCAGACGTGGATGTACCACGCCGACTTTCTCGGCGGACTCGCGGGACGGCTCGCGGCGCACAAGCGCATCGTGTGGGGCGTGCGCACCACCGACGTGAGATCGGGCGGCTCGCGCGTGACCGTGCTGTTGCGCAAGATCTGTGCGTGGCTTTCGTACTCCGTGCCGCAGGCGATTGTGTGCGCGGCCGAGGCATCGCGCCGGGCGCACGTGTCGGTCGGTTATGACGCGAGCCGCATGATGGTCGTGCCGAACGGATTCGATGTCGCGCGCCTGTCCGCGACGCCCGAGCAACGCGCCACGATCCGCCAGCAATGCGGATTCGAGGACGGCACGGTCGTGGTCGGCATTCTCGGGCGCTTTCACCCCGTGAAGGATCATGAGAATTTCGTGCGCGCCGCGGGCATGCTGGCCGCGCGCCATCCCGACGTGCGCTTCATGATGGTCGGCCGCGATCTCGACGCGAACAATCGCGAGCTCGCGGACTGGATCGCGAAGACGGGATTCGCGTCGCGCTTCGTGTTGCTCGGCGAGCGGCGCGACGTGCCCGCGTGTCTGTCGGCGATGGACGTGTTCTGTCTTTCGTCGCGCACGGAAGGCTTCCCGAACGTGGTCGGCGAGGCGATGGCGATGGCGCTGCCATGCGTCGTCACCGACGTCGGCGATGCGGCCATGCTCGTCGCCAACACGGGCGTGGTCGTCGCGAAGGAAAACACCGACGCGCTCGCGGCCGGACTGTCCCGCGTCGTCGACATGACGCCCGACGAGCGTATCCGTCTCGGCCAGATGGCGAAGGCCCGCATCCACGCCGAATTCACGATGATGCGCGCGCGCGAGCGTTTCGAAGATATCTACCTGCGGCTCGTCCAAGAAAAGTGAGCATCGCATAAGCGTGGCCTCTGGCCGCATCTGAAGGAGAACGAACATGTGCGGTATCGTCGGCTTTCTGGGTGGTCGCGGCTTCGGCCCGGGCGACTCGAAGACAACGGTCCGGAAGATGGCGCTTGCCATCGCCTATCGCGGACCCGACGACGCGGGCGACTGGACCGATGATCTGCGCGGCATCGCGCTCGGTCATCGCCGGCTGGCGATTCTGGATCTCTCGGCGGCGGGGCATCAGCCGATGTCGTCGGGCAGCGGCCGTTATGTGATCGTCTTCAATGGCGAGATCTATAACCATCTCGATCTGCGCGAGGAACTCGAAGACACGCAGCGCGCGCCCTTCTGGCGAGGAAGTTCGGATACCGAAACATTGATGGCCGGCTTCGATGCGTGGGGTATTCAGGCGACCATCGAGCGCGCGGTCGGCATGTTCGCGTTCGCGGTGTGGGACCGGCAGGAATGCCAGCTCACGCTCGCGCGCGACCGGATCGGAGAAAAGCCCCTTTATTACGGATGGCAGGGGCAGGGCGATGAAGCCGCGTTCGTGTTCGGCTCCGAACTCAAGGGGCTGCGCGAGCATCCCGCGTTCGAGAACAACGTCGATCGCGGCGCGCTGACGCTGCAGATTCGCCACGGCTGCGTGCCCGCGCCGTATTCCATCTTCGAAGGCATTTACAAGCTCGAACCGGGCAAGATGCTCACCGTGTCGCTCGAACGGCGTGAGCCGCGCATCTGGGCGTACTGGTCGGGCGTCGAGGCGGCCGTCAACGGCGCCGCGCGCGGTTTTGCGGGCACTGCCGAGGACGCCGTCGAAGAGCTGGAGCACTTGCTCAGCGATGCGATCCGCCAGCAGATGCTCTCCGACGTGCCGCTCGGCGCGTTTCTCTCGGGCGGCGTGGATTCGTCGACGATCGTCGCACTGATGCAGAAGCAGTCGTCGCGTCCGGTGAAGACCTTCACGATCGGCTTCAACGAAAGCGACTTCGACGAAGCAAAGCTCGCGAAGGCCGTCTCCGCGCATCTCGGCACCGAACATACCGAGCTGTACGTGACGGCGCGTGAAGCGCTCGATGTCATTCCGCGTCTGCCCGAACTCTACGACGAACCGTTCGCGGATTCTTCGCAGATCCCGACGTTCCTCGTATCGCAACTCGCCCGGCAACACGTGACGGTGTCGCTGTCCGGCGACGCCGGCGACGAGCTCTTCTGCGGCTATCAGCGCTACCGCACCGCGCCGGACATGTGGGACAAGATGACGGTGCTTCCGGCGTCGTTGCGCAAGCTGGCGGCATCCGGCATCGTCGGGATTTCGCCGAAGCGCTGGAACAGCATGGCCGGGCTGATGGAACCGATACTGCCGTCGTCCCTGCGCGGCGTGAAGGTCGGCGACAAGCTCCACAAGGGCGCGCAATTGCTGTCGTGCCAGTCGCGCGACGAAGTGTATCTGCATCTGATGTCGCAATGGAACGACCCGGCGGCGCTCGTGATCGGCGGTCATCAGCCGCCCACGCTGATGACCGGCAACGCGCCGGCCTTCACCGGCCTCGACGACGTGCAGCGCATGATGGCGCTCGACATGATCACCTATCTGCCCGACGACATTCTCACGAAGGTCGATCGCGCCGCGATGGGCGTCTCGCTCGAAACGCGCGTGCCGTTCCTCGATCATCGTGTCGTGGAGTTCGCGTGGCGCCTGCCGCAATCGATGAAGGTGCGCGACGGGCAAACCAAATGGGCGCTGCGCCAGGTGCTCTATCGTCATGTGCCGCGCGCGATGATCGAGCGGCCCAAGCAGGGTTTCGGCGTGCCGATCACGCACTGGCTGCGCGGCGAGCTGCGAGACTGGGCTGAAGCGCTGCTCGACGAATCGCGGCTGCGTCGCGAGGGCTTCTTCGATCCGGAGATGGTGCGGGCGAAATGGCAACAGCATCTGTCGGGCGAGCAGAACTGGCATCGGCAGTTGTGGAACGTGCTGATGTTCCAGCAGTGGCTCGAGCATCAGAACGCTTCGTCGATCCCGCTCTTCACGTCCCCCACGGCGGATCTCGCCGGCATGGCAGGCTGATATCGCCGGGCGGCGTTCACGCGCCGCTCATGACGATGTTCATAGCGAAAGGCCCTGGTCTAACGGACCAGGGCCTTTTTCTTTGTGCGCAGACTGCTGCGATGATCGACGCGCCGTAGTCGTATCGCGTTTCATGGCGGTCGGATATGCGCGGAGAGCGTATGCCGATGCGCAACTCATGACGGCCGGCCCGAAGCGATAAAGGCACATGACGGAAAGCTCAAAGCCCAAAGCCCAAAGCCCAAAGCCCAAAGCCCAAAGCCCAAAGCCCAAAGCCCAAAGCAAAAAGGCCCCGGTTGTATCGACCAGGGCCTTTCATCTTTCTGCCATCTCCGGCGCGCATCGCGCCGGAATCGTGTGACTTCGATTTACTTGTGATGCGTCGTCTGCTCGGGCACGGCGGCGGGAACGACGGCCTGTCTGCTGCCCACGAGCCAGCGCGGCGTCTTGAACCGCACGATCGCGGTGTACAGCCAGACGTACGCGACGACGAACACGGCCGCGGTCACCGCGAGCACCACCGGGTTGTGCCAGAAGAGCGAGGCCGGCACGATGCCGATCATGCTCAGCACCCACAGATACGGCGACGTGCGCGCGTTTCGGCGCTGGCGCTGACGCGGATCGCTTCCTTTGCGCACGATGCGCTTGAAGATCAGCGTATGCAGGTGGATGCCGTCAGGCGCGCCGACCGGCCGGCCGCGCACGATCCTGCGGCGGTAGATCGAGAACAGCGTTTCGAAGAGCGGATAGATCGCGACGACCATCGCATACCACGCGCAGACGGTCGGGTGCCGGGCGACCAGCAGCACGAGCAGCTCCGCGATCGTGAAGCCGATGAAGTACGCGCCGCCATCACCGAGGAAAATCGACGCAGCCGGATAATTCCAGATCGCAAAGCCGCCGATCGCGCCGATCATCGTGAGCGCGGTGCTCATCACGAGCAGATCGCCGACTTCATGCGCGACATAACCGATCGAGCCGAAGATCAGAATCGACACGACCGCAGCGAGTCCGTTGAAACCATCGATGATATTGACTGCGTTGGTGAGCCCCGCGACCGCCAGCACCGTCAGGCCGATCGCGATGGGCGCGACAGAAAGGATCGGATCGACGAGCGGCAGATCCACACGGCCGACCACGCCGTTGAGCAGAAACGCGCCGAGGAGCGCCGCCAGCATCGCACTCAGAAGCCGCGCACGGACGCTGACGCGCTTCGTCAAATCCTCGATTACGCCACTTCCGAATGCCGGCGCCGCGCAGAGCAGCAGCAGCAGGGATTCGTCGCGAGGATTTCCCCCGAAAATCGCGGCGATGGGAAAGGTCACGCAAGCCGCGACCATCAATGCGATGCCGCCGATCCTGGGGACCGGATGAGAATGATTCTTCTGAACCCCGTTCAAATCATGATCCAGGGAGAGCGCCCCGTAGCGCCCCGCGAATCGAACTATAAGTAGCGTCATGCAGAAAGAACTGATGAAGCCAAGCGCAAGGTTTAACATTTTTTTCACTCACGAAGAGGGCGCATCTCTTTTCGAATATCAAAACCCGAAAGCGTATGGTAGGTACAACCCCTGTCATTGTCCACGCATTTATGGCGCTTTAATGTGTGAAACCGAGCCTACCGGGATTATATTGGGACTTCCCCCGATTATTCATACAAACGCGATTTTAATATCCCATAAAAACACGATTTTCATATAAAGGACTTAAAATCCGTTTTAAAAGAATCGTGCATAGTCGGTGCGCAAGCCCACCTTCGCACGCAGATTTTTGGGGGGTCGGTACGTTTTGCCACGGAGGGAGGGCCTGGGGCTGTCTCTATGCCTAGCATAGGCCGGAAGGAGCCTCACCGGTAGGCGAAAAAATGTCCGGAAATCGAACCCCGGCTAAACCGGCTTTCTTCATAAAATTAGCAGTTCGATTAAAAGCAATTATATGTGCGGTGCCGCGCATACAACAAGACCCGTTGTGATAATTTTCGATTTGCTCAAATGGCCCGCATACTCAATAAATTTTTAAAAGTGGGTTATAGAACACTCGGCCGCGTTGAAAGGTTCGATAAACAACAAAAATCGTCTGTGGGAATTTCTCTTTTTTTGAGTCGTGTGTTTCAATACGACTGCAATGCCGGGGCGGGATATTAACGGCCCTGAATGCCGGCCTGAATTCAAGAATAAGGAAATGGTGTTTGCGCCCTTTTGGGTGCGCTGCAAGTGTTTCGATCCGCATCCGGTGCGCATACCGCGCGCCGGTCCCATAAGAGCCTGTAACGAGACGTTCCATGAAAGTTAAAAATCAGGCGTCAGCCGTAACGGCCGAGACCGACAAAGAGATCGAGCTCACGTCGATTCTCGAAACGCTGGGCCGTCACTGGAAGATGATCGCGACGACCGTGGCGGTCGTCTTCAGCATCGGGGTGGTGTACGCGTATTTCTCCGCGCCGATTTATCAGGCAGGCATGCTCGTCCGGGTCGACGACTCGAGCAGCGCGCCGCCGACCGACTCACGCGACATGGTGAGGACCGCGGCCTCGATGTTCGACCAGCGGGCGACGGCCGAAGGCGAGATCCAGGTCATCGGCTCGAAGTTCGTGCTCGGTCCCGTCGTCGATGCGCTCAAGCTGTATATCCAAGCCGCGCCGCATCGCTTCCCGCTGATCGGCGGGATGATCGCGCGTACCACCGACGAAACGTCCACGCCGGGTCTGTTCGGTCGCGGCGGTTACGCGTGGGGCGCCGAATCGATCGACGTGTCCGCGTTCGACGTGCCGAAGAAGTTCGAAGGCCAGGAATACACGCTGCGCTATCTCGGCAACGGCCAGTATCAGGTTCGCGGCCCGGGCATCGAAACGGGCGTCGGCGGCCAGACCGGCACCGTGCAGCGCTTCGACACTGAAGCAGGCCCGATCTCGCTGCTCGTCGGTTTCATTCATGGCGAAAAGGGCGTCGAGTTCGATCTCACCCGCAATTCACGCGTGTCGGCCATCAATCGCCTGCAGAACTCGCTGACGATCGCCGAGCAAGGCAACAAGTCGGGCGTGATCAGCACGTCGCTGGAAGGCAAGGACCCGGTGCTCGTCGCGGCGACCATCAACGAACTCTCGCAGATGTACATCCGGCAGAACGCCGATCGTCGCGGGATCAACGCCGAGAAGTCGCTCGAATACCTCGAGCAGCAGCTTCCCGACGCCAAACGTCAGATGGAATCGGCCGAGGACAACTACAACGCGTATCGCAACAGCCGGACGATGTTCAATCCGGACGAAGAAGGCCGCATCGTCATGCAGCAGGCTTCGCAGGCGGACGCGCAGTTGCTCGACCTGAAGCGCCGCCGTTCGGACCTGGCCGTTCACTTCTCGCCGTCGCATCCGAGCGTGGTGGTGATCGATCAGCAGATCGCGGCGACCGAGAAGTACATCAACGACCTCGCGGCGCGCGTCAAGGCGATGCCGGCGGCCGAGCAGGGCGCGCTGCGCCTGCAACGCGACGTGCGTGTGAGCACCGATGTCTATTCGGCGTTGCGCAACAACATCGAAACGATGCGTCTCATCCGGGCTGGCCGCGTGCCGACCGTGGAACTGCTCGACCGCGCCGAAGTGCCCGAGCGTCCCGTCAAGCCGGTCAAGGCGCTGGTGCTCGTGATCGCGGCAGGTATCGGACTGTTCATCGGCATCGTGCTGGCTTTCGCTCGCGACTTCCTGTTCAAGGGCGTGCTCGATCCGAAGGAACTGGAATCGAAGACGGGTCTTTCGGTATTCGCGACCATTCCGGACAGCGAACGCCAGAAGGAACTCGCAAAGCGTATCGCCGACAAGCGGCCGGAACAGCTCGCGCTCGCCTCGCGTTATCCGACGGACCCGGCCGTGGAAGGCCTGCGCATGATGCGCTCGTCCCTGCACTATGCGTTGATGGATGCGCCGAACAACGTCGTGATGCTGGCGGGTCCGCTGCCGGGTATCGGCAAGTCGTTCGTGTCGGCGAATCTGGCGACGCTCCTGGCCGCCGGCGGCAAGCGCGTGCTGCTCGTCGATTGCGACCTGCGCCGCGGCCACCTGAACCAGTACTTCGGCCTGCCGCGCGGCAAGGGGCTCGTGGATATCGTCAACGGCTCCAGCACGCTCGAAGAAACCGTGCATCGCTCGGTGCTGAACAACCTCGACTTCGTGCAGTGCGGCTTCTATCCGCCGGACCCGGCCGAACTGCTTCTGTCGAACGCGTTCACGGAATCGGTGAGCCGCGCATCGGAGAACTACGACATCGTGCTGCTCGACGCACCGGCCATCCTGGCGGTGTCGGACACGGCGATCATGGCGCCCGTCGCGGGTTCGATCTTCCTGGTTGCGCGTTATGGGGATACGCGCTCCGGGGAAATCTCGGAGTCCGTGAAGCGGCTTGAACAGTCGGGCGCAAGCGTGACCGGCGTGCTGCTCAACGGCTTCAAGGTGCATTACGGCAACTACGCCCAGGCGCGTCAGTACGGCGGCTACGCCTACGCTGCCTACAAGGCCGACAACGAAGGCTAGAGCCTGACTCATCCGGCATACACTCGTGCTGGACCCCGAATCAAAAAGTAGTACTAAATAAACGTCCTGAGTCGTATAACGAGGAGAAGTGAATATGTTCTCGCCGCAAGAGTTGAAACTCGGCATCGTGGGCCTGGGTTATGTCGGCCTGCCGCTAGCCGTCGAATTTGGCAAGCGTCATCCTGTCGTGGGCTTCGATATCAACCGCGCGCGCATCAACGCGCTGAAGGAAGGCCGCGACGTGACGCTCGAAGTCGACGATGCCGAGCTGGCCTCCGCGACGTTGATGCAGTACAGCGCCGAAGTCGAAGATCTGCGCAACTGCACGGTCTTCATCGCCACCGTGCCGACGCCGATCGATCACTACAAGCGTCCGGACCTCTCGCCGCTGATCGGTGCGTCGACGACCATCGGCAGCGTGCTGAAGAAGGGCGATGTCGTCATCTATGAATCGACGGTTTATCCCGGCGCGACCGAGGAAGAATGCGTGCCCGTGCTCGAGAAGATGTCGGGCCTGAAGTTCAACGAGGACTTCTTCGTCGGCTACAGCCCGGAGCGGATCAATCCGGGCGACAAATCGCACCGTCTGCCGGACATCAAGAAGGTCACGTCCGGCTCGACGCCCGAAGTGGCCGATTTCGTCGACGAGCTGTATCGCGGGATCATCACCGCGGGCACGCACAAGGCGAGCAGCATCCGTGTCGCTGAAGCGGCCAAGGTGATCGAGAACACGCAGCGCGACGTCAATATCGCGCTCATCAACGAACTGTCGATCATCTTCAACAAGATGAATATCGATACCGAATCGGTGCTGCTCGCGGCCGGCACGAAGTGGAACTTCATCCCTTTCCGCCCGGGCCTCGTCGGCGGCCACTGCATCGGCGTGGACCCGTATTACCTGACGCACAAGGCGCAGGCGATCGGCTATCACCCGGAGATCATTCTTGCCGGGCGCCGTCTGAACGACAGCATGGGCAACTACGTCGTCTCGCAACTCGTGAAGACGATGACCAAGCGCGAAATCGCCATCTCGGGCGCGCGCGTACTGATAATGGGCCTCACCTTCAAGGAGAACTGCCCGGACCTGCGCAACACGCGCGTGGTCGACATCATCGCCGACCTCAAGGAATACGGCGTCCAGGTTGACGTGTACGACCCGTGGGTGTCGAAGGAAGAGGCGCATCACGAGTACGGCATCGATCCGATCGAGCAGCCTGCCAAGGGCGTCTACGACGCGATCGTGCTCGCCGTGGCGCACCGCCAGTTCGCCGATGAAGGCGCGGATGGCATCCACGCCTACGGCAAGGCGAAGCACGTGCTGTGCGACCTCAAGTACATCCTGCCGGCCGAGGCGAGCGACATGCGTCTCTGAAGCTCGGTGGCATCGGGTCAGCCGATGCAGGCCGTCGCACAACATCGCCGCGGTTCGGCCCTCGAAAATTCGGGGGTTGCCCGCGGCGATGTCAACCGGACCTTCGGAGTTCGCAATGAAGATGCCCAAGGTAGTTCTGTACGCCAACACCGATTGGTATCTATTTAACTTTCGCCTTTCGTTCGCTCGCAAACTGCGCGATGCGGGTTTCGAAGTCATTCTGTTATCACCGGACGGCGAATACGGCCCGAAGCTGCGCGATCTCGGTTTTCGCTGGCACGCGGTGCCGATGAACCGTCGCAGCCTGAATCCGCTTCGCGAACTGGCGCTCGTGCTGTGGCTCGCGCGCTTCTTCAGGCGCGAAAAGCCGCAGCTCGTGCACGGCTTCACGATCAAGAGCGCGGTGTACGGCTCGTTCGCGAGCAAGCTCGCCGGCGTCCCCGCGCGCGTGAACGCGGTCGCGGGCATGGGCTACGTCTTCACGAGCCGCGACCTCAAGGCGCGTATCCTGAAGCCGGTCGTACGCCAGGTGATGCGCACGGCGCTGAACGGCCGCGACAGCATTCTCGTCCTGCAGAATCCGGACGACATCAAGCTGTTCGAAGCCGCGCGCATCGTCGAGTCGAAGGGGATCCGCCTCATCAAGGGATCGGGTGTGGATCTGACGCGCTTCAAGGTGCGCGAGGAGTCGCCCGAGGACGCGGTCAAGCCGCTGCGCATCCTGCTGGCGGCGCGGCTCGTGTGGGACAAGGGCATCGAGGAATATGTGGAGGCGGCGCGCATGCTGCGGCGCGAGAATCGCACCGTGCGCTTCCTCCTCGCGGGCTCGCCCGATGACGGCAATCCGGCGTCGGTGAGCACGGCGATGGTGCAGGGCTGGGTGAAGGAAGGGCTCGTCGAATGGCTCGGTCATGTGAGCGACATGCCGAAGCTCTTCGCCGAAGTGGATGTGATGGTGCTGCCGAGCTATCGCGAAGGCTTGCCGAAAGCGTTGATCGAGGCCGCCGGTTGCGCGTTGCCGCTGATCACGACGGATGCGCCGGGTTGTCGCGAAGTGGTCAGCGAGTCGGGCGTGGATGGCTTGCAGGTGCCGGTGCGCAATGCCAGCGCGCTCGCCGACGCGATCCGCCAGCTCGACGACGACCGCGCGCTCGCGAGAAAGCTGGGCCTCGCCGCGCGGGAAAAGGCACTGAAGAATTTCGACGAACGCATCGTCATCGAGAAGACGCTGGCCGTGTATCGCGAGCTGGTGCCCTCGATCGCGATAGAAGGCGAGCGCCGCGAACACGCCGCGCCCGTCGGTAATCTTGGAGACTTTCATGTCTGATCGTTACGAATCGATCCGCCAGCAACTGACGCGCACGCCGCGCAAGTGGCTGATCACCGGCGTCGCCGGGTTCATCGGCTCGAATTTGCTCGAAGCGCTCTTGAAGCTCGATCAGGAAGTGGTCGGGCTCGACAACTTCGCGACGGGTCATCAGCGCAATCTCGACGAAGTGCGCTCGCTCGTGACGCCCGCGCAATGGGACCGCTTCAGCTTCATCGAGGGCGACATCCGCAATCTCGACGATTGCCGCGCCGCGGTGAAGGGCGCCGCCCACGTGCTGCACGAAGCGGCGCTCGGCTCGGTGCCGCGTTCCGTGAACGACCCGATCACGACGCACGAAGTGAACATCAGCGGTTTTCTGAACATGCTCGTCGCCGCGCGCGACGCGAAGGTGGAGAGCTTCACCTACGCGGCGTCGAGCTCGACTTATGGCGATCATCCGGGCCTGCCGAAAGTCGAGGATCGCATCGGCCAGCCGCTTTCGCCCTACGCGGTGACGAAGTACGCGAACGAGCTGTACGCATCGGTATTCGCGCGCACGTATGGCCTGAACGCCATCGGCTTGCGTTACTTCAACGTGTTCGGCAAGCGCCAGGACCCGGACGGCGCCTATGCGGCCGTGATTCCGAAGTGGACCGCCGCGCTCATCGACGACGAGCAGGTGACCATCAACGGCGACGGCGAAACGAGCCGCGATTTCTGCTTCATCGACAACGTCGTGCAGATGAACATCCTCGCGGCGCTGTCCGACGAGCAGGCGCGCAACCAGGTCTATAACGTCGCGGTCGGCGATCGCACGACGCTCAATCAGCTCTATGACGGCCTCAAGCGCGTGCTCGCCGAGAACGGCGTGCTGAACGACGGCAGCCCGGTGTACGCGCCGTTTCGCGCCGGCGATGTGCGCCATTCGCAGGCCAACGTCGACAAGGCCGCGCAGTTGCTCGGCTACGCGAACGCCATTGCGCTCGCCGACGGTCTCGCGATCGCGATGCCCTGGTACATCCGCTTCCTTTCCGGACGGCGGCTGGAGCCGGTCGAAGCCGAAATGGCGACGAGGACCGCATGAAGATCGTCGTTTTCATCTACTCGATGCACGGCGGCGGCGCGGAGCGCGTCACCGCCAATCTCGCGAACGAGTGGGCGGCGCTCGGCTGGGAAGTGACCGTCGTCACGCTGACAGCCGGTGAAGGCGACGTCTATCCGTTCCATCCGGGCGTGAAGCGCATCGAGCTGGGGCTTGCGGGCGGCGTCGAAGGCGGCGGCTTGCTGCGCACGGCGCTGTCGAACCTGAAGCGCGTGCTCGCCTTCCGCAAGGTGCTGCGCGAGACGAAGCCGACGGTCGCGCTCGGCGTCATGGCGACCGCCAACGTGCTCGCCGTCCTCGCGGGCATCGGCTTGCCGTACAAGATCATCGCGAGCGAACACACGCATCCGCCGAGAGCGCCGCTCACGCCGTTCTGGGAACGTCTGCGGCTTCTCACGTATCGCTTCGCGGACAAGGTCGTCGCGCTCACCGACGAAACCCGCGAATGGATCGAAACGCATTGCCGCTGCACCGACGTGAAAGTGATTCCGCCGCCGTTCACGCTGCCGATCGCGAAAACGAATCCGATGATCGAGCCGCGCAGTGTCGTCGGCGACGAGCGGCGTGTGTTGCTCGCAGTCGGCCGGCTGTCGCCGGAAAAGGGCTTCGACAGTCTCATCGACGCGTTCAGGAAAATCGCCGGCTCGCTGCCGCAATGGGACCTCGTGATCGTCGGCGAAGGTCTTGCGCGCGCGAGCCTCGAACGGCGCGTCGAGGAGGCGAAGCTGCATGGCCGCGTGTTCCTGCCGGGCCGCGCGGGAAACGTCGCGGACTGGTACGAGCGCGCAGATCTTTACGTGTTGAGCTCGCACTTCGAAGGCTTCTCGATGACGCTCGTCGAAGCGATGGCGAGCGGTTGCGCGGCCGTGAGCTACGACTGCGATTCCGGGCCGCGCGTGATCGTCACGCACGGCACGAACGGCCTGCTCGTGAATCCCGTCGGCGATTCCAATGCGCTCGCGAAGTCGCTCGAAACGCTGATGCGGGACGACGCCGAGCGTCATCGCATGGCGCTGTGCGCGACCTCGGTCAACGACACGTTCGCGCTGCCGAAGACCATCGCGCTGTGGCAGGAGGTGTTCGAAGAGTCCGGCGTGAAGGTTCCGCTGCGCGCGGACCTGCGCGTGCCCGTTGTCGAACGATGAGGAGCCAACGATGAAAATCATGCTCGTCGTCAGTTCGATGGGAAGCGGCGGCGCCGAGCGCGTCGCGGCTTCGCTCGTCAATGCATGGGCGCAACGCGGCGACACCGTGACGCTCGTGATCACGTACAGCGGCCGCGGCGCGTGCTTCTATCCGCTCGCCGAAAACGTGCGCTGCATCTTTCTCGCCGATCGCGTGAAGGCCGGCGCGCGCATGCTGCAATATCCCGCGCGCTTTCGGGCGTTGCGCGGGCTGATCCGCGAGAGCGCGCCGGATGTCGTCGTGTCGTTCCTCTCGAACGTGAACATCACGACGATTCTCGCCACGCGCGGGCTGGGCGTTCCGGTGATCGCGTGCGAGCACATCGACCCTTCCGCCGATGGCCGCTCGCAGCTCATGAGTCAGATGTGCCGCTTCGTCTATCCGAGCGCGGATCTGCTCACGCTGCTCACGGACAACATGGAGGCATCGTTCAGAAAGATGGTGCCGCGGGTGAAGCGCATCGAAGTGGTGCCCAATCCGCTGCCGGACGAGTTGTTGCTGTTGCAGCCCGAGACCATCGAAAAGAGCGCCCGCAAGCGCCTCGTCGCGGTTGGGCGTCTCAACACGCAGAAGCAGTTCGATTTGCTGATCGACGTGTTCGCGACGCTCGCGCCCGAGTTTCCCGACTGGGACCTGTGGATCTGGGGCGAAGGCCCGGAACGCGCCGTGCTCGAAGCGCAGGTCGCGCAGTTGCAAATGGGCGAACGCGTGCTAATGCCGGGCAAGACCACGAGTCCCTGGGAAGAAATGGCGCGCTCGGATACGTTCGTGCTGTCGTCGCGTTATGAAGGTCTGCCGATGGCGATGCTCGAAGGCATGGCGCTCGGACTTGCGACCGTCGCGTTCGACTGCAAGAGCGGCCCGCGCGAACTGACGCGCGACGGTCAGGACGGCGTGCTCGTGCCTCCCGGCGACAAGGCCGCGCTGATCGATGCGCTGCGCCGCGTGATGTCGGACGAAGCGCTGCGCGTCGAACTCGGACGCAAGGCTGCGGCTTCGGTGCGGCAACGCTACTCGTCGCCGGCGATCCTGCGCCAGTGGGACGCCATCTTCGCGCAACTCGGCGCGCGCTCGCGTGGCGACGAAAGCAAGAGCACGGCTTATCGGCGCACGATCACGGGAGAGAAAGCGTAATGGTCGACCGGCGACGCGTGATCCACTCGCTGCTGATGGGCGCCGTGGCCGGCGGGTCGGGCGCGCTCGGCCTGAACGCGCGCGCGGCCGAGCGGCGCGACGTCGTCACCGACAAGTCGTTCGGCGTGAAGGGCGATGGCAAGACCAATGATCGCGTGGCGCTGCAAACGGCCATCGACCGGTCCGTCGATCAGACGCTGTTGATCACGGGCCGGTGCCGCATCGACGAGAAGGGGCTCAATCTGCGTCGCAACAGTCACGTGCGTTTCGCGCCGGGCGCGTCGATCAAGCTGTTGCCGCACGACACGTCGTTCTATTCGATCTTTCGCATCTGGGACGTGAACAACGTGCTCGTCGAGAACGCGGTGCTCGACGGCAGCAAGGAACTGAACGCCGCCAAGCCGGAGCTGCGCGAGAACGGCCACGGCATGGGCTTTTCGATCGCGGGCAGCACCGAGGTGACGCTCATCTCGCCGAAGACGGTCGGATGCTGGGGCGATGGCATCTATATCGCGAACAGCTACAACGTCGGATTCAAGTACAGCAGCGGCATTCGCGTGGTGAATCATCATGCGGACCGCTGCCGCAGACAGGGTGTGTCGATCATCAGCGGACGCAATATCGTGTTCGAAAATCCGCTGTGGGAGAACATCGGCGGCACGCAGCCGGAAGCGGGGCTGGACGCGGAGCCGAACAGCAACGCGGACATTCTCGAGAACATCCGCATCGTCAATCCGACGACGCGCAAGTGCAGGTACGGCATCATCGTCTGGCTGGAGGAGATCGTCGGGCCGATGCCCAAGCATATCGATATCGGCATCACCAATCATCGCGACGAAGGCGCGAGCGATGCGGCGTTCGCGGTGTCGGCGCTCAAGCTGAACGGGCGCAAGGTATCCGGGCAGATCGCCAGCCATTCGCCGACATGGGTCAGCCCGCGGCTTTCCACCGTCGAGAGCATCGATTACGACAAGGCGGGACCGAAGATCGTCGTCACCAACCTGAGGCTCGTGCCATGACAGCCCGCGCCCAAGGACAATAACTAAAGCGGAACAAGGCCAATACGATGCAATCAACGACAATGGACAACACCGCGCAGCAAGTTGCACCCGCGAAGCGGATACGCGGATTCGCGTACTTCATGACGCCCTCCGGATGGGCGTTCCTGGTGCTGGCGACCGCCGCGATTTCGATCGTCGCGTTTCGCGAGCGCAGCGTCGGGCTGATCTTCGACCAGGAAGCGTACATCCAGTACTTCCGCTCGACGGACTGGCACTGGCTCGTGCAGTTCTATCAGAACCGCGAGTCGGACATGGGCTTTCTCATCAGCCTGATCACCGAGGAGCTCGGATGGCGCTCGTGGGTCATTCTGCTCAACGCGTTCGGCGTGACGCCCGAAGGCGGCATTCGCACGACGGTGGTGCTGCTCAACCTGATCGTGATGTATTCGCTGCTGCAGACGCGGCGGCCGCTGATCGGCCTGCTCTTGTGGCTCGTCATTCCCTACGCGCTCGCGACCGTCGGACTGTTCCAGATCCGCCAGGGCTTCGGGCTCGCGATCGCGATGCTGTTCGCCTGCCGCTTCAACCGCCCGACGCTCGGCATGGGTCTCGCGAGCTTCGTGCATACGACCTTCGCGGTGCCGACCGCGCTTCTTCTTGCCGCGGGGTTCGGCGGCGAGAAGAAGCGCTCGCTCATCGTGGTCAGCGTGACGGCGATCGTGCTGGCGTCGGCGGCGAAGTTCCTGTTCGCGACCTACGGCGGACGCCGCATCGACGAATACACCGGTTATCAGGAGAACTTCACGATCAAGCTGCTGGCGCTGCTGTTCTTCTACACGATGGCGTCGATCATGGTGCTGTACTCGACGTGGCGCTCGCCTGAAACGAAGCGCGAGATCAACTACACGCGTCTGTCGATCATGCATTTCGGCCTGTTCGTTTATCTCGTCGTCGCGTTCTTCGTGTTTCCGTTCGCGAAAGGCCGCGTCTGGTATTGCGTGCCCTTGCTCCTGCCGTTCCTCGCGCCGGAGATCAAGTTCAAGAACGCGGCCGTTCTCGTCATCACCTTCGGCGTGTTCGTGGCGGTCGCCGCCGACGCAACGAAGAGTTATTTCGAAGGCGTCTATCACTACTTCCTGATGCCCTGACGACGATGTCCTACTTCCTGATTTCACTCGATTTCGAATTGATGTGGGGCGTGCGTGACCATCGCACGATCGCTACGTACGGCAAGAATATCCTCGGCGTGCGCGAGGCGATTCCGGCCATGCTCGCGATGTTCACGAAGTATCGCGTGAAGGCGACATGGGCGACCGTCGGCATGCTGCTCTTCGATAACAAGAAGGATCTGCTCGCGAATCTGCCCGATGTCCGGCCGACTTATACCGATGCGAAACTGAGCCCTTACACGAACGGTTATCTCGATTCGATCGGCGCGGACGAGAAGAGCGATCCGTACCATTACGGCCTTTCGCTTGCGCGGCAGATCGTCGATACGGAAGGCAGCGAGCTCGCGAGTCACACGTTCTGTCATTACTACTGTCTCGAAGCGGGGCAGGACAAGGCGCAATTCGCCGCCGACATGCACGCGTCCGTCGCGGCGATCCGGCGTCTCGCCGATCCGCCCGCGAGCATCGTGTTTCCGCGCAATCAGGTGAACAACGCGTATCTATCGGTTTGCGCGCAGGAGGGGCTGATCGCGTACCGGGGCACCGAGCGCAACTGGATGTATCGCGAAACATCGCGCGCCGACGAAGCTGCGCTGCGTCGCGCGGCGCGTCTCGCCGATGCCTATGTCAATCTCTCAGGCGATCACGCCTTCGATCCGCGCCCTTCGCGCGGGCTCGTCGACGTGCGCTCCAGCCGCTTCCTGCGTCCGTATGCGCGCAACAAGCGGGCGCTCGAATGGCTGCGCATCCATCGGATCAAGCAGTCGATGACTTCGGCGGCGCGCACGGGACGCTCGTTTCACCTGTGGTGGCATCCGCATAACTTCGGCGCGAATCTCGCTGAAAACCTCGCGGTGCTCGAAGCGGTGCTCAAGCATCATGCGCATCTGAGAGACACCTACGGTGTGCAGCCCGCGACCATGGCAGAAGTCGCGCGGGCGACGCAATCGGAAGAGAGCAGGCTTGCGGAGATGGAGTTCGGGCTGTTCGTTTGACGAAGTACGAAAGACGGTAACAAGACACTAGAAAACCACCGCGTACCGCGGGTGCGCTGCATTGGCGATGGCCATTGCAGTGCGTCGGCGCGTTCGCGGGATAAGAACAAAGGGGGAAGTGCGATGAATTTCCGTAACGACATAAACGGCTTGCGCGCGTTCGCGGTTCTCGCGGTCGTCCTTTTTCACTTCGATGTGCCCGGCTTCAAGGGCGGCTATCTCGGCGTCGACGTGTTCTTCGTGATTTCAGGCTACCTGATGACGAGCATCATCTTCAGGCGCATGGAGAAGGGCAGGTTCTCGGTGCTCGAGTTCTATGCCGATCGCGCGCGGCGCATTATTCCCGCGCTCGCGTTTCTCTGCTTCGCACTCGGCGTGCTCGGCTGGCTCGTGTTCCTGCCTTCCGAGTTTCGCGCGTACGGCAAGGCGGCGGGATCGAGCCTCGGGTTCTTTTCCAATATCGTTTATTGGCGTGAGGCGGGTTACTTCGATGTCCGCTCGCATCTGAAATGGCTGTTGCATACGTGGTCGCTTTCCGTCGAATGGCAGTTCTATCTGCTGTATCCGCTCGGCATTCTGCTCGTGCGCAAGCTCGTTGGGCAACGTGGGACGGTGATCGCGCTGATCGGCGTCGCGCTCGCGTCGCTTGCGGTGTGCGTCTATCTCTCCGATCCGACTAAATGGCCGACGGCCGCGTTCTTCCTGCTGCCGACGCGCGCATGGGAGATGCTCGCGGGCGGTCTCGTGTACCTGTTCCCGGTGACGCCGCGCAGGTCCGTTCGCCGGACGATCGAATTCGCCGGTCTCGCGATGATCGTGTACGGCGCGCTCACCTTCAACGAAAGCAACGCGTGGCCCGGCTATCTCGCGCTCGTGCCGGTTCTCGGTACGGCGCTCGTGCTTCTCGCGGCGCGCAAGCATTCGATTTTCACGTGCAATCCGCTTGCGCAATTCATCGGCAAGATTTCGTATTCGGTCTATCTCTGGCACTGGCCGTTCGTCGTTGCGCTCACGTACTTCGACAAGGACGGCTCGCTGCCCTGGCGCGTGGGCGCCATCGCGGGCGGCTTCGCGATGGGATATATCTCGTATGCGCTCGTCGAGTCTAAGACGAGAAAGCCATCGCGAGGCGAGCCGCGCGCGTTCCCGAGGTTCATCACGCTGCGTCCGATTCTCGCGTTCACGCTGCTGCTCGCTGTCGGCGGCGGCAGCATCTATGCGAGCCAGGGCGTACCGAATCGCTTCGACCGTTCGGTGTTCATCGCCGATAGCGAGACCTACGACACGAATCCGCACCGCACGAAGTGTCACATGATGATCGATCCATGCGACGTCGCGAACAAGCAGAAGGATAGCCGCGTGGTGGTCCTCGGCGACAGTCACGCGGAGGCCATCGCCGAAGCGGTCGTCGATGCGGTGCCCAACGGCAAGCCGGATGATGTCCTGCTGATCACGATCGAAGGCTGTCCGACGATCTACGGCATCCGTCGCGGCAACGGCGATTGCTTCGATCAGGACCGCAAGTACATCGACATCCTGAGCCGCGACGAGACCGCGAAGACGCCCGTGATCATCGCCAATCACTGGTCGCAGTACTGGTCGGGTCCGACGATGGATGAGTTCGCGTTCGTCAATCCCGAGCAGCCCGCGCAGACGCCCGCGCCGTTTTCCACCGAGCGGTATCGCGAGCACTTGCTCTCGACGGTCTGCCGCATCTCGAAGATCCGGCCGGTCTATCTGGTGGAGCCGATTCCGGAGTTCGACTTCAATGTTCCACTGATGCTCGCGCGCGAGAAGATGAAGGACCCGCACGCGCCCGATCTGTCGATCACGCTGTCCGATTACGCCCAGCGCAACGGCGGCTTGCTGCAGGCGATGCGTCAGGCGCACGACCAATGCGGCATCCATCTGCTCGACCCGCGCCCGTTCCTGTGCCCGGACGGCAAATGCATGGGCTCGCACGACGGTCGGCCGCTCTATTCCGACTACCACCACATGAGCGAATACGGCAACCGCTTCCTCGTGCCGATGTTCCGGCGGGTCTTCGAGCAGAGCTGAGAGACAGCAGGATGATGCGAGCGCGCGGCCTCCCTCGGGAGGCCGTGTCTCATTGGGGCGTAGCGGTATCGGGTGTCGGACCGTTACCGGTGAAGGGCGGCGCGAAGCGCGTCCAGAAGATGTAGCACGCGAGCACGGAGATTGCGCCGATGCCGGTTGCGAGCAGCACGCCCTGAGCGCCGTAGAGACGCACG
The DNA here is from genome assembly GCF_046030135.1 of Caballeronia jiangsuensis. Lineage (NCBI taxonomy): Bacteria > Pseudomonadati > Pseudomonadota > Betaproteobacteria > Burkholderiales > Burkholderiaceae > Caballeronia > Caballeronia jiangsuensis. Next base: position 101,901 of record NZ_JAQQDB010000008.1, read on the forward strand.
AGAATGACATTGCCGATGATCTTGGCCGCGAAGCCGATCAGCGAAATGACGGAGATGGCCCGATAGCGCGTTTCGCTCGCGAACAACTGCACGAGCACGCACATGCCGAAGTAGAACGGCACCTGCAGCAGCCCGTAGCGAAAGAGCGTGGTGACCGCGATCGTGTCCTCGGGCGTGAAGGCGCCCTTCTGGAACAGCAGCTTGACCACATACGGCGCGAGCGCGTACGCGAAGAGTCCGCCGACGAGACCGAGCATCGTCATGATGCCCGACCACTTCAGCGCGGTGCTGCGCGCGCGTGCATGATCGCCGCGATGAAGAATCTCCGCGAGGATCGGCAAGGTCGCCCGCGTGATCGCGAGCGCGCCCATGCTGAGCACGAGCGAGAGCAGCCGGTTCGCGTAGCCGAGCGTCGCGATGGCGCCGTCGCCTTGCTGCGCCATGAAATATTGATCGATGGGAAGCCAGAGACTCGCCACGACCGAGCCGATCGTGAGCATGCCCATCGAGCGGATCGTCGACGGCCATTGCTTCGCGCGTGCCGAGACGCGCGGCAGCACGGGCATCGCGTCGGCGCGTTTGGCGAGCACGCGCAGCCACGCGGCCTGCACCACGAAGCCGAGCGACGTGCCCAGCACGAGCGGCGTGATCGACGTGTTGTTGCGCGCGGCGAGCACGAAGACCAGGAGGCCGATGGCCGGCACGCATTCCAGCAACGTATTGATGTGCTTGCCCGAAGCCTGCAGACGTGAGGAAGAAATGCAGATCGTGAAGGTCAAGAGGCCGACCGGCGTCATGCTGATGATCATCGCCCGGCACATGTCGCGCGTCGATTCCGCGAGACTGCCCGCGATGACATCCGCGAGATAAGGCCAGAACAGCCAGAGCAGGAGAGAGGACGAGAGGCCGATGACGAGCCCGATGCCTTCGAGCTCGCCGAGAAAGCCGTCGCGTTGTGACTTGTCTTCCTTGAGCGACACGAGCGCAGGAACGAGCAGCACGGCGAGCACGTTCGTGAGCATCGTAGGCAGCCAGGTGACGAGCGTGAGCGCGAACTGATAGGCGTCGACGGTGCCGCTGATCCCGTAGCGATACGCGATCGCCATTTCCTTCGATGCGCCGATGCATTTCCCGGCGATCACGAATATCAGCAGGACGACCGCGCTTCTCGCGATTCGCTTGTGATCCTGATGCACGCCGCCGAGACGTCGTCTTACCGATTGCACAGCTGCGCTCAGCACGTGTACTCCTCCTGCGTTGGAGCCTTTCGTCGCGTGGCCGGACGTCGGGTCGAAATCGCCATGCGATCGGATACGCGAAGGCCAGCGGCTTTCGCGTGAGAGTGACGAGCATGCACGAAAACGGGCGCCTCGACTGTTCGCCAAGGCACCCGGCAACGCCGATGGCGGCGCGTGCTGTCTTCAGGGAAAACGCGTGGAAGAGGTATTTCTTACGATGAGTGTTCCGCCCAGGGTCGCATGATGTAGCGCGCCGCGCGGTGGAGCGATGCATCGTCCGTCAGAATCCGCGCCGGGCATCCGGCCACCGTCACGTTCGGCGGAATGTCGCGGGTCACGACGCTGCCCGCGCCGATCGTGACGTTATCGCCGATGGTCACGTCCTCGACGATGCACACGTTCGGCCCGATATATACGTTGTTACCGATCGTCGCCGCCTTGCCGTGGTTCGATCCGATCGTCACGCCCTGCGAGATGTTGCAGTTCGCGCCGATGACCGCGGTCGGATTTACCACGAGCGAGCCGACGTGGCTGATGTAGAAGCCCGGCCCGATCTTCGTGCGCGGGCTGATCACGAAGCCGAACCTGCGCTGCTTCAGGCGGATGACATGGTTGAGCACGAGCCGCACCGGCCGGGACGAGGCGGCGCTCGCCAGCCGCAGCCAGAACATGTAGTTGAACCCTTCGTTCAACACCAGTTGCTCGAGGAGGAGCATGAAGCTGTACTCGCCGCTGTAGCGGTAGAGATCGCTTTTGATCAGATCGAAGGTCTTCATTGCAGCGTGTCTTTTTGGTTGCGTGGACGCTTGGGGCGGTTTCGACCCGACCTTAAGACTAGGGATTGCGGCCATCGAGTTCAGTGCGCAATGAAACACTGGACTGTTTCGCAACGGAAAGGATTTCCGATTTCATCTATTTTGTCTGCTGAATATCGCGATTTTATTTAATCAGATTATTAGAGATCTGGCGCAAGCCCAGCCGACATGGGAAAACGAGAAGAAGCAGGGTAACTTGGTATAAACCCGATAGGGGTATTCACCGTAGGGTCTTTCGTTTTTTAATCGAAAAAAAGTTTGCAGCCCACGCTTACAAAATCTGATTCCTCAGTCGAAAAGTAGAAAAAGTCACTTTCATTTTGTAATTTTTGCATATGCGGGGTGGTGAAGACGGTAAATCGAAGCCGCTAAATGAGAATTGTCCGCGGCATGAGCGGTAAATGAAGCGAAATAATCAGCCTATTGATGATCGTTTCGGCATACGAAAGGCGCTCCGTCAGGCCTTGTATGGCCTCCCGCGAGGACCTGACACGGGGTCTTCGCGTGAACGTTCGTGTACTTAAAATCGAATGTTCATATGAATATTAATCGTCTTATCGAATGTGGATTAAAGTGGTGTTATTCATATACGGTATTAACATTAAAACCGGCGTAGTTCATTTCACTCCCGGAAGAATGAAACAGAAAATACGCCGCGATAAAGCGTCGAAAAAATAAAAGGAATAGTTACAAGCGTACATTCTGTTACAAGTAACGGGTAGGAATACTCTGTAGCAATCTGTAGTATTAATAAAAGACGGTAATTACTGCCGTCAGACTTCAGTGCTTCGACGGGCCGTACCCGGATCGTTCGAGCATGGGCTGGTCAGGTTTTCCGGAATATCTGGTTCCTCAATCCCGAAGTCGAAACTGTTTTTCGCCGAGATGCCTTTCGGAGTCGCCGTGTGCGGCTGTCGAGCGCTGGGCGGCGCAATCGTTTGCGCCTGCTCTATTCGCGTCGGTCATCTCATTGCCCATAAAGAAACGTTGCGTGCGACCGATGTTGCAGGAACCGGTTCGCCCGTAGATAACGTACGACCTATTGGAAAGACAATGCTTCCGAACCTCACTCAGGCAGACAACCAGGCAGACAACACCCGTATCGCAACCCGTCGCAAGCTGCTGACCTCGCTCATCGCGGGCAGCGGCGCGTTCGTGCTCGCCGCATGCGGCGGTGGCAGCGACGGCGGCGCGGCTGATTCTGTTGCCGATCGCTGGAGAAGAAGGAACAACAACGGTGGCGCCTCGACGGCGACGCCCGCGAGCTCGGCCTCTTCCGCGGCGCCCGCCAGCGCGGCGGCTCCCGCCAGCCCTGCTGCACCGGCAAGCTCGACGTCCGCCGCGGCCGATAACACCGCCGGCACCATCGCCGCTTCGTCGTTCGGCGTGAAGGCCGATGGCAAGACCAACGACCGCGCCGCGCTGCAAGCCGCCATCGACGGTTCGGTCGGCCAGATCCTGCTGATCTCCGGCCAGGTCCGCATCGACACGACCGGTCTCACGCTGCGCACGAACAGCCACATCCGTTTCGCGTCGGGCGCTTCCATCAAGCTGCTCGCGCACAACGCCGACATCTATCAGATGATGCGTATCGTCGACGTGAACAACGTCATCGTCGAAAACGCGTACCTCGACGGCAGCAAGGAACTGAACTCGGCGTCGGGCGGCGAGCACGGCATGGGCTTCACGATCATGGGCGCGACGAACGTGCATCTGGTCGCGCCGACCACGATCAACACGTGGGGCGACGGCATCTACATCAACGATAGCCAGACCAAGAAGAACACCCCGACGTACAACCTGACGGTCGACAACCACAAGGCCGACGGCTGCCGTCGCCAGGGCGTGTCGATCATCTCGGGCGACACGATCACGTTCAACAGCCCGGTGTGGCAGAACATCAACGGCACGGCGCCGGCGTGCGGTCTCGACTTCGAACCGAACGACAACTCGGCCGTGTTCAAGACCATCACGATCAACAGCCCGACAACCGCGAACTGCAAGGGCGGCGGCATCAACGTGTGGTTCGGCTCGCTGCCGGGTCCGATCAGCAAGACGGTCACGATCGCGATCAACAACCACGTCGACACGACGAGCCCGGGCGGTTCGTTCGCGGTTCAGGGTCTGTCGCTCGACGGCTACATCGTGAACGGCCAGATCAGCAGCACGAATCCGAAGTGGAAGTACCCGCTGATCGTCGAGCAGTGGGACAACGCGGGTCCGCGCATCAACGTGCAGAACCCGACGATCGTCAAGTCGTAATCGACGGCGAAAGAACAACGCCATGCGAAAGGAGCATCTTTCGCATGGCGTTTTTGCGTTTTCGCGCCGCCTACTTGAACCAGCCCAGATTCACGGAATTGGCGATGGCCTGCATCCCGGCCTGATTCGGATGCAGGTTGTCGCCACTGTCGTACGCGCCGAGTATGACGGGCGGATTGGAAGGATCGCCGATCGCGGCGGCCTGATCGAGCACGGCGTCGCAGCCGCTGTCGGCGCTGGCGACGAATGCGTTCACCGCCGCGCGCGTCGCTTCGATGTCGGGCGTCCACGACGACACGCCCTCGAACGGCGTGAGCGTCGAGCAGATCACGCCGACGCCCGCCGCGTGCGCGCTCTGCGCGAGCTCGCTGAACGCGCTGTTCAGACGGGCCGCTGTCGGCGGCGCGCCACCGATCAGATTGTTGACCGCGTCGTCGGAAATGATCACCCACTTCACGTTGTACTGGTCGAGCACGTCGCGCTGGAAGCGCGTGAGACCGGCCTCGCCGGAACCGTTCGTGAAGAAGTCATTGCCGGAAATGCCCTGGTTGAGCACGCCGACCGTCATGCCGGCTTGCTGAAGGCGCGCGGCAAGCAGGTTCGACCAGCGGCCGTTGGTGTTCGGCTGCGACGCGACGCCTTCTGTGATCGATGCGCCGAACGCGACGACGGCGCCCGTCGCACTGGCGTTTTGCACGACGACGTCGGTGAGGTAGTAATAAGACTGCTCGCCGAGTGCGTTGACGACGCCGCCCGTGAAGTTCGGGTCGGCGCTGACGTCGCCGGGTGCGATGTACACGTCCTGAAGCGCGTCCACGTGACCGGTCGTTCCGCTCGGCGTCTGCTGCGGCAGATAGGCGCTGACGACGATATCCGTGAGCGCCGGCACCTGAAACGCGACCGGGTCGCTCATCATCACGCGGCCTGGCGGGATCGTGACGAAGGGCTGCCCGTCGAAGGTGACGGCCTTGTCGGTGCCGGGTACGGTGCGCTGGCCGCTCGCCCTTAGCGCGACACGCACGTCGCCAATCACGAGCGGATCGCTGCCATACAGATTCGAGAACTGCACGCCGACGGCCGTTCCGCCGATGCTCGTGTGCACGATCTGCCGGATCGTCTGATTATTGAAGCCGCCGTCGCGAGTGGCCATCGGCGCGGTGCTCCACGTGCCGGTCCACGGCAGGGTCGCGCTGATGCTCTGGGCAAAACTGGACGACGAAAGCGGCAGGACGAGCGCGGTGGCCACGAGGGCTCGCTTGACGCGGGGAAATTGCTTGTTCAACTCGTTCTCCGAAACCAGCCGGGCATGGAAAGGACGTATCGCGTGACATGGGGACGTCCGTGGAGCGGGAAACCCTGGAAGGCCAGGTTTCCGTTCCTGTTTGGCTGGCGCGTGTGGCCACAGCGCGCCATTGTGTCGGCGAAATCTTCGGTGGACTTGTTTCGCCTTGATGCATCGAAGCACCATTTCCGCGCATGCTCTGTGCGCGACCGCGCATAAGGGCGGAAGGGCGATTTTGAAACGATTGCGCCGCAACTAACCGGCCTCGGTGGACGCCCGCCGGGCGTTATTGCTGCGCGCCGGACGCGGTCTCGGGCGCCGATGCCGCCGCCGTGTCGCTCGCGCTTTCGTTCGGCGACGGCAGGATCGGCGGCATCGTCGTGAATACCGGCGGTTGCGGCGTTTCTTCGGTCACTTCGGCCACCGGCTCCGAAGGCGCGCGCTTCGTGCGCGCCGGAGGCTGCGCCGCCGTCTGCGCGGTCTTCGGCTTGCCCGGCTTCGGCGCTTTCGAGAATGTTTCGTCGAACCAGGTTCGCACGCGGGTGGTCATCGTCTGCCATAGGCCCGGCGTTTCCTGCGTGTCGAAGCGCGCGCGTGCGTCGATCAGATGCGAACGCAGCGAGCGCTGCACGAAATCGCCGACGATCGGCAGTGCGCTATGCGCGCCTTGTCCCCAGTAGTCGCTGCGCAGCGTGACGCGGCTGTCGTTGAAGCCGATCCACGCGCCCGCGACGAGTTGCGGATGCATCAGGATGAACCAGCCGTCGGCGTTGTCCTGCGTCGTGCCGGTCTTGCCCGCGACGTCCGCGCGGATGCCGAAGCGCGTGCGGATCGCCGTGCCGGTGCCGCGGTTGATCACGTCGCGCATCACATCGACGAGCTTGCGCGTCGCATCGACGGACAGCGCGCGTTCGGGCGCGCTCTCGAACTGCGCGAGCACGTCGCCGTCTTTGTTCTCGATGCGCGTGACGAGCAGCGGCTCTATATAACTACCGTCATTGGCGATGGTGCCGTACGCCGACACCATCTCCTTCAGCGTGACCGGGCTCGTGCCGAGCGCGAGCGACGGCACCACATCGAGATGGCTGTCGCGCACGCCCATGTCGCGTGCGAGCCGCGCGACGCGTCCGGGCCCGACCTGTTCCATCAGTTGCGCGGTGATGCGGTTCTTCGAATAGGCGATGCCGTCGCGCAGACTCACGGGGCGGCCGGAGGGAGGCGAATCGTCGGTCGGACGCCAGGTTTCGGCGCCGCGCACCGGAATCTCCACGGCCTGATCGATGAACGTGTCGGTCGGCTTCGCGCCGCGCTCGAACGCCGCGCCGTAGACGAAAGGCTTGAACGTCGAGCCAGGCTGGCGGCGCGCCTGCGCGACGTGATCGAACGGGTCCTGCGTGAAATCGCGGCTGCCGACCCACGCCTTGATCTGGCCGTTGCGCGGATCGAGCGCGAGGAACGCGGCCTGCACGCGCGTCTTGTTCTCGCACAGCGCCTGCATGAACGCGCGGTCCGAGCCGAGATTTTTGATGGCATCGGCATCGTTCGCGCCGCTCGTGCGCAGCGCGCGATACTGATCCGTCTCGCGGATGAACGCGTGCGCGAGATCCGCGTTCGTGTTCGCGCAGCCACCTCGTCCGCCCCACGCCGCATTCGCGATCGATTGCAACTGATTGCCCTGTAGCGCGAGCGCGTTCGTCGCCATCGTCTGCAGACGCGAATCGATGGTCGTGCGCACGACGAGACCATCCGAATAGATGTTGTAGTCGTTGTCGTCGGCCCAGCCGATCAGCCATTTGCGCAACTGCTGCGCGAAGTGCGGCGCGCGGCCGGGCTCCTCCGTCTGCCGCTCGAAGTCGATGCGCAGCGGACGCTTCTTGAGCGCGTCGAGCTTCGCCGCTTGCAAGTGGCCGAACTTCACCATCTGCCCGAGCACGATGTTGCGCCGGTCGAGCGCGCGCTCGGGATTGATCACCGGGTTGTAATAGCTGTTGCCCTTCAACATGCCGATGAGCGTCGCGCTCTCGAGCACGTCGAGCTGGCCCGCGGATTTGTCGAAGTAAGTGCGCGCGGCCATTTCGATGCCGTAGGCGTTGTAGAGGAACGGCACCGTGTTCAGATAGGTTTCGAGAATCTCGTCCTTCGAATAGAGCGCTTCGATCTTGAACGCGGTGATCGCTTCCTTCAGCTTGCGCGTGAGCGTCTGCGAGCGGCCGATTTCCTCGGGATACAGATTGCGCGCGAGCTGCTGCGTGAGCGTCGAGCCGCCCTGGCGGTCGCCCGAGAACGTATGCAGCGCCGCGCCCGCGGTGCGCCTGAAATCGATCCCGTGATGCTGATAGAAACGCCGGTCTTCCGTCGCGATGAGCGCGTCGATCACCTGCGGCGAGATTTCCTTGAGGCTCACCCATTCGCGATGCGTCGGCTTGAACTCGGCGAGCAGCTTGCCATCGGCGGAATAGATCTGCGCGGGCTGGTCGACCTTTGCCTTACGGATATCGCGGATGCCGGGCGTGAACGGAATCAGCACCAGCACGTAGAGCAGGAAGAGGGCAGGCAGCAGAAGCAGCGTGCGCGGCCGCAGATGCGGACGCAGCCGCGACGCGAGGCGAGCCAGAATCGCCTTGGCCAGGGCTTTGAAATCAGACGCGGTCACAACGAAACGGGATGCCCGGACATGGAAAACCCTGAATCGTAGCGTAATTTTTCAGCAGGTCTTTCGCAAATTTGTCATCGGGGCGACGGCGTGCGTGCGCGTCGCAATGCGTCACGGCTACGCTGGCGTGATCGTTCGCGGGAAAACCCTGATTCTCTCATCGCAAACATTTCCCTATTGTCCTGTTCTACAGAAAACATGTAGCCTTTTTGTTTGAGAAGGATCGGGCCGGTCTGCGGTTCTCTCGGGGAAAAGCACAATTGACTAAGGGTGTTATGAAAGTTTCGACCTCTTCGCGGCGGGAGATCACGTCTCTCCAACGAAGCTTCTGGATGCTCGACGCCGAGCCGCAACTGGACGTGGCCGCGCCGCTGTCCACATCCGAGGACGCCGATGTCGTCGTTGTGGGCGGTGGGTTCGTCGGGCTCTGGACGGCGCTGACCATTCGCGAGCTGAGTCCGGCGGCAAAGGTCGTCGTGCTGGAGCGTGATGTTTGCGGCGGCGGCGCGTCCGGGCGTAACGGCGGTTTCGTGATGTCGTGGTGGCCCAAGATCGCGTCGCTGCTGGCGTTCATGGATGTCGAGCAGGCGCTGTTTTTGGCCCGTGCGTCAGAGCGTGCGATCGAGGAACTCGGAGACTTCTGCGAGCAGCACGCTATCGATGCGCATTTCCGGCGCGCCGGCTGGCTGTGGACGTCGACATCGGAAGCGCAGGGCGACTCATGGACCGCGACGGTCGAGGCCTGCGCCAAACTGTGCGTGCGTCCCTTCGAACATGTCGCTTCAGAGGAAGTCGCTCGCAGAACGGGCTCCGGTATTCATCGGGCCGGCGTGTTCGAGCGCAGCAATGGCACCGTACAGCCGGCGGCGCTGGTTCGAGGCATGCGCAGGCTCGCATTGAAGCGCGGCATCCGCATTTATGAGAACACGCCCGTTCTGGAAATCAGCCGTGAGTGTCCGTCCATCGTGCGCACCGATAAAGCTCAGGTGCGCGCGAACGCCGTTGTACTGGCAACGAATGCATGGGCGACGGCCATTCCCGAGATCGCACGCTTGATCGTGCCGGTCAACAGTTCCATCGTCGTGACCGAGCCGATCCCGGAACGACTGCGTTCGATCGGCTGGACGGGAGGCGAGGCGATCACCGATTCGCAACTGATGGTGAACTACTACCGGACGACTCGTGACGGACGCATTGCCTTCGGCAAGGGAACCGGGGCGCTCTCCAGAGGCGGGATCATCGACGAAACGTTCAGCCACCACGCCGAGAGTTGTGCGATGACGGAGCAGGACTTCCGGCGTACCTATCCGATGCTTGCCGGCGTGCGCGTCACGCACGCGTGGTCCGGTCCAATCGACCGAACCTACGACAGCTTGCCGGTCTTCGGCACGCTCTCCGGCACGCAGCATATTCACTATGGCGTCGGCTGGAGCGGTAATGGCGTCGGACCCAGCCGGATCGGCGGAAAGATTCTCGCCAGTCTTGCGCTCGAGCGAAAAGACGAGTGGAGCGGTTGCGCGCTCGTCGGGCGCCGGGCGCGGACGTTCCCGCCGGAGCCGATCAAATACATCGGCGGGTCGCTGGTACGCGGCGCGGTGCGCAGAAAGGAATGCCGGGAAGCGGCGGGCGCGGTGCCAAGGACGTTCGACGTCGCGCTGGCAAAGCTTGCCCCGTCTGGATTGGAAGATAAATCATAAGGATGTCGAAGTATATGAAGCCCGTTGTTTACCGATATGAAGACAGCACGCGCTTTTCACCTTGGGTGGACGTTGCCGCGCCCATTGGCGACCCAGTGTCCCGAACGAGAACCGCGCACGATGGGCGTTCAGAGGAGGAGGGGGTTGCATTCGGCGTTTGGGAGTGCAGCCGTGGAGTGTGGCGTCGGCAAGTCACGAAGCGCGAGTTCAGCCATATTCTTGCCGGCCATTGCTTCTTCACGCCGGACGACCAGGCGCCAATCGAGTTGCGCGCGGGGGACAGTGTCTATTTTCCTGCGAACTGCAATGGAATCTGGGATATCCGCGAGGACATCCGAAAATCCTATTTGATCATCGACTGATTTCAAAGGCGATCGGCAACGCATCGGATTGAAACGCAGTTATTTAGAAGTACAAAAGGAGACACCATGTCTAACTCCCATGACGGAACGCTCAAGGGCGGCCTTCAGTCACGTCATATGACCATGATTTCCATCGCGGGAGTCATTGGCGCCGCTCTGTTCATAGGGTCGGGCAAACAAATCGCGCTCGCGGGACCATCGGTCATTCTCGCTTACGTGGCAGGCGGCATTCTCGTCTTTCTCGTCATGCGGATGTTGGGTGAGATGGCGATCGCCCAGCCCGATACCGGTTCGTTCTCGACCTACGCGGACCGCGCCATCGGCCGTTGGGCGGGCTTCACGATCGGCTGGCTGTATTGGTATTTCTGGGCGATGTTAATGGGCTGGGAAGCCTACGTCGCTGGCCAGATTCTGCATGCCTGGTTCGCTTCGATACCCGACTGGGCTTTCGCGCTGATGCTCACCCTCGCGTTTATCGGCACGAATCTCATGAACGTGAAGAACTACGGCGAGTTCGAATTCTGGTTCGGCATGATCAAGGTGACGGCGATCATTTTGTTTCTGGTGATCGGCAGTCTCGCCGTCGTGCATCTCTGGCCTTTCGGACATGCTCGCGGCTTCTCCCATCTGAGCGATTCGGGTTTCATGCCGAACGGACCCAAATCGGTCATCACCGCATTGCTCGGCGTGATGTTCGCCATGATCGGGGCCGAGGTCGTGACGGTGGCGGCGAGCGAGTCCGTCAATCCCGGGAAAGAGATCTTCAAGGCGATTCGCTCGGTTGTGTGGCGCATCATCCTGTTTTATGTCGGATCGATCTTTCTGGTTGTGTGCCTCGTGCCGTACAACGATCCTGCGCTGGTGGATCCTACGCGCGGAAGCTACACCGTCGCACTGGATGCGCTCGGTATTCCCCATGCCCGGTTGATCGTCAACTGCGTGGTGCTGACTTCGGTTTGCAGTTGCTTCAATTCGTCGCTCTATACGGCGTCGCGCATGCTCTTTTCGCTCGCCGGCCGTGGCGATGCACACCGGATCATGGCCAGGACCGCGAACGGGACCGGTACGCCTTATGTGGCCGTCGTGATATCGAGCGTCTTTGCCTTCACCGCGGTTTATATGATGGCAAGCTCCAAGATGGATCTTTACGACGTCCTGATGCAGACCACAGGCTGCGTCGCGTTGCTCGTCTATCTGACGATAGCCTGTTGCCAGTTGCGTATGCGTCGGCAACTGGAGGCGCAAGGTGTCGAACTGAAGCTGAAGATGTGGTTGTTTCCGTGGCTGACCTGGGCTGTTATCGCCTTCGTGATTGGCGCGCTGGTCACCATGACAGTGGAAGGAACCTACCGCGCGGAGGTGCTCTCCACGTCGTGTCTCGCGGCCGTCATCGTGATCATGGGGCTGATCGCGCAGCGTTACGGAATTGGCAAGGGCAAAGCACACACCACTAAAAACTCTTGGGTGTGTTGACCCAGATAAGCACCGTTGGCTCGTCACCCGTAGCCTTCCAGCTATGCGGATGCTGGCTCGGAAAAGCGATGCTATCGCCAGGCCCGAGGACGTGTTGCACATCGTCCACTGCGATATGAAATGCACCGGATAGAACGTGGATAAACTCTTCGCCTTCGTGGGAGTAGAACCCGCTACTTTCCGCGCCAGGCTGAAGCACCCACTTCTGGCAGTCGAGCAAGCTGAGCGATTCGGCCAGTTGAAGGATGCGGATGTTCTTGCCGAAGCCGGCAATACTGCGCTCTTTCCCGCTTCGAACGACCTCGCGGTGAGGCTTGCTGCGTGACGGTTGAGACAGGTCCGTTACCGTGGTCCCGTAGCACAGCGCCAGCGCCTGCATGCTCGCGACGGTGGCGCCTTGCGAAGTGCGTTCGAAGGTCGAGATAAAAGAGATGGCGAGCCCGGTCGATTCTGCCGCTTCGCGCAAAGACAAACCGGCTTTTCGTCTGGCCAGCCGGAAGCGGCTGCCCAGTCCGTTTTGTCCGCTTTCGTTGAGCCCTTCCGTTTCGGGCTCGCGCTCAAGGGACTGAGGCGCAGTGTCGAGGTCTTTTTCCGCAAGCGCCTTGCGGATCGCGGACATGTTCAGTCCTTCGACTTTCCGCATGTGCTGTATAGCCCGAATCTTTTCGATATCGGCCTGATCGAAAACACGCTGCCCGACTGCCGACCGTTTCGGCGATACCAGTCCATGCTGTTCCCATAACCGAAGCGTGGATACGTTGGTTCCTGTCAGGCGGGCTACGTCGGTAATACGGTGTAGTGTCACTTATGAACCTCGGCTTTCGCAGCGTGCCCTCAGACAGAGATCATGATGTGGCTGCATTTTACAGAGTCCTTTTGTATCGAGCGGTCGCCCTATGCTCGAGTGATGTCCTGCGTGCGCGCGCCGGCCGAGTCGCCGATCGGAAACGCGGTCGTCGAAAGAATCTCGCGCAGCACGACGAACGTGCGGATCTGGCGCACGCCGGGAAGATAAAGCAGCTTCTCGGCATGGAGCCGGTTGAAGCTTTCGCTGTCGCGCGTGCGGATCAGCATGAAGAAATCGAACTCGCCCGTCACGACATGGCACTCCGTGCAGCCGGGGACTTTCTGCGCGGCCTTTTCGAAATCGGCGAAGGAATCCGGCGTCGAGCGGTCGAGGATCACGCCGATCAGCACGAGCATGCCCGCGTCGAGCGCTTTCGGATTGAGCAACGCGACGGTCGCGCGGATCAGTCCCGTTTCGCGCAGTCGCTCGACGCGCCGCAAACACGCGGGCGGGCTGAGATTGACCTTCTCCGCGAGCGCGACGTTCGAGATCGACGCGTCGCGCTGTAACTGACGCAAGATCGCGCGATCGACACGATCGGTCTGAACGCCCGCCGGATGCGGGTTCGGCGCGGATGAGGTTTTTTTCATTGCGTGTCTTCGGTGTCGGGCGAAATAAAAATTTGCATTGGCATCAGCATCTCCAGAAACGTTAGGCCAGGAGCATTTTTTTCGCAACCCGGCTGATCGCGACAATCTTTACGATGGTGTTCCACCCTCACGAGGACGCCGATCATGAACCTGCAACGTTTTCCCCGTTATCCGCTGACCTTCGGACCGACGCCCATCCAGCCGCTCAAGCGCCTGTCCGCGCATCTCGGTGGCAAGGTCGAGTTGTATGCGAAGCGCGAGGACTGCAACAGCGGTCTCGCGTTCGGCGGCAACAAGACGCGCAAGCTCGAATACCTGATTCCCGAAGCGATCGCCGAAGGCTGCGACACGCTCGTGTCGATCGGCGGCGTGCAGTCGAACCAGACGCGCCAGGTCGCGGCGGTCGCGGCGCACCTCGGCATGAAATGCGTGCTCGTGCAGGAAAACTGGGTCAATTACTCCGATGCCGTCTATGACCGCGTCGGCAATATCCAGATGTCGCGGATGATGGGCGCGGACGTGCGGCTCGTCGCGGATGGCTTCGATATCGGCATCCGCAAAAGCTGGCAGGACGCGATGGACAGCGTGCGCGCGGCGGGCGGCAAGCCGTTTCCCGTGCCGGCGGGTTGCTCGGAGCATCCGCTGGGCGGTCTCGGCTTCGTCGGTTTCGCGGAGGAAGTGCGCGCGCAGGAAGCAGAACTCGGCTTCAGCTTCGATTACATCGTCGTGTGCTCGGTGACGGGCAGCACGCAGGCGGGCATGGTCGTCGGCTTCGCGGCGGACGGGCGCGCGCGGCGCGTGATCGGCATCGATGCATCGGCGAAACCGCAGCAGACGCACGATCAGATTCTGCGTATCGCGAAGCACACGGCGGAACTCGTCGATCTCGGCCAGGACATCACGCGCGAGGACGTGATTCTCGACACGCGCTTCGGCGGCCCCGAATACGGCCTGCCGAACGAAGGCACGCTGGAGGCGATTCGTCTGTGCGCGCGGCTCGAAGGCGTGCTGACCGATCCCGTCTACGAAGGCAAATCGATGGACGGCATGATCCAGATGGTGCGCAACGGCGAATTCCCCGAAGGCTCGAAGGTGCTGTACGCGCATCTCGGCGGCGTGCCCGCGCTCAACGCGTACAGTTATCTGTTCCGCAACGGCTGAGCGCTAAAACGCCTCGCGGAATGCGTAAAACAACGCGGCGACGCGTTCCGACGTATCGGCTTCGAAGACCGCGGTGCGTGAGCCGAGCATGTGCGTGAGGATCGGCGGCGCGGGATCGTTTGCGCGCAGGATCGCGAGAATCTGCGCGCGGATGTCGCCGTCATTCGCGATGGCCGCGGCGTCGCGCCCGAGCAGCGCCGCGCCCGCGATATCCGGATCGTGGCCGTGGCGCTCGACGAGATCGAAGGCGTCGGAATAGAGGCGGTCGAGATTGCCGGCCTGCGCGTAATGCGCCATCAGGAAGAGCAGATCGATCGCGTCCTTGCGATCCGCCGCGTGCCGGTCCTGCCACGCGACGATCTTGAGCATCGCCTGCGCGGGCAGCGATGCGACCGGCACGATGAGATCGCGGTCGATGCGCACGGCGATCGCCGTATCGAGCGCCTGCCTGAAACCCGCGACGTTCATCCGCACCGACCCGTCCGGCGGCCACGCGATTTCGCCGTGCTCGTCCTGCACGCCGCCGAACGGCACGATATCGAGCCACGTGCGCTCGCCGGTCTGCGGCGCGCTGTAATTCAGGCGATGCGCCGAGCCCTTCGGCGCGGTGAAATTGCCCGACGCGAGCAGCGCGCGCCGCAACGCGTCGTGGCCGGTCCAACTCTGAATCGAAATGCCGATGTCGATGTCGGCGGTTGCGCGCGTCGCCTCGATATCGTGGACGTGAGTGAGCAGGATGTCGCGCGCGCTCGCGCCGCCCACGAACCACGCGATGCCGGTCGCCTCCGATGCGGCGACGACTTCGCGCAGCATCGTCGACATGACGCCGACGAGCGGGCGATGCGGCAGCAATTCAAGCGGCGAGGTAGCGTTCACGCAGCATCCTGGCGGTTTCGAGATTGCGCGGGTCGCCGCTCGCGACGAGATCGGCGTACACGATCAGCGGCGCGACGACGTTCGGCGGCAATCCGTCGATGGGCGCGAGCGCGACGGGCGCGCGCAGGAATTCGACGTTGCCGGCGGGATCGGGCCGCAAGCGCGCCTGCATGATCCACTCGCGGGGCACGGCGGCTTCGGTGCAATAGGCGGTGACCGTCGCCGGCTTCAGATACTCCGTGAGTATCGCCGCGGCGGGCTCGCCGCCGAATTGACATTGACCCGGCAGATCGGGCGCATCGCGCCACCAGTCGTTCGACTCCGCGCGATATCGCCCGATGACGAGCGATTCGCGCAATTGCCGCGGATACAGCGTGACCCATTCGTCGATGAGCCGTTCCTTGTCGGCGAATTGCAGGCCGCGGCCATCGGGCCGTTCGAACACATCGCGATGATCGATGAGCGCGCGCACGGCGTTCTGCACCGTGCCGTGACTGACGCCCGCGTTCTGCGCGATGTCGCGATAGCCGCGCTCGAGCAGCGAAGGCGTGATGAGCAGCGCCAGCGTGACGCGCAGTGTCGATTTGGTCCAGGTTCTGGAGCGATGCGCCTTGCCTTTCGCGGCGCGCGGACGGCCCGAAACGATCACGACGCTATTGCCTTCGACGAGGCTCGCGTTGCCGGCGAGATCGAGCGCATCGATGCCCAGATCGCGGCACGCGCGGATCATGTCGGGCGACAGATACAGGGTGACGAGCGTGGGATTCGCGCCGCCGTCGCGCGTGGCCGATGCGCCGAACGCCGACAGCGCGCTGAACCGGTCGATGTTTTCCCGCACGATGACGGGACGCTTGACGCGCGCGCCGCCGATGCGAAATTCGATGGCGGCGTCGTATTCGCCGCGCGCGGGCGGTTTGACGCGGCGCGCGGCGAGGCCGGTCGCGTCGCTGAAGGCGGCGGCGGCGGCTTCGACGAGTTGCTCGGCATTCGGCGGCATGAGTGCGGCTCGTTGTCCAGTTTTATGGAGTGTACACGAAACGTGGACATCGCAAAAAATTGGACAATCGATGCGAATTCGCTCAGAGGTAACTGCAGATGTAATCGAGCGTTTCGACGACATCGATATCGAAGCGGCTCTTGCCCGGCACCGAAAACGATTCGCCCGCGCCATACGTCTTCCACTCGTCGCTGCCGTCGAGGCGGATGCGGCATTGGCCGGCCTGCACTTCCATGAGCTCGGGCGCGTCGGTGCCGAAGTTGAGCGTGCCGGGGAGGATCACGCCGAGCGTCTTTCTGGTGCCGTCGGCGAAGAGAACGGTGTGCGACACGCACTTGCCGTCGAAGTAGACGTTGGCGCGTTTGATGACGGAAACCTGATCGAATTGCGTTGCGGCGGTCATGGCGGTGGTCCTTCGGTTGTCGGGAATGGTTGGTCCGCCATCATACAAAAAAGGGCGATGCGGTTTCCAGCGCATCGCCCGTTCTGAACGAAGCATCGTCGAATCAGCGGTTCACGAGACGCTTGGGCATGAACAACACCAGCAAGCCACCGATCGCGAGACAGGCCGCGAGCGTGTACACGCCGAGATCCGTCGAATGCGTCTTGTCGATGATCCAGCCGATTACGTAGGGACTGATGAAGCCCGCGAGATTGCCGAACGAGTTCACCACCGCCACGCCGGTCGCCGCGGCCGCGCCGGCGAGAATCGCCGTCGGCAGGCACCAGAACTGGCACAGCGTGGTCATGACGCCCATCGTCGCGACGGTGAGCCCGATCATCGCGAGCGTGACGTTGCCGCTGCCCGCCATGACCGCGACGATCCAGCCCAGCGTGCCGATGAGACCCGGCACCGCGACGTGCCAGCGCCGCTCGCGCCGCGCATCCGAGCTGCGCCCGACGACGATCATCGAAATCGCGGCGGCGGCATACGGCAGCGTCGTCAGGAAGCCGATCGTCAGCGGGTCTTTCACGCCCGATCCCTTGATGAGCGTCGGCAGCCAGAAACCCACGCCGTACAGGCCCATGATGAAGAACAGATAGATCACGGACAGCGCCCAGACCATCGGATTCGTAAAGCCGTCCTTGAACGAATGAGATTCGACGCCCTGAGCATCGGCTGCGACGTTGGCGGCGAGAATCTTCTTCTCGTCGTCGGTGAGCCACTTCGCCTGCTCGATGCCCTTGTCGAGCATGAAGATGATGGCGAAGCCCAGCACGAGCGACGGAATCGCTTCGAGCAGGAAGAGCCATTGCCAGCCTGCGAGTCCGTGCGTGCCGCTCATCGCGTGGAGAATCCAGCCTGACAGCGGACCGCCGATGACGCCCGAAATCGGAATGCCCGTCATGAAGAGTGCGATGATCCTGCCGCGTCGCGCCGACGGATACCAATACGTCAGATAAAGGATGACGCCCGGAAACAGGCCCGCTTCGGCGAGACCGAGCAGGAAGCGCAGCACATAGAA
The DNA here is from genome assembly GCF_046030135.1 of Caballeronia jiangsuensis. NCBI lineage: Bacteria > Pseudomonadati > Pseudomonadota > Betaproteobacteria > Burkholderiales > Burkholderiaceae > Caballeronia > Caballeronia jiangsuensis. Next base: position 119,620 of record NZ_JAQQDB010000008.1, read on the forward strand.
CGTCGTGGGCGTCTGCACGAACATCATCGCGGCGGAGATGATGGCCCAGGTGATCATCACGCGTGCGATCCAGAGCCGCGCGCCGACCTTGTGCAGGATGATGTTGCTCGGCACGCCTAAGGAGACTCTGTATATACTGAAAGTCCAGGTACTCGTTTTCCCCAACCACATGAAAAACGCCCGCGTTTTTAGCTATCTGCGCTTCAGCGACGTGCGACAGAAGGCCGGCACCAGTATTGCCCATCAGCAGGAATACGCCGCCAAATGGGCTGCCGATCACGGCCTCACGCTCGACACCTCGCTCAACCTTCGCGACGAGGGTCTTTCCGCCTACCACCTCAAGAACGTCACCAAGGGCGCGCTCGGCACGTTCTTCAAGGCGATCGACTCGGGCCGCGTGCCATCGGGGTCGGTGCTCGTCGTTGAATCGCACGACCGCTTGAGCCGCGCCGAAGTCGATGTCGCGCTTGCGCAACTGCTGAACATCATCCACTCGGGCATTACGGTCGTCACGGCGAATGACGGACAGGTGTACAGCCGCGAACAGATCAAGGACAAGCCGTGGAGCCTGATGTATTCAATGATCGAGATGATGCGCGCGCATCAGGAGAGCGACATCAAGAGCAAACGCGTCAAGGCTTCTTTGCGACTGCAATGCGAGGGCTGGCTGAAGGGCACGTGGCGCGGCCATATCGCGGTCGGCAAGGATCCGAAGTGGATTCGATTCGATCGCAACCGGAACCAGTTCGAACTGGTCGGCGAGTACGCCGAGAGCTTGCGCGCGCTCATCGGGTTTTACCGCGCGGGTCATAGTCCTTCACGCTCTTTCGAACGCATGCGCGAAGCAGGCATTGCGCTACCGCCCTGCGTCAGCAATGTGCCGCGTCTGCACGCGATCCTTGCGAACCGCAATCTTGTCGGCGAGAAAACGATCAAGGTCGAGGGCGAGACGTATCTGTTGCCCGGCTATTATCCGGCGCTGCTGACGGAGGCGGAATTCGCATCGCTGCAATACCTGCGCGCACAACGCGGTCGCCGCGTGGGCCGCGCCGAAGTCATCAGTTTCATGACTGGCCTTGGCATTACATTCTGTGCGCGTTGCGGTTATGCGATGGGCAATCAGAATATCATGAGCCGCCCAAAGCGAGCGGATGGCTTACCCCACGAGGGACATCGGCGGCTCGTGTGCACGGGTGCCCAGAAGGCGGCAGATCGCTGCACCGTCGGCTCGTGTTCGATCGTGCCGGTTGAGCGGGCGCTGATGGCGTTTTGCAGCGACCAGTTGAACCTCGCGTCGCTGTTCGTGGAGGACCACGAGAAGACGCGTCAGCTGAACAGTGCGCTGGCGCTTGCCCGTCAGCAGGTCGATCAGACGGCAGACGAGGTTCGCACCTATCTGGGCGTGAAGGCGATCGGCGGCGCGTCGACGCCCGCCATGATCCTTGAGCACATGACGAGGCTGTCACCCCGGCTGGATCAGGAAAAATCGCGGGTGACCGCCTTGGAACATGACCTTGAAGCCTTGCATCGGCATTGCACGCCGGCTGTGTCGGAAGTATGGGGGGCGCTGCGCGAAGGCGTCGATCGGCTCGACGAGGTGGCCCGCACGAAGGCCCGCCAGCTGATCGCCGACACGTTCGCACGGATCGAAGTCAGCCTTCAGGACCGGGGCATGATCGGACTTCGACTTGTGTCAAAACGCGATATCGTGCGGATTCTCTGGATCGATCGCAAAACGGGCGAGCGGCGTGATCAGCTTACCGTGGAAAATACGCATCATACGGCGCTGGCGAAGGAGCGACGCGGACGCAAGCGCGCCGCCTGATCTACTGCTCCTCCTTTTCCTGAAACAGGCCCGACGGCGATGACCATACGTGCAGAGCCGTTTCGCCCACGAGAAAGCGTCGGTACGACAGTACGGCCACGTCCCAGAGTTCATCGACCAGTTCCGGCCCACTCTCGACGATGTGACCGGCGTCATCGACCACGGCTAGCGTCGCCGGGCGACCGTCCTCGGTCGTGATGGTGAAGCCCTCCCACGCCCGCGCGCTGATCACCGAGTGCTCGAGCCTGGCGCGGTCGATCTGTTCGTTTTGTGGACCTTGCGTCGCTGGATGTTCGAGATCAGTCGGCGACATGTAGGTTGTGTGCTTCGCCATCACGGGTCTCCCTCCGAGTGTATTTCGCTGCGCTCATTCACCCCTTCACGTAGAGCGTAGCCACCGCGCGCGTGCAAACGGTGGCGCACGTCTGGTTCAGTAAAGTGACGACCGGGCGCCATGCGCAGCGTGACGCTGGCGCGGGGCCTTCGCGCCGTTCGCGCCGTTCAACGCGGAACGCTTCGTGTCCTGCGGCCCAACGCTTTTTCCGGCTGGCTCGCCAAACAGCTTCGCGGTGACGACGTGGCGCATGTCGGCAATCATCATCGCCTGATCGCGAATCTCGATTCTTGTTAGATTGCGCCGCGTCACGTCAAACACGCGCAAGGGGCGACAGAACAGGTCATAGGGGTTGGCGGCCTTGATCTGGCCGCGCATGTAGGCGCGCACGAGCGCGTGCGCCGAAGGCGTCATGTCGCCCAGATCGTTGGTCACGAGCGCGCGATAAACAAGCAGCACGTAGTCGATGTCGCCGCCGTTCATCATGGTCAGCACGGCGGCGGCGCGCACGGGCGCGCTGCTCCAAGTACGCACCTGCCCGCCGCAGAAGTCGAGCAGCATGCCGTGCCAGTCGGCAGCTTCTCGGGCCAGGTGACGCTGAGTGGGGACATGAGCGACGATACGACGCTCGACGCCAGCCACGCGGGCATGGCGATCCAGTGGGCGGGGGCTGATGGCGGCGCGATCACGCTCGCGCCCACCGCGACGTTGCCGCTCAATGCGGTCGCGTTCCTGATCTACCACCACGGCGCGGGTGCGCTGAACCTGCTCGCACAGGGCGGCGATTTCCTCTGGACGGGCGGACCGGCTGCAGCGCCGAGCGTCGTGCTGCAGCCGGGTGAGTTCGCGTGGTGCCTGTCTCGGGTGAATGGCGAATACGACGTGCTGGTGACGCGTCTGCCCGTGAATGCGGATTGGGACGCCGGCTCGGGCGCGGCGCAGATTCTGAATCGGCCTGACTTTGCTGCGGTGGCGACCTCGGGCAAGTACAGCGACCTCTCCGGTAAGCCGACAATTCCTGCCGCGCAGGTCAACGCGGACTGGAACGCCACCTCTGGCGTGGCGCAAATCCTGAATAAGCCGTCATCGCTCGGCGGCCTGTCGGGCGTGCACATCGAACTGGGCTATCAACCCAACGACCGGGGCATCGACAAAGGCGACCACTACGAACTGGATTTCACGATGGCCACCAACACCTTCGGCGGCTTCCAGTTCACGGTGAACAGCGACAACTCGATCTCGGTGCCCACCGGCATGTACCTGGTCGACGCCGACGCCGAGATCAACGCGCCGGTCGAGGACGACTGGCAGATCCCTGCACAGATGACCTTCTCCGTCTGCAACGGCTACGGGTATCCCGGCGTTTATCAGCAGGCGGTGCGACGGTTCCCCGACCTGCCACTGGGCACGCAGAAGAAGGGCGGCACGCTCGGTTCGCTCATCCTCGCGGGACCGTTATGGATATCGGCGGGCGATCACGTGTGGGCGGGTTTTACCAAAGTGCTCGGCGCGAACACGCAAACGCCGCTCATGATCCGCGGGCGCTTGTCGCTCACCAAGGTCGCGTAAGCGCATCGAGGAGGGGAACACCATGCTTTGGAGAACACTCGCCACGACGGCGCTGGTGCTGTTATCGGCTTGCACGGTCATCAAGATCGAAGGCAACTCGAACAGCGTCGGTGACAGCGGCAATCACCACGGACGCTTGACATGGCCAGAGATGACCGCGCCGGACGCGTCGGCCTTCATCGCCCGTCCACCCGAAGAGTGCTCACGCGCATCGTGCTGCGTTTAGGAGCGCTCCGATTCGTCTGACTGTTGGCAGCTTCTAAACTTGGTTCCATTCGCTGCAATGTTCTAGCACGTTCGCCGGACAGGGGAAGTAACGGCTCGCAGCTGTTGCGAAATTTGAGCGCGCCAGATTGCACGCTCATGCGTCCACATCTGCCCGAGCAGTGACGCTAGGCCCACGTGGCCTATTAGCGGTCTCCATTAATTAGGAGTACACGCTATGCGTAAAGTTTATCACCATAAAAATGAATCAGAACTGCTACAAGCTAATATTTTGCCGCCTCCGAGGTTTGATGGTCCCGGTTGTGGAGTTCGCGCGGGCGCATGGTACGGGACCACACGCGCCGCGAAGCACGTCGGTGGGGGGGAGCACTGCATTGACGCTGCCGATCCGTGCCATGGCGTTCGCCGCAATGATCCTGCTGAGCGTTGCTTCGCCCCTCGCCGTGGCGCAGATCGTCGCCGCTCCGGGTTCGAGTGCGCAAGTGGTGCAGACGCAAAACGGCCGCCAGCAAGTCAACATCGCCAAGCCGTCTGCTGCCGGCGTTTCAGTCAACAATTATTCACAATTCGATGTGCCGGGTAAGGGCGCGATTCTCAATAATTCTCCGACGATCGTTCAGACGCAGCAGGCGGGTTATGTCAATGGCAACCCGAATCTCGCGCCGGGACATTCGGCGGGCATCATCGTCAATCAGGTGTTGAGCAATTCGCCTTCGCAACTGAACGGCTTTTTAGAGGTGGCCGGACAGCGCGCGGAGGTCGTCATCGCTAACCCGAACGGGCTGGTGGTCAATGGCGGCGGTTTTATCAACACGTCGAGAGCCATTCTGACGACCGGCACACCGAACTACGGGGCGAATGGCAGTCTGACGGGCTTCAGCGTCAATGGCGGCAATATCACCGTGCAAGGCGCGGGGCTGAACGCCACAAACGTCGATCAGGTCGACTTGCTCGCCCGTGCGATACAGGTGAACGCGGCGATCTATGCCAATACGCTGAACGCGATCGCCGGTTCGAATCAGATCGATCACAACACGCTCGCTGCGACGCCCATCGCGGGCAATGGTCCTGCGCCGTCGGTTGCAATCGATGTGAGTGCATTGGGTGGAATGTATGCCAACCGGATTTATCTGGTATCGAACGAGTTTGGTGTTGGGGTTTCGAACAAGGGCGTGCTCGCGGCGCAAGCGGGTGATCTGACGCTGCAATCGAACGGTCAGCTCGTGCTCGCTGGTACGACGAACGCGAGCGGTTCGATCAATGCGAGCGCCACGCAAGGCATCGACAACAGCGGCACGACGTACGCGCAGCACGATGTGGTCGCTACCACCGGCGGCGCATTGACCAACAGCGGCGTGCTGGCCGCGCAGAACAACACGACGATCAAGGCGGGCAACGTCGCCTCGACCGGCACGCTCGGCGCGGGCGTGAACAGCGACGGGACGATCGTCAGTTCGGGCGACCTGAAGGTGACATCGAGCGGCGCGGTATCGGCGACAGGCCGCAATGAAGGCGGTGGCAACACGACGATTCAGGGCGCGTCGCTCAATCTCGCGGGCAGCAACACCTCGGCCAATGGCGCGTTGGCCCTGAGCGCGACGAACGGCGACATGAACCTGTCGGGCGCGAGTTCGACGGCAGGCGGCACACTCGTCGCCAACACGGCAGGTACGCTGAGCAACGACGGCGGCAAGCTGTCGAGCGGCGCGGCGATGCAAGTCGCGGCCGGCAGTCTGTCCAACGCGAAGGGTCAACTCGTCTCGCAATCGACGCTCGATGTGAGTGCGAGCGGCGCGCTGAACAACCGTGGCGGCACGATGCAGGCCGCAGGCCGCGAGACGGTTCATGCGAGTTCGCTCGACAACACGGCAGGCAGCATGCTGTCGCTCAATGGCGACGGCATGCAGGTCACGACCACTGGCGCGCTCGTGAACGGCGCGGGCGGCACCATCGGGACGAACGGGGCGCTTGAAGTGTCGGCGGGCACGCTGTCGAATCAGGGCAAGCTCACGGCCTCGGGCGATGCGAGCGTGAACGCGCAAAGCATCGATAACCACGCGGGCAGCATGACCGCTGGTGGCGCGCTCAAGGCGACGACGCCTGGTGCGCTTAACAACGCGGGCGGCACGCTGTCGGGCGGCACGACGACGGTGGCGGGTGCGTCGATCGACAACACGAACGGCACGATCGACGGCGACGCGCTCGCCGTCTCTACGCCCGGCGCGTTGATCAATCGCGGCGGCAAGATCAAGCAGTACGGCGCGAACGATCAAAGCATCACCGCGGGCGGCGCGCTCGACAACACGAGCGGCACGATTGCATCGAATGCGAACAACCTGAGCGTTGCATCGCAGGGCATGACGAACGACGGTGGCTCGCTGCTGCACTCGGGCACGGGCATGCTCACCGTGAATTCGAAGGGCGCGCTCTCGAACGCGAATGGGCAGATCGTCACCAATGGGGCATTGGCGCTTCAGGCCACGCTCGCGCTGAACAACCGCCAAGGCACGATTCAGGCGGCACGGCGCGCCGATATCGGCGGCGCATCGCTCGACAATACCGCAGGCCGCATCGTTTCGTTGAACGCCGATGGGATGCGCGTGACAACGACCGGCGCGCTTGTGAACGGCGCGGGCGGCATGATCGGCGCGAACGGCGACCTCGATCTGAGCGCAGCAACGCTGTCGAATCAAGGGCAATTGAACGCGGCCACGAACGCCACGCTCAACGCGCAAAGCATCGACAACCATGCGGGCAGCGTGAGCGCAGGCGGTGCGCTCAATGCCACCACGACCGGCGCACTGAACAACGTGGGTGGCGAGCTGTCGGGCGCGAGCACGACCGTTTCCGCTTCATCGATTGACAACACCAAGGGCAGCATCGATGGCGACGCGCTTTCCGTGTCGAGCTCGGGCGAGCTGGTGAACCGTGGCGGCAAGCTCACGCAAGCTGCAAGGCAACCTCAGTCTCGGCATCGACAATCCGCTCGGACTGAACGACATCCTGAGCCTCGGCGCGAATCAAGACCTCGAATTCGGCGACAAAGGCCTCGGCTCACACGGCTTCAACGGCTCGTACTCGATCCCATGGGGTTACTGGACCGCGACGCTCTTCGGCAATACGAACACCTACTATCAGCAGATCGCGGGTGTGAACCAGACTTTCGTGTCGAGCGGCAACGCGCAGACCGCAGGGCTCAAGCTGGCCCGCGTGCTTCGCCGCAGCCAGAACGACGTGTTCGGCGGCTACGCGCAACTGTCGAAGCGCTTCGGTGCGAGTTTCATCGACGACACGGAAATCGAACTCCAGCATCGCAACAACACGTTCTTTGAAGCGGGCCTGACCGACCGTCATTACTTCGGCGCGGCGCAGTTCGACGGCACGCTCGCCTACCGGCAGGGCATCGGTGGGCTCGGCGCGACGCCGGACCCGTTGTTGCCGCCCGATCCGTACATCGCGCCGACGCCCGCAACGAAGCCGGACGGTCCGACCTACCGTTTCCATCTGGCGGTGCTCGATGCGAACCTGTCGGTGCCGTTTGCGATCGCGTCGCAACCGCTTCGTTACGTGACGACGTTTCATGGGCAATACACCAACGATACGTTGTTCTATATCGACGATCTGACCATCGGCAGCCGATACACCGTGCGCGGTTTCGACGGCGAGCAGATGCTGGCGGGCGAGAAGGGCTTCTTCTGGCGCAACGAACTGCAAGCGCCGATCGGCAAGAGCGGGCATACGCTCTACGCGGGCATCGACTACGGGCGGGTGTTCGGACCGAACACCGCATTTCTTGCAGGCACGCAACTCGTCGGTGCGGTAATCGGAATTCGCGGTGGTGTGCCCTCGAAGTACGCGGGCTTCAGCTACGACCTGTTCGCCGGCACGCCGTTCTACAAACCGGCCGCATTTGAAACGTCGCGTGTGACGCTCGGTTTTCAGATGACCGCGCAGTTCTGAGGACCTGGCATGGCCAATCACCCCTACTATCGTCGCCGCTACTACGTGGAGGCTAAATTATCCAAAGATGCGTCCACCCTGAACGCGACCGACGGACCGATTTCGGAGTCCATCGATAACCGGCCGTTGCGCGTGACATCGCCCACGCGATGCAAGATGAGAAACGCTGGCGTGATGCTGGAACGCCACGAGACATCTGCGCCGGACTGGCGAGCGCGCCCGGCGAACCCCGTGGCGGCGGTGCCTGTCATCGTGACGCGCAAGCGGCGCAGGAGCGTGCCGAGTCAGTCCGATGCCAGTATCGACAATTCAACCGCGGCGAGAGACGGCGGTCTTCTGCGGGTACGGCGCAAGGATCCGACGCGATGACACGGTGTTGAGTCGTCGCGGTGCGTCACGACGAAGCAAGCGGAGGCTGGGCTACATCAAGTTCACGTGGAAGGAATGCTTTGTGAATACCTCATTGACGAAGTTGCACGTGCGCGCTGCCGAACTCGGATGGCGCTGCCACGCGACGCAATGGTCGGGGCACAGCGCACACTACACCTTTGAATGTGCGAAGGGACATCGCTTCGACCGGCAGGGCGGAGCATTTCTTCGTTGCGCACTTATGGCGGGAAAATCCCGATGTGACGCCTGCGAGGCTGACGATATCAAGCAGCGGTGGCTCGCCAACGTCGCGCAGCGCGTTGGAATCTTGCTCGGCACGTTCACCGGACTGCTCGAGCGCTATCGTCTGCGCTGCGCGAGCGGACATGAATGGGAAGCGCAGGGCCGCAAGATCAGCGAAGGGAGTTGGTGCCGGCGATGCCAGCACGCGCAGATGCGAGACGCTTCGCTGCTGGTGCGGCTGACCGACACCGCGGCGGCTCACGGTCTGCAATTGCTGTCGACGCAGTGGCTCGGAGCCACATCCTCATATCGGTTTCAGTGCGCCAACGGCCACCAGTTCGACCGTCAGGCGCAGGTCATCACGCGCGGCTCGACGCGCTGTCTTCAATGCGTGCGCGATGAATTGGCGCAGCGGTTTGCCGACACGCTGCGCGAGTGCGGCTTCGTCTGTCTGGATCTGCCTATCTCCGGTGCGACGGGCCGTCATCGCTTCCAATGCGGCGCGGGACATGTCTGGGAGACGCGGGCTTCCAAGATTCTTGAAGGCAGCGGCTGCCCGAAGTGCTCGAATGCCCGCGTGGCGGAAATGAACAAACACGCTGATGGGCTCGACCGGCTGCAACGGGCTGCCAGCGAGCATGGCGGTCAATGTCTCACGGACATTTATTCGGGGGTGCTGGCGAGCTACGAATGGCAGTGCGCGAACGGGCACCGCTGGAGCGGGACCGGCGCGACGGTGCTCAGGGGAATTTGGTGCCGCGCGTGTGCTGCGCGCCGACACGGTGATGCGCTGACCGATCCGAACGGCCTCGTGCGCATTCAGGCAGCAGCGGCATCGCGCGGCGGTCGATGTCTCGATACCGAGTACACGGGCGTGAACAACAAGTACGGATTTCGCTGCGCAGAGGGCCACGAATGGCAGGCGACCGGCAGCGCAATCATGGGCGGCGTCTGGTGCCGGTCGTGTGGAGTGAAGACCGGCGCAGAAGCGCGGCGGATCGACGACGGGCTGAAGCAAATCCAAGCCGCCGCCGCTGCTCACGGTGGCGAAGTGATCGGATCGGCGTATCTTGGTACCAGTGGACGCTACACCTTCCGATGCGATCGCGGACATCAGTGGCAAACACGCGGCAGTCGCGTACTCAGCGGAACATGGTGCCCGCATTGCGCTCGACTCGGCAGACGCCACACGCTCGAGGATATGCAGCGCATCGCGCAGGAGCGCGGAGGACGTTGTGTAAGCACCGAATACGTTGGCGCAAAGGAGCGGCTGAGGTGGGAGTGCGATCGAGGGCACGTCTGGGACGCCAATGCTGATAGCGTCCTGAATCAGCAGACCTGGTGCCCGAACTGCGCCATCCTGACTCGGACAAAGAAGCAGCATTTGCGCCAGCGTTACGATTATGAGCGGGACGCCTGACGCCGTCCGCAGTCCGCCGGACCGCTGGAGGGAATTGGGCACGGCAGTCGCTGCGGCACCCAAGGAGAGAAAGCTCCACGTTCGGCAGGCGTTGCGTAGGCAGAAGGGCGGGAGGCCACGCGGCGGTGGCATGCCGCAGCGGTATATCCACACTCTTTTACGGCACTTCGAAGATGAAGTACCCGATGAAGAAGATGCCCGCGCCCAGACCGTAGACGGTTTCGCTGAAGCCGAGATCCTTCAGCATCTGCAGCTTGGCGAAGCCGACGTTCACGCGGTCCAGATAAGCCGCGACGTAACAGAGGAACAACAGCGGGATGAGGCGCCACGTCACTTTCGCGTAGAGCGCGGACACCGAGGTGTCCACCCGCTCGAACTCGGGCGACGCCGGGAACGCTTGTCTCGACGTAGTCATGGGGATGTCTCCGAATCTTGTAAGGGAATCTCCTCGCCTTTCTCCGAAGGCGAGGTATTGCGGCAAAAACGATCGATCAGTCGAACATATCGGGCTGCGTCGCAACCAGATCATTCCAGATGGTCTGAAAGTGCAGCCAGCCGATATAGTCGCTCCCCACGTGCTCGCGGCTGTAACGCGCGCGGTCTTCGGGCACGAGCTTCGGCGTGATGCCGGTCGCTTCGATCATCAGTTGCTGCTGGCAGCAGCGCTCCAGCGCGATGAACCAGAACGCCGCCGAATCGATGCTGTGACGGCTCGCGGTCAGCAGCCCGTGGTTCTGGTGAATCGCGGCCTTCACGCCCTTGAACGCATTCGCGACCTTGTTGCCGCCTTTCACTTCGACCGCGACCTTGCCTGCTTCGTCGCCGATCACGACGTGGTCCTCGAAGAACGCGCAGGCGTCCTGCGACATCGGGATAAGCGGCTTGCCGAGCGCCGCGAACGCGGTGCCGTAGACGGTATGCGCGTGGCACATCGCGACGATGTCCTGATGCTGCTCATGCACGGCGGCGTGCAGCACGAAGCCCGCGCGATTGAGCGCGTATTTGCCCTCGACCACGTTGCCCCGATGATCGGCGCAGATCAGGTTCGAGACTTTCACTTGCGCGAAGTGAACGGCCATCGGATTGGTCCAGTAAAGCGACGGATTTTCCGGATCGCGCACGGTGAGATGGCCCGCGAAACCGTAATCGAAGCCGTGCAACGCGAACGCGCGGCACGCGGCGACGAGGCGCTCCTTCAGATATTTGCGATGTTCGGCGTGGCTCGAAAACGTCGGCACCTCGGGGAAGATCAGGCCTTCCTGTTCCGGCTGATAAATCGACACGCGGCCTTTAAGGTCGATTGCCGAATCGCTCTTTGCGGGAGTCTCCATGACGTCGCTCATCTTTTTCGCTCCATGCGGATCAAAGTGGGTATGCCACGCATGGTGCCGCGAGCGATGCTTGCGCACAAACGAAGGTTGTTCAAGGAAACATGAGCCACATTCATGCTTGGGCTTTTTTGAAGCCTCTGCGGAGTTGCCAATGCCCTTAGGTATAAGCAATGCAACGTTTTTCGCGTCGCCGCAAATCCGCCCCCGATCACGCGAGCCCCGGGACCAATACTTGGGCGAATCCCGCAGAGGCCCGCCACATAAGGCTCGGCGCCAACGCAACGCAAGGCCTTCAAAAGCGGCGCGCAAAGCCGTTAACCACGTTTGCAACATTTTGGGAGCGGAGCGCGTTTCCACCGCGACAAGGCTTTGAGGGGTGCAATCGGCAGCGTTTTGACGACAGCCGCTTAGCCGGAAGCCCGTTGCGACAAGGTATTAGCCAGACGAAAACGTTTGGCGTCAGTTGAGCTTCCTGTGCGATCCGTATGAAGGACGCCTTTCACGATTGAATCAATTTTGTTCGTACTTGAGCGCACGTTGCCGCGCGCTACGTGCGGACTCGCGCAAACCCCAGTTGGTATAAGGATTGGCGTGCGCTGGCACACCTCTCGCTAATGTATGACCACGCACGAAGGTCACCGCGATCCTTCAACAACAGATAAGAGCGGTGAATTCGTGCTACGGGGCTGGTCGCAACAGGGTTCGATGTACGCCGACAGATGCATACACGAATCCTGTTGCGAGCCAGAAGAAATCAAAAGCGCGAAGCGCACACGCACGAGACTAATAAAATGTTGACTCTTCAATCAGACCTGCACGGCAATCATCTGTTGGGCGCGCTTCCGGCACAGGAATGGCAAGCCATCGCGCCTCATCTCGAACTCGTTCAATTGCGCACGGAGCAGTTGCTGTGCGATTCGGGCCAGCGCATTCACCACGTGTATTTCCCGACCACGGCGATCATCTCGCTTCTGCATACGATGGAAGACGGCGGCTCCGTCGAGGTCGCGGCGGTCGGACGCGAAGGGATGTCGGGTGTTCCGGTGCTGACGGGCGGCGACACCATGCCGACGCGCGTACAAGTGCAATGCGCGGGCTTCGCGTATCGCATGAGCGCGGGCGCGTTGCGCGAGCACTTCGGCCGCTCGGACTTCCTGCGTCGCGTGATGTTGCTGTACATGCAAGCCCTGCTGACGCAAGTCGCGCAGACGGCGGCATGCAATCGTCATCACTCGCTGTCGAAGCAACTGTGCCGCTGGCTGCTGATCCAGACGGATCGCACGCCGTCGGATCAACTGCGCGTTACGCAGCAGATGATCGCCGATATGTTGGGCGTGCGCCGTGAAGGTGTGACTGAGGCCGCTGGCAAGCTGCATGATGCAGGGCTTATTCATCACAGCCGTGGCTGTATCAAGATTTTGGATCGTGCGGGGCTCGAGGAGCGTGCTTGCGAGTGTTATGGCATCGTCAAGCGGGAGTTTGATCGGATGTTGCCGCGGCGGGCTGAAGCGGTGGTTTAAGGATGTCTCTTTCGCCGCGGGTCCCGTATTCGTGTCGGTCTATTAGCGCTGCCCCTGTGCGGGGCGGCAGTCACTTTCTTTGCTGCTGCAAAGAAAGTAACCAAAGAAAGCAGCTCGTTTAAGCCCGCGGTCACACGCAGTTTGGCCATGCTTGCCAGCCGCGAGTGGCACTCGCCTAAGTGTCGCCCTCAAAGGCCCAATCGGGCTTGGCTCGCGCACGGTCTGACAAGCTAGAAGGCTTAGGGCGCTGGTTCAGCACGAAATAGCTTCGGCACAGCGCTACGCGCTGCCGTTGGGTATGCAAGGGAAACCGAAGTAGAAGCGCGCACGAACCCGATTGACCCATCGGCCGCGAAGCGGGCCGGAGCTATTTGGTGCTGAACCAGTGAGGCAAAACATTTGGTGGCGCAGACCGTGCGCGATCCAAGCTGTTATCTGCTTGTGGGGGCACTCGCTATTGCCGGGCCATTAGGCCAATCGCCTGTGCCGCGGCCGGTGTGAAGTGCTTAGGCTGGGGATAGCTGTTTCTTTGGTTACTTTCTTTGCAGCAGCAAAGAAAGTGACTGCCGCCCCGCACAGGGGCAGAGCTAATAGACCAAAAAGCAATCGGGATCCGGCGGCAAAAAAGCCCATCAAACAACCCCACGACTGGCCGCAGCCGCCCTCCCTCGCAACCAATTAATGCTAGCAAAAAGCACCACAGCAAACACGATCAACATCGTCGCGACCGCGAGAATCGACGGATCGATCGAATCGCGGATACCGCTCCACATCTGCCGCGGCACGGTCCGCTGATCCGGCCCGCCGATAAACAGAATCACGATCACTTCATCGAACGAAGTCGCGAAAGCGAACACACTGCCCGTGGCGACCGCCGGCGTAATGAGCGGCAAGGTCACGCGTCGGAACGCAGTCCAAGGCTTCGCACCGAGACCGGAAGCCGCGCGCAAGAGACTCTGATCGAACGACAACAACGAAGCCGTCACCGTAATCACGACGAACGGCGTACCCAGCGCCGCGTGCGCGAAAATCACGCCGGGATACGAATTCACGAGCCCGAGCGGCGCGAAGATCAGATAGAAGCCCGCCGCGACGACGACGATCGGCACGATCATCGGCGAGATGATGATCGGCATGATCACCGAGCGCAGCGGAAACTGTGAACGCGAAAGACCGAGCGCCGCGAGCGTGCCCAGGCACGTGGCGATCAACGTCGATGCCGCGCCAATGCCGATGCTGTTCAATAGCGAGCGCTGCCAGTCTGAACTCGTCAACGCCTGCTCGTACCAGCGCAGCGAAAAGCCCTGCAACGGGTACGAAAAATACGATCCCGAGTTGAACGAAAGCGGGATGATCGCGAGAATCGGCGCGACGAGAAAGAACAGCACGATCGCGGTATGCACGCGCACCCAGCGCGATGCGATGCGTTCGGTCAGCACCTTGTTGCGTTGCTCTGTCATGGAAGAAAGACTCCTTAACCGAAGCGCAACCGGTCGATGCCGACGATGCGGTTGAACAGAAAATAGAAGATCGCCGTGAAGATCACGAGATACGCCGATAGCGCGCCCGCGAGTCCCCAGTTGAGCTGCGTGTTCGTTTGCAATGCGATGAGCTGACTGATCATTTCATCGCCAGCGCCGCCGAGCAGCGCGGGCGTGATGTAGTAACCAAGCGCGAGCACGAAGACGAGAAAGCAACCCGCGCCGACGCCCGGCAGCGTCTGCGGAATATAGACGCGCACGAACGCGGTGAACGGATGCGCGCCGAGCGATTGCGCCGCGCGCACGTACACGGGCGATACACCTTTCATCACCGAATAGATCGCGAGAATCATGTACGGCAGAAGCACATGCGTCATGCCGATCAACACGCCCGTGCGATTGAAGATGAGCGGCACCGGATGCGTCGCGAGGCCGAGACCCGCCAACAAACCGTTGATGACGCCACCCGGTTGCAGCAGCACATACCACGCCGTCGTGCGCACGAGCAGCGACGTCCAGAACGGCACGATCACGAAGAGCATGAGGCGGTTGCTGCTCTGCGCCGGAAGATTGGCGAGCAGCCACGCGACCGGATAACCAAGCACGAGGCACAGGAGCGTGACGGATGCGCTGATCGATATCGTGCGAAGAAACGCCTGCCGATACACCGACGAGTTATCCGGCACGAAGGCGAGGTTGCCTTGCGGCGTCACTTGCGCATCGACGGCGGCGAGCAGATAGTCGGGCGTCGGCGATGTGGCCGCGCGCTTCAAAAGACGCCATATTTCAGGGGAATTCCAGCGTTCGTCCATCTCGATCAACGCGGGCTTCCACGCGGGCGGCGTCTCGTCGCGGACGCTGCGCGCGGTGCGCATCAACAGGCTGCGAAATTCCGGCTGCGCGAAGTTGAGCCTGCGCGCAACGGTGCCGAGCTGTCCGCTCTGCTGCGCGTCCTTGAGCCCGGCCGCGAGCAGCGCGAACACATGTTCATCGGGCACGCCGCGCCCGTCCCACGCATCGAGCGCGCGGGTGAGCGCGGGCATGCTGCCCGGCACTTCCCTGTTCTCGACACTGCGCGCGAGCAAGAGCGCGATCGGTGCGATGAACGTCGACAGCAGAAAAACGATCAGCGGCAATGCAAGCAACAACGCCTGCACCGATGCGCGACGGCGCGCTCTTTGAAACGAGGCGCGGCCATCGGCTCTCGTCGGAGAACCGGAGGCGGGCGCGTGGATCGATGCAGGCATGAGGTCTCTCTGGTCCTTGAACGGCGTTACTGCGTCAGCCACACCTGGAAGCGCTTGTTGATCTGGTCGGCGTTATCGGCCCAGAAATTCGCGTTGATCTGCACGGCGCGCTTGAAGTTATCCGGCGCGGTCGGCATGTCGGCGAGACGCTGCTTGTCGACGAGCGCAACCGCATCCTTGCGCGGCGGCGCATAAGCGATGTACTTCGACAGATCCGCCGATGCCTTCGGCTGCGCTTGCGACACGATGAACTTCGCGGCGGTGTCGGCGTGCTTCGCGCCCGTCGGAATCGCCCACCATTCGAAGTCGTAGACCTGCGCGTCCCAGACCGCCTTGAACGGCTTGTTGTCCTTCTTCGCGGCATCGTCGATGCGACCGTTATAGGCTTGCACCATCACGACCGCGCCATCGGCGAGCAGTTGCGGCGCCTGCGCGCCCGACTCCCACCACACGATGTTCTTCTTGATCGTGTCGAGCTTCTTGAAGGCGCGATCGACGCCGGCGGGCGTGCCGAGCACCTTGTAGACGTCTTTCGGATCGACGCCATCGGCGATCAACGCCCATTCCATCGACACCTTCGGCGACTTGCGCAGCCCGCGCTTGCCGGGGTATTTCTGCAAATCGAAGAAATCGTTGACGGTGCTCGGCGCGGTCTTCAGCTTGCTCGCGTCGTAGGCATAGACGGTGGACCACACCATGCTCGCGACCGCGCAATCGCTGATCGAGCCGGGGATGAAATCGCTCGTCTTGCCGATCGACTTCTTGTCGAACTTCTGCAGCAGGCCTTCATCGCATGCGGTGATCGCGTCGTTGGTTTCGAGATCGATCAGATCCCACGTCGTGTTCTTCGCCTGCTCCATCGCGGATAGCTTGGCGAGGCCGCCGTCGTACGATTCGGTCGAGAAGTTCACGCCCGTAGCCTGTGTGAACGGCTCGAACCAGGCCTTCTTTGCAGCGGCTTCGTACGCGCCGCCGAAAGTCACGACAGAGAGCGTCTCCGCCGCGTGTGTCGGGATGGTTGCAAACGCAAATACTGCGAGTGCGGCGCATTGTGCTTTGATGTGAGTGCGCATGTCAGTTGGCTCCTGCGGGTGCGGTCGAGATGAGGGAAGGTGACGGCGGTGTGGTTGGGGCAATCGCGGGGGCGCTCTTCGGCGCCATCATCGCGAGAATCTTGCAGTCGTCGTGACGCCATGCAATTTCGATCGTGCTGCCGGCTGCGGGCAACGCATGACGCTGCGTGTTGGGCACTTTCACGACGAGAGAATCGCGCGAGCCCAGCTTCAGATGCACGCGATGATGATCGCCGCAATACACGAGTTCCTCGACGCAGGCGCGCACGACGTTGCTGTGCTCGTCGGCTTGTGCGCCGTCCGCGCCCGGAATATGCGCGCGTTCGGGACGCAACGCGAGCATCGCTTCGTCGCCGGCGCGCAGGCCGTGTTCGCAGCGCCCGCGAATGACGCTGCCGTCCGACAGCGCGAGCGTCGCCCATTCGTCGTTCACGCTGGTGACGTGCCCCGTGAGTCCGTTGTTCTCGCCGACGAAGTTCGCGACAAATGCGTTCTGCGCGTTCTCGTAAAGCTCGCTCGGCGTGGCGGCCTGCTGGATGCGGCCATCGGAAAAGACGGCGACGCGGTCGGACATCGTCAGTGCTTCGGCCTGATCGTGCGTCACGTAGACGATCGTCAGCGAGAGCTCGCGATGCAGCCGCATGATTTCGTATTGCATCGTTTCGCGCAGGCGTTTATCCAGCGCGCCGAGCGGCTCGTCCATCAGCACGACGCTCGGCTCGAACACGAGTGCGCGTGCAAGCGCGACGCGCTGTTGCTGGCCGCCGGAAAGTTGCGAGGGACGCCGGTTCGCGAGATGCGGCAGCTCGATCATCTCCAGCGCGCGTTTGACGCGCGTCTTCTGCTCCGCGCGGCTCACGTGCCGCACGGAAAGGGGAAACGCGACGTTCTCCGCAATCGTCAGATGCGGAAAGAGCGCGTAGTTCTGAAACACCATGCCGATGTCGCGCTGATGCGGCGGCTTGTCGTCGAGACGCCTGCCATCGAGGCGAATCTCGCCTTGCGTCGGCGTTTCGAAGCCCGCGAGCATCATGAGCGTGGTCGTCTTGCCCGATCCCGACGGTCCGAGCAGCGAAAGAAACTCTCCCTTGCGCACGTCGAGGTTCAGGTCCTCCACGACATAGTGCGCGCCGTCGTACGATTTGCTCACGCCCGAGAAGGAGATGAAGGAAGGGTCTGACATCGTGATCGCGTCCTGTCTTTCAGTGCTGTGCGAGCTTCGACGCGATATAGCGCGCGAAGTCGTAATTGGGCCGTTCGAGATGACTCAGGTTGCCGGGCTTTGCGAGCGGCGCATGTACGCCGCGAAACACTGCCTGCACGCCGCGCCTGTCTTCCGCGTTCACTTCGTCGAGCAGCTTCTTCAATGTCGTCATGTGCGCGTTCGCTTCCGGATCGGCGATGAATTCAGGCGCAAGCCCGCCGCCGAAGCGGATATGCACTTGCCCGACGCCGCGCGGTTGCAGCACGAGATACCAAAAGTAGCCGGGCGTGAGCGTCACGAGATGCGTCGGGTAGATCGCGAGCAGCGCGGTCGTCTTGCGCCAGTGACCCGACAAGCGCGTGTTGTCCGGATGCGCATTGCCGATCGGCAAGCTCGCTTCTTTCGTGATCCAGTGATAGTTGAACGCGGGATAGCCTGGCGGACATTCCATTTCTTCGAGTCTGGAATGCGGCCCTACGGTTGCGCGATGCAGCATCGGCAAGTGATAGCTTTCCATGAAATTTTCCGCGAGGATTTTCCAGTTCGTGTCCCACACGTGCTCTTCATAGAAAGTTTCGATGTAGTCCGTCATGCCGTACGCGCCGATGAGTTCGCTCAATTCGGCCAGTTGTTTTTGAACGGGCGGCGCGTTTTCATCGAGCGTCACATAGATCCAGCCTTGCCATTCCTCGCAGCGAATAGCGGGCAATGTATAGCTTTCCTTGCAGAAGCCTTCTTGCCGGTCCATGAGCGGCGCACCCTTCAATTCGCCGTCGAGCCCATAGCTCCACGCGTGATACGGACACACGATACGGCGCTTGTTGCCGCGCCCTTCGAGCAGCACCGACATGCGATGCAGGCACACGTTCGACATCGCCTTGAGCTGCATCTGCTCGTCGCGCAACACGGCGATCGGTTGTTCGCCGATTTGCGCCGTCAAATAGTCGCCGGGCTCTTTCAACGCGCTTGCGCGGCCGACACACTGCCATTCGCGCGCGAAGATTTCACTCTCTTCGAGCGACAGAAACTCGGGCGATGTATAAACACCGGGCGGCATGGCGCGCGCATCGCTGAATGGTCGTTCGCAATTCGACCGCAACTGGTCGATGAGCGTTTGCACCGCGATCGTCCTTGTCATGAGGCTCTCCATGTGCCTTCCCGTGGAAGCGCGCCAACGCGAGGTTTCAAGGCGTTGCGCACGACATGGACATCAATCTATCAAGCCAAATTGCCAGCCAAAATATTGTTTTCGGATACAAAGCAAAGCTTTTGCCTATGCAGCGCGGATAACTTCTCCATTCGATGCGCGCATCATGTATCGATATGCAGCCGCCGGATATAAGTCTCGCAAAAGGACGAGAAGCGATGCACGACCTGCCTCGGGCGCATCGTGCGCGATTGCGCGATGCCCAGCGTCGTCGCGTTGACGTTGTCCTTGAAGCGCTTAATCACGAAGTCTTCGCCGTCCACCGTGCGATTCGATTTGAGCGGAAAATTGAGGATGCTATAGCCGAGACCGTTCGCCACCATGCCGCGCACGACCTCCGGCTGCGATGAACGAAAGGCGGGCACAGGGCGGCTGCCGACCGCATCGAAGAGCGCGGCGAAATACTCGCGGCTATGCGGCAGATCCAGCATCACATAAGGCTCCGGCAGCAAGTCGGCGAGCGATACCTTGCGCGCCCGGGCAAGGCGATGCGTCTTCGGCAGGATCGCATACGGCGGCAAGGAAATCAGCGGCGTGAAGGCGATGTCTTCGGTTAGGTCCAGGCTATAGGTCAGCGCGATATCGAGCGAACCGTCATGCAGACCGCGCAGCAAACCATCCTGATGCGCCTCGACCGTGCGAAACGAAATGCCCGCGTGCCCGGCCGTGAAATGGCTGATGAGACCCGGCATCAACGGCGGCGCGAGCGAAACGAGGCAGCCGAGCGCGATGGAGCCGGTCATGCCGCCATCCATTTCCTTCGCGGCCATTTGCAGTTCTTCCGCGATCTTCAGCAGATTGCGCGCTTGGCCGAGCAGATCGCGGCCCGCCTGCGTGAGCGACAGACCGCTCGCGTGACGTCGGATGAATAGCTGCACGCCGAAAGATTCTTCGAGATCGGCGAGGGCGGTCGATATCGACGGCTGCGAAATATGCAGTCTTTTCGCCGCCGCGGTGAACGACAACGCTTCCGCCGTGACGACAAAGTAGCGCAGCTGCCGCAGCGAGTAGCGCAGGGGATGAATTTCCATCGACGATGCTCCAGAGATCATGCTTCGATGGGCCGCATTGTGAAGCGCTCAAAATTCACTGCATAGCCAAATCCGATGCTATGCATTTTTTAAATATATTTTTCAGATTTGGACGGGGCGCGTAGATTTTCACCAAGACATCACGGATACAACGGCCTTTCGGAAGGACATAGCCATGACAGTGGAAAGGAAATCAATCGACACGCTCGTGGTCGGCGCAGGACAAGCGGGCGTCGCGATGAGCGAACATCTGAGCAAGCTCGGCGTGCCGCATCTCGTGCTGGAACGCGATCGCATCGCGGAGCGCTGGCGCACGGGCCGATGGGATTCGCTCGTCGCCAATGGTCCCGCATGGCACGATCGTTTCCCTAATCTGGAATTCGCGAATTTCGATCCCAACGCGTTCGCATCGAAAGAGCAGGTCGCGGAATACTTCGTCGACTATGCGAAGAAGTTCGATGCGCCCATTCGCACGGGCGTCGAAGTGAAAAAGGTCGTGCGCAATGCAGGTCGGCCGGGCTTTACCGTCGATACATCTGAAGGAACGATCGAAGCGAATCGCGTCGTCGTGGCGACAGGGCCGTTCCAGCGCCCCGTGATTCCGCCGATCGCGCCGACGAGCGCTTCGCTCACGCAGATCCATTCCGCCGACTATCGCAATCCGCAGCAATTGCCCGAAGGCGGCGTGCTGGTCGTGGGCGCGGGATCGTCGGGCGTGCAGATTGCCGATGAATTGCAGCGCGCGGGCCGCCGCGTGTATCTGTCGGTCGGCGCGCACGATCGTCCGCCGCGCGGCTATCGCGGACGCGACTTCTGCTGGTGGCTCGGTGTGCTCGGCGAATGGGACGCGGAAGTGATGAAGCCTGGCCGCGAGCACGTGACGATCGCGGTGAGCGGTGCGCGCGGCGGTCATACGGTGGACTTCAGGCGTCTCGCGCATCAAGGCATCACGCTCGTCGGCCTGACGAAATCATTCGACGATACCCGCGTCACGTTCGAAGCCGATCTCGCGGACAACATCCGCCGTGGCGACGAGAACTATCTGTCGCTGCTCGATGCCGCCGACGCCTATGCAAGACGCAACGGACTCGATCTTCCCGAAGAGCCCGAAGCCCGCAACATTCCCGGCGATCCGGAGTGCATGACGCATCCGCTTTTCGAGCTCGATCTGGCGAAGGAAGGCGTGACGTCCATCATCTGGGCGACAGGTTATGCCGTCGATTTCACCTGGCTGCAAGTCGATGCATTCGACGACAAAGGCAAGCCGAAACATCAGCGCGGCGTCGCGAAAGAGCCGGGCATCTATTTTCTCGGCTTGCCGTGGCTGTCGCGTCGTGGCTCCGCGTTCATCTGGGGCGTGTGGCACGACGCGAAACATATCGCCGATCACATTGTCACGCAGCGCAAATACCTCGCGTATTACGACGCGCCGCAACATCACGAAGACGAGACGCGCGTCGAAAGCGTCGAGGCCGCACCGGACGAATCGCGCGTGCACAAGGTCAGCGAGATGGGCGTCAACTGATTTCAAACAATCCCGTATCAAGGTGCATTCGATGAGCCAACCCACGCATACCCGTATCCGCATGTTCAACACCAAGGATACGTATCCGAATCAGACGCTCGATAACGATCTTTGCCAGGCCGTGCGCGCGGGCAATACCGTTTATGTGCGCGGTCAGATCGGCACGGATTTCGATGGCAATCTGATCGGTCTCGGCGACCCGCGCGCGCAGGCCGAGCAGGCGATGAAAAACGTGAAGCAATTGCTCGAAGAGGCGGGCAGCGATCTCTCGCACATCGTCAAGACGACGACCTATCTCACCGATGTGCGCTATCGCGAGCCGGTGTATCGCGAAGTCGGCAAGTGGCTGAAGGGCGTGTTTCCGATTTCGACGGGCCTCACCGTCGTGGCGCTCGGTCAGCCCGAATGGCTGATGGAGATCGACGTGATCGCCGTCATTCCCGATGGATGGACGCCTCAGGCCTGAGCGACGCAAAAGGAGGGCACATGACTTTTTCTATCGTCGGACGATGTGAAGAGACAGGGCAACTCGGCATCGCGATCAGTTCATCGAGCATCGCGGTGGGTGCGCGTTGTCCGTGGGTGCGCGCGGGCGTCGGTGCGGTCGCGACGCAGAACATCACGCTGCCCGCGCTCGGTTCGCAGATTCTCGACCACATGGAAAGCGCGAAGCTCGATCCCTCGGCGGCGCTGGAGCGGGCGCTGGCCGCGAACGAATGGAGTGAGTATCGGCAAGTGACGGTGGTCGATGCGCAGGGCCGCACCGCGTTCTTCAGCGGCAAGCAGGCGCTCGGCACATATCACGCCGTCGCGGGTTCGCAATGCGTCGCGGCGGGCAACATGCTCGCGGGCGTTCACGTGATCGAAGCGATGATTCCCGCGTTCGAGAACGCCTCCGGCCATCTCGCGGACCGGCTTCTCGCCGCGATGCATGCGGCGATCGCAGCGGGCGGAGAAGCGGGCCCCGTGCATTCGGCGGCGCTGAAGATCGCGGGCGAGCAAAGCTGGCCGCTCGTCGATCTGCGCGTGGACTGGGCGGATGAAGATCCTATCGGCAAGCTCGATGGTCTCTGGCAGGCGTACAAGCCGCAGATGCAGGACTACGTGACCCGTGCATTGAATCCGACCGCCGCGCCGAGCTACGGAGTGCCGGGCGATGAATGACATGACGAGCCGCGATCTGCTCGAACGGCTGATCGGCTTCGCGACCGTCAGCCGCGATTCGAATCTCGAGTTGATCGAATTTATTCGTGACTACCTCGCGCAGCATGACGTCGAAAGCGAGCTGTTCTACAACGCGGAGCGCACGAAGGCGAATCTGTTCGCGACGATCGGACCGCGCGATCGCGGCGGCATCGTGCTGTCGGGACATACGGATGTGGTGCCGGTCGATGGCCAGCCGTGGACCGTCGATGCATTCCGCCTCACCGAGAAGGATGGTCGCCTGTATGGCCGCGGCGCAGCGGATATGAAGGGCTTTCTCGCGTCGGTGCTGGCCGCGGTGCCGATGCTGCTGAAGCGCGAACTGAGGTTGCCGGTGCATCTCGCCTTCTCCTACGACGAGGAAGTCGGATGCCTCGGCGTGCGGCCGATGCTCGCGCAACTGGCGCAACGCGCGCACAAGCCCGTGCTGTGTCTGATCGGCGAGCCGACGTCGTTGAAACCGGTGCTCGGGCACAAGGGCAAGCTCGCGATGCGATGTCAGGTGAAGGGCGCGCCTTGTCATTCCGCATACGCTCCGTATGGCGTCAATGCCATTCAGTACGCGGCACGCCTCATCAATCGTCTGGAAGAGATCGGCGAGAAGCTCGCGCAACCCGAGCATCACGACGCGCGTTTCGATCCTCCGTATTCCACCGTGCAGACGGGCACGATCAAGGGCGGCCGCGCGCTCAATATCGTGCCGGCGGAATGCGAATTCGACTTCGAAGTGCGCGCGCTGCCGGGCTTCGATGCCAGCACGGTTGCCGATGATTTAGAGACATACGCGCAAGCCGAACTGCTGCCGAAGATGCGCGCCGTGAAGTCCGACACCGACATCACGCTCGAAGCGCTGTCCGCCTATCCCGGACTCGCGACGCCGCCCGACAGCGAAGCCGCGCGTCTGCTCGCGTTGCTGAGCGGTTCATCGGATTTCGGCACGGTGGCGTTCGGCACGGAAGGCGGACTCTTCGATCATGCCGGCATTCCGACGGTCGTATGCGGTCCCGGCAGCATGGATCAGGGACACAAGCCCGACGAGTTCGTGACCGTCGAACAACTCCGCGATTGCGACGCGATGCTGATACGGCTCGCGGACCATCTCTCGACCATAGCCTGATTACTCAAGCGCCTGAAGCGACCCCGACGCCCTGAGCGTCAGGGCATCGCTTTGCCGCGCGCATTAAGGAGACGACTTTGACTAACGCGCAACGCAATGCTGCTCCGCTGATCGAGAAGCACACCATCGGCTACGTGCCGCCCGAGGATCGTCACGGCAAGGTGCGCGATCTCTTCACGCTATGGTTCGGCGGAAATATCGCGCCCCTGCCGATCGTGACCGGCGCGCTCGGCGTGCAGATCTTTCATCTGAACCTGTTGTGGGGCATCGTCGCGATCATCGTCGGTCAGGCGGTCGGCGGCGTGCTGATGGCGCTGCATTCGGCGCAGGGGCCGCAAATGGGCATCCCGCAGATGATCCAGAGCCGCGCGCAGTTCGGCTCGTGGGGCGCGCTGCTCGTGACCGTCATAGCAGGCGTGATGTACGTGGGTTTCTTCGCGTCGAATATCGTGCTCGCGGGAAAATCGCTGCATGGGATCGAGTCGTCGGTGTCGGTGCCTGTCGGCATCGTGATCGGCGCGGTGGGATCGGGATTGATCGGCATCATCGGATACAAGTTCATTCATATCCTGAACCGCATCGGGACATGGGTGCTCGGCATCGGTATTTGCGTCGGCTTCGGCTACATCCTCACGCATATCTCGACGAACGATTTCCTCACGCGCGGCGGCTTCGACTTCGCCGGCTGGCTCGCGACCGTTTCCCTCTCGGCGCTGTGGCAGATCGCGTTCGCGCCCTACGTCTCCGATTATTCGCGCTACCTTCCGGCGAACGTGCGCGTCGCATCGACGTTCTGGGCGACGTATCTCGGCTGCACGATCGGCTCGACGCTCGCGTTCGTGTTCGGCGCGGTCGCGGTGCTGGCGGTGCCGCCCGGCGCCGATGCGATGGATGCCGTGAAGCTCGCCACCGGACCGCTCGGCCTGCCGATGCTCGTGTTGTTCCTGTTGAGCGTGATCAGCCACAACGCGCTGAATCTCTACGGCGCGGTGCTCGCGTCGATCACGTCGCTGCAAACCTTCGCGTATCGCTGGATTCCGACGGCGAAGGCGCGCGCGGTGTTGTCGGGCGTGATTCTGGTCGCGTGCTGCTACTTCGCGATTGGCGCATCGACGAACTTCGTCGCGAATCTCGTCGATCTCGTGCTCGCGCTGCTCGTCGTGCTGGTGCCGTGGACCGCGATCAATCTTATTGACTTCTATGTGATCCACAAAGGCAAGTACGATATCCAGTCGATCTTTCAGGTGGACGGCGGCATCTATGGACGCTTCAATCCGCAGGCGCTGATTGCTTACGCGATCGGCATCGCCGTGCAGATTCCGTTCATGAATACGCCGATGTACGCGGGCCCGGTGCCGAAGTATCTTGACGGCGCGGATCTGTCATGGGTCGTCGGATTGCTGCTGACGTCGCCGGTTTATTACTGGCTTGCGTCGCGCGATACGGTTTATCGGCGTCGGCAGAACGGCGCGCAGGTGGCGTCCGGTGCGTCGCGGTAACAAATGAAGCCATGCCGGGCGGGACTTTTTCCCGCCCGACAAAAGTGTTGTACGTCCGCCTGCGTTTACGCGTCATGTGCATATGCACATAATCGCGTCACCTGCTGCGAAAACCCTTCGCGGCGCATCGAGGCGGTGACGATAAGGCTTGTCGGCATGCATCGCCCCTCCTCGCTCAAGTATCCAGGAGGTTTGTATGTCGAACGATATTTCTCTCGAAACGCCGTCGCGCCGTCATTTCATCGGCATCGCGGCGGCGACGCTCGCCGCAGGCGCATTGAGCAGCCTCGCCTTCGCCGAACCGGCGCCAGGCAACGCGGAAATCGTGCAGGTGAAGGGCGGCGACCAGACCGCCATTCGCCCGCTTCGCGTGCATGTGCCGGATGCGCAAATCGCCGATCTGAAGCGGCGCGTCAAGTCCACGCGCTGGCCCGAGCGCGAAACCGTCACCGATGCATCGCAAGGCGTGCAACTCGCGACGATGCAAAAGCTCGCGCGCCACTGGGTGACGGATTACGACTGGCGCAAGGTCGAAGCGCGGCTGAACGCGGTGCCGAATTTCGTCACCGAGATCGACGGTCTCGACATCCACTTCATCCACGTTCGCTCGAAACATGCGAACGCGTTGCCGGTTATCGTCACGCATGGCTGGCCCGGATCGATCATCGAGCAACTGAAGATCATCGATCCGCTGACCAATCCGACGGCACACGGCGGCCAGGCATCCGACGCGTTCGATGTGGTGATTCCGTCGCTACCCGGCTACGGTTTTTCCGGCAAGCCGGCGGCGACCGGCTGGGACCCGCAGCGCATCGCACGCGCGTGGATCGCGTTGATGAAGCGTCTCGGCTATACGCGCTATGTCGCGCAGGGCGGCGACTGGGGCAACGCGGTGACCGAGCAGATGGCGCTCATCGCGCCGCCGGAACTCGTCGGCATTCATACCAACATGCCGGCCACGGTTCCCGACGATATCGCGCATGCGCTCAAGTTCGGCGATCCCGCGCCCGCGGGTCTTTCGGCGGACGAGGCCCACGCGTTCGAGCAACTCGACTTCTTCTACAAGCACGGCCTCGGTTACGCGCAGGAAATGGCGAATCGGCCGCAGACGCTGTACGCCATCGAGGATTCGCCGATCGGCCTCGCCGCATGGATGATCGATCACGACGCGGCGAGCCAGGCGCTTATCGCACGCGTGTTCGACGGGCAGACCGAAGGACTCTCGCGCGACGACATCATCGATAACATCTCGCTCTACTGGTTCACGAACACGGGGATTTCCTCGGCGCGTCTGTACTGGGAGAACAAGCTCAATTTCTTCGCGCCGAAGCACATCGCGATTCCGGTCGCGGTGAGCGTGTTCCCGGACGAGATCTATGCCGCGCCGAAAAGCTGGACGGAGAAGGCGTATCCGAAGCTGATTCACTACAACCGTCTGCCGAAAGGCGGGCACTTCGCGGCGTGGGAGCAGCCGCAAGCGTTCTCGGACGAGGTTCGTGCGAGCTTCCGTTCGCTGCGTTCGGCGTAAGGCAATGCGCGATGCCTTCGCGGCATCGCGTGCTTTCGTTGGTCTGGCCGCGCGGCGCATGCATCGGCGCGAGACCTGTCACAATCGCAATCTCCGACGTTCCTCGACGATGCGGTCGGGATTGCGATTTTGCCGGGCCGTGTCATCCGATTGCGGCGTGCCAGCCGCGCCGCGCGTGTTTCTCCCATGACAAGGAGCAAGCGATGCCAACGATGCAGGCAGTGCAGGTAGCGAAAGCGAACGGTCCGCTGGAAGTCGTCGAGCGCGACGTGCCCGAGCCGCCCGACGGACACGTGTTGATCAAGGTGCAGGCCTGCGGGATCTGCCACAGCGATTCCCTGACCGTCGAGGGTCTGTGGCCCGGCCTTCAGTTTCCGCGCGTGCCGGGCCATGAGATCGCGGGCGTGATCGAGAAGCTCGGCGCGGGCGTCGAAGGATGGGAGAAGGGGCAGCGCATCGGCGTGGGCTGGCACGGCGGGCATTGCGGACATTGCGAGCATTGCCGTCACGGCGACTTCGTGCTTTGCCAGCGCGCGCTGGTGCCGGGCATCAGCTACGACGGCGGCTACGCGGACTATATGGTCGCGCCGCAGGAAGCGCTCGCGCGCATGCCTGACGATCTCTCCGACGTCGATGCCGCGCCGCTTCTTTGCGCGGGCATCACCACCTTCAATGCGCTGCGCAACAGCGGGGCGCGCGCGGGCGATGTCGTCGCGATTCTCGGCATCGGCGGGCTCGGTCATCTGGGCGTGCAGTTCGCGCGCAAGATGGGCTTCGTGACGGCGGCGATCGCGCGAGGCAAGGACAAGGAGCCGCTCGCGAAGCAGCTCGGCGCGCATCACTACATCGACAGCGAATCGCAGAACGTAGCCGACGCGCTCAAGGCGCTCGGCGGCGCGCGCGTCATTCTGGCGACGGCCACGAGCGGCAAGGCGATGAACGCGGCCATCGGCGGTCTGGGGCTCAACGGCAAGCTGATCATGGTCGGGATATCGGAAGAGCCGGTCGAGGTGCCGATCACCCAGTTCATCATGGGCCGCAACTCGGTGCAGGGCTGGCCGTCCGGCACGGCGGCGGATTCGCAGGAAACGCTGGCATTCAGCGCGCTGTCGGGCGTGAAGCCGATGATCGAGGAGTTCCCGCTCTCGCGCGCGGCCGAAGCGTACGCGCGGATGATGAGCGGCAAGGCGCGGTTCAGGGTGGTGTTGACGCCGGGGAAGTGAAGCGCATCAACGTAAAGCAACCCGACGACCGTTTCGAATCGCAACGTTAAGAATCTTTCCACTACGCCGGTCCACGGCATCCGCAAAACCCGCAAAGCCCCGCCAGCCGGGGCTTTGACGCATATGGCCCGCGCCTTGCGTTGATTGCGCTCCAGACAACCCGGAGCCGCACATGATCGAACGAGGCCGAGCCGCCACGCTCACCCACACCGTCACATCCGCCGATCTCGCATCCGCTCACGCGCAAGGCGCGGGCGAGCGCTATCCCGACGTGCTGTCCACGCCCGCGCTGCTGTCGCTGATCGAGCGCGCATGCGCCGAAACGCTGCTTGATGCCGTCGGCGATGGGCAACTGTCCGTCGGCGTGACGACGCATCTCAATCATCTCGCGCCGACGCCGCTCGGCGCCGAAGTCTCCGCGACCGCGACTTTCCGCGATCTCGAAGGCGCGCTGTACTGGTTCGACATCGTCGCTTCCGATGCCGGTGGCCCGGTCGGCACGGCGAGCCACGCGCGCGCCATCGTCGAGCGATCCGCGATCGAAGCGCGCGCCGCGAAACGCCGCCGCACCGAATGACGCATCCACACGACGAGAGAAAAACACATGGCTGACCATTCCCCGACGCACGGCGTCTTTTTTGATGAAGCGTTCGAAACGCTCCCGCCCGCCGACGTGCGCCGTCATCAGGACGCGCTCTGGGCGTCGCACTGGCCGTATCTGCGCGCGATGTCCGCGTTCTACCGGACGAGGCTCGCGCACTGGATCGGCCGCGACGACGTCACGCTCGACACGCTTCAGGAGATGCCCTTCACCGAGAAGGACGAACTGCGCGTGAGCCAGGAAAACGCGTCGCCCTACGGCGATTACGCCGCGTGCGCGGAAAGCGGAATCGCGCGGCTGCATCGCACGTCGGGCACGACCGGCCGGCCGCTGATTCTCGCGAACAGCGCGCGCGATGCCGCGGATATCGCTCGCGTCGGCGCGCGCTCGATGTGGGCCGCCGGCCTGCGCCCGGACGATCGCGTCGTGCATTGCCTCAACTACTGCATGTGGACCGGCGGCTTCACCGATCACACGATCCTCGAAGCCACCGGCGCGACGGTCGTGCCGTTCGGCGTCGGCAATACGCGGCTTTTGATCGACTCGATCCTGAACCTCGGCATCAACGCGATTTCCTGCACGCCGTCTTATCCCGCGCTGATCGAGCAGGTGTTGCGCGAGACCGGCGGCCCCGCGCCGCGCGATCTCGGGCTGAAGCTCGGCCTGTTCGGCGGCGAAGCGGGCCTCGACAATCCCGAGCTGCGCGCGGCGATGGAAGAGAAGTGGGGTTTCAAGGTGCGCAACGCGAACTTCGGTCTCTCGGAAGTGCTGAGCATTCTCGGCGGACAGACCGGCTGGACCAACGATCTGCTCTATCACGCGGGCGATGTCGTGTTCGCCGAGATCATCGATCCGCAGACGCTCGCGCGTTTGCCTGTCGAAGCGGGCACGACGGGCGAACTCGTCTGCACGCACTTGCGCAAGCAATGTCAGCCGCTCGTGCGCTATCGCACCCGTGATGTCGTCACGGTGACCGCCACCGATCCCGGCCCGGACGGCCGCAGCGCGTGGCGCTTTCGCGTGACGGGCCGCACCGACGACATGTTCAACGTGCGCGGCGTGAACGTGTTCCCGGGCGCGGTGCGGCTCGCGGTCGAGTCGCTGCCGCAATGGGCGTCGGGCATGTTCCGCATCGTGCTGAAAGGGCCGGGTCCGTACGACCGCATCGCGATGACGGTCGAGGCCGCGAACGGCTTGCCCGTGCCACGCTGGGACGATGCCGCGACGCGCATCGAAGCGGCCGTGCGCGAACGCATCGGCGCGAGTGCAAGCGTCACCATGGTCCCGTTCGAACATTTTCCGCGCACCGAAGGCAAGACACGCTGGATCGACAAGGAGCCCGCATGAGCTACGTGACGACACGCATGGATGGACCCGTTTGCATCGTGACCCTCGATCGTCCCGAGCGCATGAACGCGATCAGCGGGCCGCTGCTCGACGACCTGCACGACGCACTGCAACGCGCGAACGATGACGCCGCCTGCCGCGTGATCGTGCTGACGGGCGAAGGACGCGCGTTCTGCGCGGGCGACGACCTGAAGGAATTCGGCGAGCAGAGCGCGAGCGATGAAAGCATCCGCAGCCATATCGAACGGATTCAGCGCATCACGCGCGATCTGATGTTCAACGCGAAACCGGTCGTCGGCGCGGTGCATGGCTTCGCCGTCGGCGGCGGTTTCGAATGGATGCTCAATTGCGACATGGTCGTCGCGTCCGACGATCTCGTCGCGTTCTTTCCGGAGATGGAGTGGGGGCAGTTCGTCACGGGCGGCGTCACGCATCTGCTGCCGCAGGCGACCGGTCATCAACGCGCGATGGAGCTGTGGCTGCTCGGCGAACGGCAGAGCGCGCAGTCGCTTATGTCGATGGGCCTCGTCAATCGCGTCGTGCCGCGCAGCGCGATGCTCGACACGGCGATGGCGCTCGCGGCGCGCATCGCGGAGAAGTCGCACACGTCGATTGCGCGCCTCAAGCGGCTCGTCACCGCGGAACTATCGGACACGCTTTCGCGCAGTCTCGAACTCGAATTCGCGGCGACCATCGACGCCTTCGCGGACCCCGACGCCGCCGAGCGCGTGAAGGCGTTCGCGACACGCAAGGAGAATGCACGATGAACCCGAAAGCCCTGACCTTCGACTACTTCGGCACGCTCGTCGATGTCGATCGCGGCGGCACGCTCGGCATGGCGGAAGTGCTGCGGCGGCTGTCCGTCGAAACCGATGACGCGCCGTTCGACATCTATCTCGACTGGGACATCCGCAATGTGCGGCTCTATCGCGGCCAGGCGTACGCGCGTTATCGCGATGTCGCGCAGCAGGCGCTCGCGGCCGTGCTCGATGCGCGCTGGCCCGGCGCGCGCCGCGGTCACACGATGGATGCGCTGACCGACGTGTTCCTCACGCATCTCGTCGAGGCATCGCCCGCGCACGAGGACGCGGCGCCGTTTCTCGACTGGGCCGCGTCGCGCTATCCGCTCATGCCGATCACCAACATGGACAGCGACCTGTGGCGACGCACGCAACTCACGCGCTACTTCGAGCACGTGACGACGGCGGAGATGGCGCAGGCGTACAAGCCGTCGCAGGCAATCTTCGCGCTCGCACTCGACCGCCTCGCGCTGCCCGCGCAGGACGTGCTGCATTGCTCGCTCGCGAGCTGGGCCGATATCGACGGCGCGAAGCCGCTCGGCATGGCGGTCGCGTGGATCAATCGCGGCGGCGATACGCTCGGCACGTGGCAGCCGCGCCCGGATTTCGAGTTCGACACGTTGTCGCCGGTACGGGACGTTCTGGATAGTCTGTCATTCACAGCGACTGGGGAAACGATATGAAACCGATGAAGATGGCGATGGCGTGCGTCGCGTCCGCTGCGATGCTATGCAACGTTGCACAGGCGCAGCAAGTGGTCAGGATCGGCGTGGCGGGGCCGCTCACGGGCAGCGCGGCGCAAAGCGGCAAGGACGACGAGCGCGGCGTGCGCCTCGCCATCGACGAGCTGAACGCGAAAGGCTTCACGATCGCCGGCAAGCCCGTGAAATTCGAGCTGATCTCGATGGACGATCAGGGCGATCCGAAAGTCGGCGTGAACGTCGCGCAGAAGCTCGTCGACGATGGCGTGTCGGCGGTGATCGGCCATTACAACTCGGGCGTGAGCATTCCGGCGGCGCGCATCTATAACGATGCGCATGTCGTGATGATGACGGGCGCATCGTCGAATCCGGATCTCACGCATCTCGGCTATCCCTACGTGTTTCGCCTCGCCACCAACGACAACGTGATGGGCGGGCGCATGGCGGTCTATGCGTCGAAGGTGCTGGGCGCGCAGCGCGCCGCCGTGATCGATGACCGCACCGCATACGGCACGGGCGTCGCCGATGTGTTCATCAAGACCGCGCAGAAAGAGGGCTTGCAGATCGTCGCGCGCGAATACAGCACCGACAAGTCGACCGACTTCAAGGCGATCCTCAC
This sequence comes from Caballeronia jiangsuensis, assembly GCF_046030135.1. Lineage (NCBI taxonomy): Bacteria > Pseudomonadati > Pseudomonadota > Betaproteobacteria > Burkholderiales > Burkholderiaceae > Caballeronia > Caballeronia jiangsuensis. The sequence continues at coordinate 151,822 of NZ_JAQQDB010000008.1, forward strand.
GCAGATCAAGTCGCGCAATCCGCAGGTCGTGTTCTACGGCGGCTACTACGCGCAGGCCGCGACGCTCGCGCGGCAGATGGGCGAACTCGGCGTGAACGCGACGCTCGTCGGCGGCGACGGCATCTGTTCGCCCGAGTTCGACAAGCTCTCGGCGGGCGTCGCGGACAAGCGCATGTTTTGCGCGCAGGGCGGCGCGCCGCTCGACACGCTGCCCGACGGCAAGACCTTCCGCGCGAAGTTCAAGAGCGCGTTCAGCGCCGATGTCGATACCTACGCGCCCGCGTTCTACGCAGCGACGCTCGTGGTCGCCGACGCGATGCAGAAGGCGGGATCGGCGAAACCCGAGGTGTTCGTGAAGACCTTGCGCGATCAGTCGTTCGCGAGCATCCTCGGCCCCGTGAAGTTCGATGCGAACGGCGACTGGATCGATGCGCCGGTCACGGTGTATCGGCTGAACGGCGGCGCGCTGACCGCGATCGCGCAGAAGGACTGATGCGCCACGCGACGCCGGGCGGCGGCATTTTGTCCTGATATATTCGAAGCCGTTGCCCGACCGTTCGCAGGGAGACATGGCCACCGTCGCGCTCGATCCCGACATCGCCACGCTGGAGAGTGCGCTCGCGTCTCCCCGTTGGCGTGAAGCCCGCCGTCTCGCGGCGCGTGAAGCGAAAGCATGCATCTGCACGCTGGATCGCGGCGGCCATGTGCTCGAAGGCGCGGCGCATATCGCCGATGCCACGCTCGATGCGTTCTTCGCGCAGTGTCCGTCCGAGCGGCTGGCAGCGCTCGCGGAAGCGGCGACGGCGACATCGGACGGCCGCTGCGTGATGCTTTCGCTGCAAGGCGCGGCCGCGTCGGTGGCGCAGGCGTTCGCGCTGCGCGTCGATGCGCACGGGCGGCGTGTCTTTCTCGTCGCGCTGCGTTCGCCTTCATCCGACGATCCGACGCCCGCGCCGTGGATCGCATTGCTCGGCGCGACGCTCGACGTCCTTTTGCACAGCGCCTTCGATCTCGCCGCCTACGACACGCTCGTCGAGGAACAGCGCGCGATCATCGATCATATCGGCGATGGTCTGATGGTCATCGGGCGAGGCCAGGTGCTGAGGCACGTCAATTCGGTCGCGGGGCGCATCCTCGGCATCGATCCGAAGACGAGCATCGGCAAGACGCTCAACGAGGTGATCGACTTCGAGCCGATCGTCGGACCGATTTATCGCACGGGCGTGGGCTATGTCGATCGCGAGCTGATCATCGATTCGCCGGCGCGGCATCTGCATCTGCTCGACACCGCCATTCCGATCAAGAACCGTTGCGGCGAAGTGGTGTCGGTCGTCAACACGTTTCGCGAGATGCGCCGCGTGCGCAAGATGGCCGGGCGCTACGCGGGCAATCACGCGCGCTTCACGTTCGGCAGCGTGATCGGATCGAGCGCGGGTCTGAAGCGCGCCGTCGATGCCGCGAAGAAGGCGGCGCGCGGTGCATCGAACGTGCTGTTGTCGGGCGAGAGCGGCGTCGGCAAGGAAGTCTTCGCGCAGGCGATCCACAACGCGAGCGCGCGCGCCGCGCAGCCGTTCATCGCGATCAACTGCGCGGCGTTGCCCCATGCGCTGATCGAAAGCGAGCTGTTCGGCCATGCGCCCGGCAGTTTCACCGGCGCGGCGCGCGATGGCCGTCCCGGCAAGTTCGAATCCGCCGATGGCGGCACGGTGTTTCTCGACGAGATATCGGAGCTGCCCATCGACGTGCAGGCGAAGCTGCTGCGCGTGCTGCAGGAGCGCGAAGTCACGCGCATCGGCGATACGCGCGGCATTCCCGTCGATGTGCGCATCATCTGCGCGAGCAATCGCGATCTCGCGTCGATGGTGCTCGCGAAGACCTTCCGCGAAGACTTGTACTACCGCTGCAATGTGATCGAAATCACGATCCCGCCGCTTCGCGAGCGTCGCGAGGATATCCGTGCGATGGCGGCATTTTTTCTCGATCGATACTGCACGCGCATGCACAAGCCGACGCCCGAGATCGCGGAAGATGCATTGCGGCAACTCGAAGCGCACAATTGGCCGGGCAATGTGCGCGAGATCGAGAATCTCGTCGAGAAGATCGTGAATTTCAATGAAGGCGAGCGGATCGCGGATGTGTCGTCGTTGCTTGGCGGTGCGTCTGTCGCGCAGACGGGCGGCGCGTCGGCGGCGCATCTTGGCGCGCCGGTTTCGCTGAAGGAAGCGGAACGCATCGCGATACAGGCCGCGCTCGAAGCGTGCGGCTTCAATGTGACGAACTGCGCGAAGCTGTTGCAGGTGTCGAAGCCGGCGCTGTACGCGAAGATGAAGCGGCATGGGATTCGTATCGAGAGGTCGATACGGCAGCCTGGCTAGTCGCCGTCTTTCGTCAGCAGCGACCAGACGGCGAGAAAAGGCACGGAACCGGATCGCATCGCGTGCAGATTGTTGCGAACGTTATGAATGCCCCCGCCGATACCCGGATCGATCCATTCGCCGCCGTCCTGCCGGAATTCACCGGGCGTGAAAAGCACATAGGCTTCCTCGGGCGGATGGCTGTGGTCGGGATAGCGCGTGTGCGGCAGCATCAGCGAGAAACCCAGTTGCACGTCATAGCGGCTTTCCGCGCCACCGGGCCCGCAGATCATGCCGTGCACGTGCGCGTCGATGTAATCGTCGCTGCCATTCACGCCCGATGAGCGTCGAGACCATCCGAGATCGGGTTCGAGCGATTTGATCGCGCGTGCGGCGGCGCCGAAGGCGGAGTCGTCGTCGATGAAAGGCGCAAGCGTGGCGTCGAGCCACTCGCACGCGGGATAGCGCGTGTGGTGCCGCACGCCGTCGTCGGATGGGGTCTGCAGCCGCTCGAACACGCGCGCGGCGACGCGGCGTCCACCTTCCGGCAGTTTCTCCGACTGGAACAGCTTCTCCGCAATGGCGATGAAAGCCGCCACGGTATCCGGACGACGATTCATAAGAGGCTCCCTCGTAACCTGGTGCTTCGATTCTCCGTCACAACCAGTCCGTTTCAAAGCTGCATGTCGTGAGCGGCACGCAGCCGTGCTGCGTGAGCACGACTTGCTGTTCCAGCTTGACGCCCTGGCTGCCGCCTTCCGCGCCGATATAACTTTCCACGCATAGCGTCATTCCGGTTTCGAAACGGCCGTCATAACCTGCGCTGTCCCAGTCCACCCGATGAGCGATCGACGGATATTCATCGACCATGCCGATTCCATGCGCCACGCAGCTATACCGGTTCTTCAGATACAACTCGGGAATCTTCCACGCTTTCTCGCTGAATTCGCGAAACGTCATGCCGGGACGCAACAGATCCATGTTGAAGTGGACTTGCGACCAGGCGAGTTCGTACAACCTGCGCTGCTCGTCCGATGGCCGCGCGTCGCCCACGATCCACGTGCGCGAAATATCCGAGCAGTAGCCGTGCGGTCCGACCATGTCGGTATCGAACGCGAGCAGCTCGCCGTTTTGCAGCACGCGCGACGAGCATTCGTGCATCCACGGGTTGGTGCGATCGCCGGAAGCGAGCAGCCGCGTCTCGATCCACTCGCCGCCGTGACGGATGTTCTCGAAGTGAAGATGCGCCCATAGCTCCTGCTCGGTCATGCCGGGCCGCAGCTCGCGTCGCATGCGCTCTATGCCTTTCTCGCATGCGCGCAGCGATTCGCCGATCAGCACGAGCTCGCCCGCCGACTTGATCGCGCGGGCGTCTTCCATCATCGCTTGTCCGTCGAGCAGCGTGAGGCCGCCTTTGACGAGAAGCGCAGTGCCGATGGGATCGAGCCGGTCGACCGCGAGCCGGCATTCACCGCGCGCGTGGGCGCGGAACACGTCGATGATTTCGTTCGCCCAGAGTTCGGCGCGGCTTTCGGCTTCGTGGCCCGCGTTGAAGTAGATCCAGCTCACCGCGCCGCGCAATTCGACACCCAAGTCGAGCGCGTCCCACACATGCTCGCAACTATGGAACTCCCACGCGACGATACGGCCATCGGCGAACACCATGACGTAGCGCGACGGATTGCGCGCCGTCCATATCTGCATGTTCGACGTGTCCGTCGCGTAGCGGATGTTGACGGGGTCGTACAGCAGGATCGCGGGGCATCGATGCTGCCTCAACTGCTCCAGCACGCGCGCGAGACGGTATGTCCTCACGTCGCGCAGGGTTTGCGCCTTGTCTTCGGTTTCGATCACGCTGCCTGTCTCCTCACAGTTCCAGCACGAGGTCCGAAGTGGGACGGCTGCAGCACAACAGGCGAAAGCCTTTCTGGACTTCCCTGTCGCGGATGCCGCCGTTGTGTTTCATGTCGACGGTGCCTTCCAGCACGCGGGTCTTGCACGTGCCGCACACGCCCTGACTGCACGACGACGCGACGGTGACGCCCGCCTTCTTCGCCGCCGACAGCACGGTCTGCGACGCGTTCATCGTGAATGACTTTGACGACCGCGAGAGCCTGACCGTGAACGTGTCCGACGCGGCGGGCGCGGCTTCAGGCTCCGCCGCGACACCCGCGCCGATATCGAAGCTTTCCTGGTGATAGCGCGCCGGATTGTGACCGCCTTCCCGAAGCATCGTGCGCACCGCGTTCATATATCCGGCCGGGCCGCAGGTGAAGACTTCGCGTTCCAGATAGTCCGGCGCCCACTGCGACAGCAACTGAAGACTGAGGCGGCCTGTCGGACCATTCCAGTCCGCTTCGTCGCCGATGCCTTCGCACACGAAAAACACGCGCAGTCGTGGCGAAAGCTTCGCGAGCCGCGCGAGTTCATCGCGGAACACGATATCAGCGGGCGTGCGCGTGCTATGGATGAAGACAATGTCGCGGTCCAGACCGAGATCGATGCTCGCGCGCGTCATCGACATCAGCGGCGTGACGCCGGAGCCTGCGGACAGGTAGAGAGATTTCGTCGCGGGCGCGGCGGTCGGCGTGAAGGCGCCGGAAGGACCATACGCGCGTAAGGTGCTGCCGGGCTTCATGTTGTCGTGCAGCCAGTTCGACACGGTCCCGCCCGGAACGCGCTTGACCGTGATGGACAGCAGAAACGGACGCGTCGGCGCGGATGAAATCGTGTAGCAGCGCTCGACCGATTGTCCCTGCACGTTCGCCGATATCGTCATGAACTGACCCGGCTCGAACCGCACGGGCAATCCGTCTTCCGTGCGGAATTCGAAGCTTCTGACGTCGTGCGTTTCATCGATGACGCGGCAGCATGTCAGCGTCTGCTGCTCGCCGCTCGGCCAGAGCCGGCCGCCGTGTTCCCAGGTGATGGCATCGGCGAGGCGGTCGGTGAGATCGAGAGCAGGAGCGAAGTTTCTGTCTACGGAGTTCATGGCGCTCAAAGTGCGTTTGCGATGAGCGCAGTATTGGAGCGCGCAAAAACACCGTCAACGCGCTTTATTTTCCGTTTTCCATTACTTCAAATTATGCGTAGTTCCGGGACGCTGGCTGGTCCGTTCAGCCGTCCACGGGTTGCGCGGGCGTCTCCAGATTGAGCTGATAGAACGCCGCGTCCAGCCAGCGGCCGAACTTGAATCCGGCTTCCCTGACGGTTCCGGAATGCGTGAAGCCCAGCCGCGTATGGAGGCGGATGCTCCCTTCATTCGACGCGTCCACGCACCCGACGAGCACATGCACCTGAGCTTGCCTCGCGCGATGGATTAGTTCGCGCAACAGCCGCTCGCCGAGCCCGAGTCCACGGCAATCGCGATGCACGTAGACGCTGTGCTCCACCGTGTACTTGAACGCGGGAAATGCGCGGAACGTGCCCCAGCTCGCGAAGCCCATCAGCTTGCCCGATGTATCGAATGCGCCGACGACCGGGAAGCCGCCTGCGCGTTTCGCCGCGAACCATGTCGTCATGGCTTCGACGGGGCGCGGCTTGTAGTCGTACAGCGCGGTCGAATTGACGATGGCTTCGTTCAGGATCTCGAGAATGGCGAGCGCGTGCTCGGCTTCGTTGCAGTCGATCAGGCGCACGTCGTCGTGCGGGGCGATGGTGTTCATTCGGTATCCGTTCAGGCTGAGGATGAATCAGGTCGCGGGCGCGTCGCCGATGGCGAGGATGTAGCGCGCTGCTTTCGAAGCGGGGTTGCTGAAGATCAGCGGGCGGTCCAGCCGCATCGCGAGGCAGTCGCCTTGCTGGAGCGCGTGAAGCTCGTCGCCGATCACGATGTCGATGCGTCCGCTCATCACCCAGACTTGCTGATGCATCGTCGATTCGCGTCCGCTCCGTTCGTAGGCGACGCGCGCGCCGGGCGGGAAATCCACCTCGACGAGTTGGAATGGGGACGGCCAGCCGGGTGGAGAAAGGTTTCGGCGCGTGTAGCCGGATTCGGGATCGCGCCATTTCAGTTGCTGGCGGCGGCGGGCGAGTGGTTCCGCTGGCGTGCCTTCCTGTTCGCCGCCGAAGAGGCTGGCGAGGGATACGCCTAGGCCGGCGGCGAGCTTGTCGAGTACCACCGCCGTCGGGCTGGCGGCGCCGCGTTCGATCATCGAAATCATGGAGCGGCTTACGCCGCAGCGGGCCGCTAGCGCGTCGAGGGTGTAGGCGCGGGCGGCGCGCAACTCGCGGATGCGATCGGCGATGCGTTGGTTTATGTCGCCGCTGGCGGGGGGTTCTTCGGGCGTTGTGTCTAGCATAGTGGATGTAGTGTCCAGTAAACTAGATGTTGTTGTCAAGGTTCGTCGTTGCCGGATCCCGGTTTCTTTGTGGTCTATTAGCTCTGCCCCTGTGCGGGGCGGCAGTCACTTTCTTTGCAGCAGCAAAGAAAGTAACCAAAGAAAGCAGCTCGCTCAGGCCCGCGGTCACACGCACGTTGGCTATGCTTGCCAGCCGCCCGTGGCACTCGCCTAAGTGTCGTCCTCACAGGCCCAATCGGGCTTGGCTCGCGCACGGTCTGCCGCACCAAATGTTTTGGCGTGTTGGTTCAGCACGAAATAGCTTCGGCACAGCGCTACGCGCTGCCGTTGGGTATGCGAAGGAAAGCATCGAAGAAGAAGCGCGCACGGACCCGATTGACCCGTCGGCCGCGAAGCGGGCCGGAGCTATTTGGTGCTGAACCAGTGAGGAAAAACATTTGGTGGCGCAGACCGTGCGCGGTCCAAGCCCTTATCTGCTTGTGGGGGCACTCGCTACTGCCGTGCCATTAGGCCAATCGCCTGTGCCGCGGCCGGCGTGAAGTGCTTAGGCTGGGGATAGCTGTTTCTTTGGTTACTTTCTTTGCAGCAGCAAAGAAAGTGACCCCCGCCCCGGGGAGGGGCAGTGCTAATAGACCACCGCGAAACCGGGATCCGGCAAAAGCCTGCAGCGTGCCACAAGCTCCCGCCAAGACCCCGACCCCCAACCTCAACCGTACACAGGAAACCGCTTCGTCAACTCAGCGACCTGCGCGCGCACGCGTTCGAGGTTACCCGCATCTTCCGGGCTTTCCAGCACATCGGCGATGAGATTCCCAACGATCTCCGCTTCCTTCGTACCAAATCCACGCGTGGTCATCGCCGGCGAGCCGAGTCGCACGCCGCTCGTGACGAACGGCTTTTCCGGATCGTTAGGAATGGCGTTCTTGTTGACCGTGATGTGCGCAGCGCCGAGCGCAGCTTCGGCAGCCTTCCCAGTGATCTTCTTGGCACGCAAATCGACGAGCATCACATGACTTTCCGTGCGGCCCGACACGATACGCAGACCGCGTTTCACCAGCGTTTCGGCCAGCACCCGCGCATTATCGACGACGCGTTGCTGATACTCCTTGAATTCCGGCGACAAGGCTTCCTTGAACGCGACAGCCTTCGCGGCAATCACGTGCATCAGCGGCCCGCCCTGAATGCCCGGGAAAATCGCAGAATTGATCTGCTTCTCATACTCGGCCTTCATCAGGATCACACCACCGCGCGGTCCGCGCAGGCTCTTGTGCGTGGTTGTGGTGACGAAGTCCGCGTGCGGCACCGGATTCGGATACACACCCGCCGCGATCAGGCCGGCATAGTGCGCCATATCGACCATCAGATACGCGCCGACGTTCTTCGCGATCTTCGACAGACGCTCGAAGTCGATCTTCAACGCAAACGCCGACGCCCCCGCGACGATCAGCTTCGGCTTATGCTCGTTGGCGAGCTGCTCGGCCGCTTCGTAATCGATGTCCTCGGCTTCGTTCAGCCCGTAGCTCACCACGTTGAACCACTTGCCCGACATGTTGACCGGCGAGCCGTGCGTGAGGTGGCCGCCGTGCGCGAGACTCAGGCCCATGATCGTGTCGCCGGGCTTGAGCATCGCGAAGAACACGCCCTGGTTGGCCTGCGAGCCGGAGTTCGGCTGCACGTTCGCGGCTTCGGCGCCGAAGAGCTGCTTCACGCGATCGATCGCGAGCAGCTCGACCACATCGACATATTCGCAGCCGCCGTAATAGCGCTTGCCCGGATAACCCTCGGCGTACTTGTTCGTGAGTTGCGAGCCCTGCGCGGCCATCACGGCCGGGCTCGTATAGTTTTCCGACGCGATCAGTTCGATGTGATCTTCCTGACGACGATTTTCATCGTTAATGGCGGCCCAGAGTTCCGGATCGACGTTTTCAACGGTGCTGGCTGCGCGACTGAACATGATGGTTACCCATGTGAGAAGAGAACGGGTTGCTGCGGGAACTCCGACTGTCCCGTATTCCATCGAAAGCCGGCGCATCCGGATAGAAGAATTCCGACATTACGCTGGAATGCGGGCACCCGTTTGGTGCGCCCGTGCGTCGGGCACATCGCGGATGCGCTTCGTATCTGTGCACGAATCCGCGCGATTGACGCCGAAGCCACGTACTTTCAGCCTTGGCACGCTTATCGCATAAAGAGCTTCAGGAGTGGCAGTCACAATCTGGCAATGGATGACTAGGGTTCCGGTCCGCATCGATGTCGATGCGCGATGCTGGTCCGAGAGTTGTCGACCTCGAACGAGGTTACACGGCGGGACAAAAGCCCGGGAGAGAACGCGATGCGTCGCGCCGCTCCTGCCGTCGATAACCGTTCAATGCGAGGTCAACCTCATGCGCGTCCGTTTTCTCGCCGCTGCCGCCGTCGCTCTCTCCGTCTGCTTCTCCACGCCCTCATTCGCTCAGGCCCGCAAGGACTTCAAGGTCTGCTGGACCATCTACGCCGGCTGGATGCCGTGGGGCTACGCGAAGACTCAGGGCATCATGTCCAAGTGGGCGAAGAAGTACGGCATCAATGTCGATGTCGTGCAGCTCAACGACTACATCGAATCGATCAATCAATACACCGCCGGCAAGTTCGACGGCTGCGCGATGACCAACATGGACGCGCTGACCATCCCGGCGACGGGCGGCGTGGACAGCACCGCGCTGATCGTCAGCGATTACTCCAACGGCAACGACGGCGTGCTCATCAAGGGTGCGGGCAAGAAGGTCGCCGATCTCAAGGGCCAGCCGGTCAATCTCGTCGAGCTTTCGGTGTCGCACTATCTGCTCGCGCGCGCGCTCGAATCGGCAGGGATGAGCGAGCGCGACATCAAGACCGTCAACACGTCCGATGCCGATATCTCCGGCGCATTCGCAACCGCCGACGTGCACAACGCGGTCACATGGAACCCGATGCTCGCCGATCTCAAGGCGAAGCCCAACGTCACCGAAGTGTTCGATTCGAGCCGTATTCCCGGCGAAATCATGGACATGATGGTCGTCAACACGAAGACGCTGCACGACAACCCCGCGCTCGGCAAGGCGCTCACGGGCGCATGGTTCGAGATCATGCAGACGATGCACGGAACGTCGCCGGATAGCGAGGCCGCGCTTACATCGATGGCCAAGGCGTCGGGCACCGATCTCGCCGGCTACAAGTCGCAGCTCTCGACCACCGCGCTGTTCTACACGCCGCAACAGGCGCTCGACTTCGCGACGAGCCCGAACATGCCGAAGATCATGACGCGCGTTGCGCAGTTCTCCTTCGATCACGGTCTGCTCGGCAAGGGCGCGCCGAACGCGGGCGCGGTCGGCATGGCGTTCGAGAACAACGTGGTCGTCGGCAGCAAGAGCAATCTGAAGCTGCGTTTCGATCCGACCTACGTGCGCATGGCCGCGCAAGGCAAGCTGTGAGCGGCGCGGCGTTCTGAAGAGGAGAGGCCCATGCGGCTCATCAACCGACACCCCGGCCGCACCGCCAGTCTGATGCTGTTGCTGCTGCCGTTCATCGTGCTCGTCGCGGTGTATTTCACGGGCTCGTCGATTCGCCTGCAGGCGAATCCCGACGACAAGCTGCTGCCGTCCGCCACGCAGATGAAGGCCGCGCTCAACGAGTACGCGTTCACGGAGGACAAGCGCACGGGCGAGCATCTGATGCTGAGCGACACGGTATCGAGCATGAAGCGGCTCGGCATCGGGCTCGTCTCGAGTGCGGCCATCGCGCTCGTGTTCGGCATCGTGACGGGCAGCATTCCGCTTGTTGGCGCGACGCTGTCGCCGTTCATCACGGTGATATCGATGATCCCGCCGCTCGCCGTCCTGCCGATTCTGTTCATCGTGTTCGGCCTCGATGAACTGTCGAAGGTCGTGCTGATCGTGATCGGCATCACGCCGATGATGATCCGCGATCTGCAACAGCGCACGCGCGATATTCCCGAGGAATTGTGGATCAAGGCGCAGACGCTCGGCGCATCGAGCTGGACGCTGATCCTGCGCGTGATCGTGCCGCAACTGCTGCCGCGTCTGTTGATCGCGCTGCGGCTCGCGTTGTGTTCCGCGTGGCTCTTTCTGATCGCGGCAGAAGCGATTGCATCGACGGATGGTCTCGGCTATCGCATCTTCCTCGTGCGCCGCTATCTCGCGATGGACGTGATCCTGCCGTATGTCGCGTGGATCACGCTGCTCGCATGGCTCATCGACGAAGCGCTGCGCCGTCTCACGCAATGGGCGTTCCCCTGGTATCAGGAAGGTCGCGGAGGCCGCGCATGATCGAAATCCGCAACCTGTGGAAGCAGTACGACGATCAGGTCGTGCTGGAGCGGCTCAATCTGCGCATCGCGGAAGGCGAATTCTGCTCGATGGTCGGTGCGTCGGGCTGCGGCAAGTCGACGTTTCTGCGCATGCTGCTAGGCCAGGAACGTCCGACGCGCGGCGAGATCCTGCTCGATGGCGAGCCCTTGCCGAGCGAGCCGGACCCGCATCGCGGCGTCGTGTATCAACGCTATTCGGTGTTCCCGCATCTGACCGTGTTGCGCAACGTGATGCTCGGGCTCGAACTGCCGCATGCGCGTTTCACGGGACGTCTGTTCGGCGCGCGCCGCCGTCTCGCACGCGATGAAGCCGTCGCGATGCTCGCGCGCGTCGGCCTTGCCGATTCGCTCGACAAATACCCGCATCAACTCTCGGGCGGCATGCAGCAACGCCTCGCGCTTGCGCAGGCGCTCGTGATGAAGCCGCGCGTGCTGCTGCTCGACGAACCCTTCGGCGCGCTCGATCCGGGCATCCGCCGCGACATGCACGAACTGCTGACGAGCCTCTGGCGCGAAGCGAAGCTGACCGTCTTCATGGTCACGCACGACCTGAAGGAAGGCTTCACGCTCGGCAGCCGCGTGCTGGTATTCGACAAGGTGCGCATCGACCCGCAAGCGCCGCAGGCATACGGCGCGCGCATCACTTACGACATTCCGCTCGAACGCAACGGCGTGCGCGAAGCGCAACCGGCGATGGAAGTTCCGCCGCTGCTCGCCGTGCCCGCATGATCGAAAGGACATAACACATGAACGAAATCCTGCTCGAAGAAACGATTCCCGGTGGCGGCCACGCGTCGCTGATCATGAAGCGCGGCCAGTTGCTGCGCATCACGGACGTGCGCGGCGGCGCGAACGTCGCGATGCTGCTTTTCAATGCCGCAGAAAAGAGCGAGCGTCTGAACCTGCCCGATACGCTCAAATGCCAGCACACCGCGAAGCTGACCAAAGGCCATTGCCTCTATTCCGACATGGGGCGCGTGCTCGCGGCGATTGTCGCGGATACGTGCGGATGGCACGACAGCCTCGCCGGTGTATCGAATGCGGCGGAAGTATTGGAGAAGTACGGCGAAGGCCGCTATCAGGAACTGTGCAACGCGTTCTATCGCAACGGCACGGACAACCTGCTCGTCGAAATGGGCAAATGGGGCCTCGGCATCGCGGACTTGCTGATGACGCTGAATCTATTCAGCCGCGTCGACGTGACCGATGCGGGCGCGTTGCACTTCGTGCAGGGCAATTCGCAGGCGGGCGACTATATCGAACTGTATGCGCCGATGAACACGCTCGTCGTGCTGACGGCGGTCCAGCATCCGCTCGATCCGAATCCCGAATACGCGCCCAAGCCCGTGAAGCTCGCGCTGAGCAATGCGGATGCTCAAGTCGCGGAAATCTGCCGTACATCGTGCGATGAAAACGCGCGCGGCTTCATCAATACCGAACGATTCTTTCTCTGAGCGAGAGACGCGCATGACGACATCCAATCTCACGGCGAGCACGCTCGATCCAGTCAACGCGATCTTTCGCGAGACCTTGCCCGCGGGCGAACCGTGGCTCAAGGAGCTGAAAGCGGGGCAGACGCTGCGCATCCGCGACGTCGAAGGCAATCAGGCCATCGATACGCTCTTCTACAGCGCGGCTGATCCGCGCGAGCGCTACGACGCGCAACGCACGCTGCGCCGTCAGCAAAGCCTCTATCTGACGACGGGCACCGTGCTCTATTCGAACCTCGGCAATCCGATGCTGACGATCATCGCTGACACATGCGGGCGGCACGACACGCTCGGCGGCGCGTGCGCGCAGGAAAGCAACACCGTGCGCTATGCGCTGGAGAAACGCTACATGCACAGTTGCAGGGATAACTATCTGCGGGCCTGCGCGCACGATGGCAGGCTCTCGAAGCGCGACATCGCCGCGAACATCAACTTCTTCATGAACGTGCCGGTGACGGCCGAAGGCGGCCTCACGTTCGAGGACGGCATTTCGGGCGCGGGCAAGTACGTCGAGCTGCGCGCCGAGATGGACGTGATCGTGCTGATCTCGAACTGCCCGCAACTGAACAACCCGTGCAACGCGTATAACCCGACGCCGGCGGAGCTGACGATATGGAACTGAGCACCTTGCGTCGCTGGCTCTACACGGTGATGAAAGCGCGCGCGCAGCGTCTGCTGCAGTTCGAAGGCCGCGCCAGGCGCTGATGAACGCCGACCTGCCGGGGACGACCCCGGCATGCATGCTCACGTGGCGGGACGGCCCGCCCACGCATTGAACATCCACTCATGTTCGACAAAGTCCTCATCGCGAATCGCGGCGCGATCGCGTGCCGCATTTTGCGCACGCTGCGCGAGCTGAATGTAACTGGTGTCGCCGTCTATAGCGAAGCGGATCGCGCGAGCCGCCATGTCAGTCTCGCCGATACCGCATGCAGTCTCGGCGATGGCGCCGCGAGCATCACCTATCTCGACATCGCGAAGATTCTCGCTATCGCGCGCGAAGAAGGCGTGCAGGCGATTCATCCGGGCTACGGCTTTCTGTCGGAGAACGCGTCGTTTGCAGAAGCATGCGAAGCGGCCGGCGTCGCGTTCATCGGACCGACGCCCGCGCAGTTGCGCGCCTTCGGCCTCAAGCACACCGCGCGCGCGATCGCCGCTGAAGAAGGCGTCCCGATGCTCGAAGGCACGGGCCTCCTCGATGACATCGACGCCGCGCTCGAAGCGGCGCAACGCGTCGGTTATCCGGTGATGCTGAAGAGCACGGCGGGCGGCGGCGGCATCGGCATGCGCGTGTGCCGTAGCGCCGACGAGCTCGCCGCGCAGTTCGATATCGTCAAGCGACTGGGTCAGAACAATTTCAGCGATGCGGGCGTGTTCCTGGAGAAGTACATCGAACGCGCGCGGCATCTCGAAGTGCAGGTTTTCGGCGACGGCAAGGGCGATGCCATCGCGCTCGGCGTGCGCGACTGTTCGGTGCAGCGGCGCAACCAGAAAGTGCTCGAAGAAACGCCCGCGCCGAATCTCCCCGAAGGCATGGCAGCCGCGCTCTGCGAAGCCGCGATCCGGCTTGCGCGTGCAGTGTCGTATCGTTCGGCGGGCACGGTCGAATTCGTCTACGACAGCGAGGCGGCGCGCTTTTATTTCCTCGAAGTGAACACGCGCCTGCAGGTGGAGCATGGCGTGACGGAGCAGGTGTGGGGCGTCGATCTGGTGCGCTGGATGATCGAGCTCGCAGCGGGCACCTTGCCCTCGCTCGACACGCTCGCTCGCGATCTCGAACCGCGCGGCCATGCGATCCAGGCGCGTCTTTATGCCGAAGATCCGGGCCGCGATTTCAAGCCCTGTCCGGGATTGCTCACCGATGTGTCGTTTCCATCATCCGATGGCCGAGCGCTTCGCATCGACACATGGATCGAAGCCGGCTGCGAGGTGCCGCCGTGGTTCGATCCGATGCTCGCGAAGCTGATCGCATGGCAACCTACGCGCGAGGCGGCGCGTCACGCGCTCGATGCCGCGCTCGACGCGACGCGCATCTACGGCGTCGAAACGAATCGCGGCTATCTGCGGCAGATTCTCGCGGATACGCCGTTCGCAAGCGGCCATCCGTGGACGCGTTGTCTCGAAGGCTTGCGCTATCGCGCATCGACATTCGAAGTGCTGAGCGGCGGCACGCAAACGACCGTGCAGGATTATCCGGGAAGGCCGGGCTATTGGGCGGTGGGCGTGCCGCCTTCCGGTCCGATGGACGATCGCGCGCTGCGCCTCGGCAATCGCCTGCTCGCCAACGACGACGATGCTGCCGCGCTCGAAATCACGATGAGCGGTCCGACGCTGCGCTTCAACACGAATGCGATCGTGGCGGTGACGGGCGCAACGCTGCCCGTCATGCTCGACGACATCGCGCAGCCGATGAACACGACATTCCTCGTCGCGGCCGGCTCGACGCTCGCGCTCGGCACGATCCGCGGCGCGGGCGCGCGTGCGTATCTGTGCGTGCGCGGCGGGCTCGATGTCGCGCGCTATCTCGGCAGCCGCAGCACGTTCACGCTCGGCCAGTTCGGCGGGCATGGCGGGCGTGCATTGCGTGCGGGCGACGTGCTGCATGTTCATGGGCTCACGAACCGCGAAGCAGGCGCGACGTTGTCCGATTCACTCGTGCATCGTCTCGACGATGTGCGCGTGCTGCGCGTGATCTACGGTCCGCACGGCGCGCCGGAGTACTTCACGGCGTCCTATATCGACCGCTTCCTCGACACCGACTGGGAAGTCCATTTCAATTCGAGCCGCACAGGTGTGCGTCTCATCGGTCCGAAGCCCGAATGGGCGCGCGCCGATGGCGGCGAAGCGGGGCTGCATCCGTCGAACATTCACGACAATCCGTATGCTGTCGGCGCGATCGATTTCACCGGCGACATGCCCGTGATTCTCGGTCCCGATGGCCCGAGTCTCGGCGGTTTCGTGTGTCCGGTCACGGTGATCGAGGCGGACCTGTGGCAGATCGGCCAGTTGAAGGCGGGCGACAAAGTGCGCTTCGTTCCTGTGGATATCGCGACCGCACGCACGGACCCTGTGCCGCAAACGACATTGCAATCGCCGGTCGTGCTCGACATCGGTGAAGGCGATGAACGGCTCGTCGCGCGGCTCTCCGGCGACACGCATCTGCTGCTCGAACTCGGTCCGCCCGAACTCGATCTCGTGTTGCGCTTTCGCGGCCATGCGTTGATGCAATCGCTCGAAGCATCGCGGTTGCCGGGCGTCGTCGATCTGACGCCGGGCATCCGCTCGCTGCAAGTTCATTATCAGCCGGAACGATTGGCGCTCGACACGCTGCTGGAACACGTCGCGTCGGCATGGCGCAGCGTGCTGCTGCAAAAGGACCTGCGCGTGCCGTCGCGTGTCGTACATCTGCCGCTGTCGTGGGACGATCCCGCGTGCCAGCTCGCCATCGACAAGTACATGACCACCGTGCGCAAGGACGCGCCGTGGTGCCCGAGCAACCTGGAGTTCATTCGCCGCATCAACGGGCTCGATTCGATCGATGACGTGAAGCGCGTCGTCTTCGATGCGCGCTATCTCGTGATGGGCCTCGGCGATGTCTATCTCGGCGCGCCGGTCGCGACGCCGCTCGATCCGCGTCATCGGCTCGTAACGACGAAATACAACCCGGCGCGCACGTGGACGGCGGAGAACTCGGTCGGCATCGGCGGCGCGTATCTGTGCGTCTACGGCATGGAAGGGCCGGGCGGGTATCAGTTCGTCGGGCGCACGTTGCAGATGTGGAACCGCTATCGCGAAGTCGCGGATTTCGCGGGGCGTCCGTATCTGTTGCGCTTCTTCGATCAGATCCGCTTCTACGAAGTCTCCAGCGACGAACTGCTGCGCATACGCGAGACGTTTCCGCTCGGGCGTTATCCTTTGAAGATCGAGGAGACAGAGCTGTCTCTCGCCGACTATCAGGCCTTTCTCGATCGCGAAGCAGACGGCATCGCGCAGTTTCGCGCGCATCAGCAAGCGGCGTTTCAGGACGAGCGGCAACGCTGGCACGAAGCGGGCAGCGACGAAACGGCGCTCGATGCACCCGTCGCCGTCGATGCGGAGATCGCGCCGCTCGCCGATGGCCAGATCGCCGTCGATAGCGAGATCGCGGGCAATCTGTGGCAGGTGCGCGTCGAGGCCGGCGCGAGCGTCGAAGCGGGCGACGTGCTCGTCGTCATCGAATCGATGAAGATGGAGATATCGGTGATCGCGCCGTGCGCGGGCATCATCGGCGAGATTCATGTCGCGCCGGGTTCGTCCGTTCGCGCGGGGCAGCGCGTCGCCGTGATCGAACAGCGCGCTTGACGCTTGACGCACTTCATACCAAAGGAAACATCGCACATGGATTCATTCGACCTGCGTCTTCCCGCACTGCGCGCCGCATATCGCGAAGGCCGCACGACGCCGCGCGCGCTGATCGGCGCGTTGCGCACGCGTGCGGCTAACTTGAACGCCGACTATCGGCTCTTCATTCATCTGCTGAACGATGACGAAATCGAGCCGTATCTCGCTGCGCTCGATGCACGCGATATCGATTCGCTGCCGCTCTACGGCGTGCCGTTCGCGATCAAGGACAACATCGATCTCGCGCGCGTGCCGACGACGGCCGCGTGCCCCGCGTTCGCATACACGCCGGAGCAGTCGGCGACGCTCGTCGCGCAGCTGATCGCGCTCGGCGCGGTGCCCATCGGCAAGACCAATCTCGACCAGTTCGCGACCGGCCTGAACGGCACGCGCTCGCCCTACGGCAAGTGCCGCAATAGCGTGCTGGCGGACTATCCGTCGGGCGGATCGAGCGCGGGGTCTTCGCTGGCTGTCGCGCTGGGCGTCGCGAGCTTCGCGCTCGGCACCGATACGGCCGGCTCGGGCCGCGTGCCCGCCGCGTTGAACAATCTCGTCGGCACGAAGGGGACGAAGGGTCTGTTGTCGACGGCGGGCGTCGTGCCCGCGTGCCGCACGCTCGACTGCGTGACGTATTTCACCGCGACCGCGAGCGAGGCGAGCACGCTGCTCGCGCTCACGGCCGCCCACGATCCCGCCGATGCATACAGTCGCGCGAATCCGCAATGGAACGATGCGGCGGCGTTCGGCAAGGTCGCGCGCTTTCGCTTCGGCGTGCCGCGTCAACTCGAATTCGCGGGTTGCGATGAAAGTCCCGCGCTCTTCGCCGACGCACGCGCGGCGCTCGAAGCGCTCGGCGGCGAGGCGATCGACATCGACTTCGCGCCTTTCCTCGAAGCCGCGCGTCTGCTCTATGAAGGGCCGTGGGTCGCGGAGCGCTATAGCGTCGCCGGCGCGCTGATGGAGTCGCAGCCCGACGCCGTGTTGCCCGTGATCCGCGACGTGCTCGCGAAGGCGCCGGGCGCCACCGCCGTCGATGCGTTTCGCGCGCAATACAAGCTTCAGGCACTGAAGCAGCGTTGCGACGCCGTGCTCGCGGATCTCGATTGCGTGCTGACGCCATCGATTCCGCGCGCGGTCACGCTCGCCGAGCTGGAGCGCGATCCGATCGGTGCGAACTCGCTGCTCGGGCATTACACGAACTTCATGAATCTGCTCGATTACGCCGCCATCGCGACGCCCGCGGGTTTCATGCGCAATGGCCTGCCGTGGGGCGTGACGCTTTTTGGCCGCGCCTTCACCGATCAATATCTGCTGAGCGTCGCCGATGCATTGCATCGCAAGCTCGACGTGCTGATCGTCGGCGGCGCGCGCCAGGACACCGATGCGCCCGCGCGCGCCGCGCGTGACGACACGATGAAGCTCGTCGTGTGCGGCGCGCATCTCGCGGGCTTGCCGCTGAACGGACAACTGACCGCACGCGGCGCGCGCCTCGTCCAAGCGACATCGAGCGCGCCGCGTTACCGCCTGTACGCGCTCGCGGGCGGTGCGGTTCAGCGGCCCGGCATGACACGCGACGAAGCGAACGGCGCGGCGATCGCGGTCGAAGTGTGGACGTTGCCGAGCGCGGAGGTCGGCTCCTTCCTCGCGGGCATTCCCGCGCCGCTCGCGCTCGGCAAGGTCGAACTCGCGGACGGCCGCTGGGAAACCGGCTTCGTGTGCGAGGCGCATGCGCTCGAAGGCGCCGTCGACATCACACGATACGGCGGCTGGCGCGCCTGGCTCGAGCGCGCCGTGTGAGCGATCATCGGCCGAGCACGGCGGCGAGCGTGTGCCGCTTCGTGCCGAACGATGCGAGCACGGCCAGCCCCAGCGCCGAGAGCAGCACGCCGAGATGCATCGCGCCGGTCGCGCCCGCGTGATCGACCGCGATGCCGCCCGCGAGCGAGCCCGCCGCGATCGCGGTCTGCACCGCGCTGACGAAGAGCGCCGATGCCGCTTCCGGCTGCTTCGGCGCTGTCAGTTGCATCCACACACTCAGGCACAGCGGAATCGCGCCATACGCGACGCCCCACGCGAGCACGCCCGCCACGACCGCGCCCGCAACGTGCGCGAAGGCCGGCAGCGCGAGCAGCGAAGCGATGACGAGCGCAGTCGTCGCAGCGAGCGCGAGACGCGGATGCGACTTCACGAACGCCGACGCGACGAAGTTCGACAGGAAACCGACGATCCCGAAACCGAGCAGCAACGCGGTGACCCAGGCCGCGCCGAGCACGGCGTCGACTTCGAGAAACGGCGCGATATACGTGTAGGCGCAAAAGTGCGCGCCGAACAGCAACGCGACGAGCAGCAGGCTGCGCAACACGGTCGTGCGCGCGAGCATGCGGCCGAAATCGCCGATGCGTGCGGCGGCGCGCGGCGGCAGGTCGGGCAGCAGCATCGCCTGAAGGAGCAGCGCGGCGAGCGCGAGCGCGGCCGTCGCGAAGAACGACACGCGCCATGACGACAACCCCGCGATGAACGTCCCGAGCGGCACGCCGATGACGGTCGCGAGCGTGATGCCCATGAAGATGGTCGCGCTCGCGCGGGCGCTGTTTTCTTCCGCGACGATCTGCCCCGAGACGCCGAGCGCGACGGTCCAGAATCCGCCGAGGCTGATGCCGAGCAGGGCGCGGCCGGCGAGCATCGTCGTGAAGTCGGTCGCGAATGCCGAGACGACGTTCGATGCGACGAGCGCGATCGACAGCAGAAGCAGGATCAGCCGCCGGTTCAGGCGTCCCGCGACGAGCAGCAGAACGGGCGCCGAGATCGCGGCGATGATGCCCGGCGTCGTGGTCATCAGGCCAGCCGTGCCGGGCGTGACGCCGAGGTCCGAAGCGATCGCCGGCAGCACGCCGACGGGCATGTATTCGGTCGTCACGAAAGCGAACGAGCCGAGCGCGATGGAAAGCACCGCGAGCCAGCGCCGGCTGGCGCTGGACGAAGACGTAGTCATATTGGGAACTCCGGCGATATCACGCGGCGATGGCTTGCTCGTCGAGGAACGGATAGTCGGTGTAGCCCGCATCCGTGCCGCCGAAGAAGGTCGCGCGATCGTAGCGATTGAGCGGCAGGTGCTTGCGCAGGCGCTCCGGCAGATCGGGATTGGCGATGAAGTGGCGGCCGAACGCGACCAGATCGGCGTCGCCGGACTGGAGGATCGATTCGGCGCTGGCGCCGTCGAAGCCGCCCGCGACAATGATCGGGCCACGGAAATGCGCGCGCAGCGACTTCGCTGCCAGCGGCGTCTGATCGCGCGTCTCATCCTCGACATTGCCCGCGATGCGCGGCTCGATCAGATGCAGATACGCGATGCCGAGCTTGTCGAGTTCCGTCGCGACGTAGGCGAAGAGCGCCTGCGGATCGCTGTCGGACATATCGCCCCACGAGCCGCTCGGCCCGAGTCGCACCGCGACCTTGTCCGCGCCCCACACGCCGATCACGGCGCGCGCCGTATCGAGCAGCAGGCGCGCGCGATTTTCGATCGTGCCGCCGTATGCGTCGGTGCGACGGTTGCTGCCGTCCTGAAGGAACTGGTCGAAGAGATAGCCGTTGGCCGCATGCAGTTCGACGCCATCGAAGCCCGCCGCGACGCCGCGTGCCGCCGCCGCGCGAAAACTCTCGACGATGCCCGCGATCTCCGATGTTTCGAGCGCGCGATTCGGCGTGTTCGGCACCCAGCCGGCCTCGGTGTACGCGACGCCGCCGTGCGGCACTTCCGACGGCCCGACCGGGCGGCCGCCATCGGGCTGCAACTGCGCGTTCGACTGACGCCCTGCGTGATAAAGCTGAAGAAAGATGCGGCCGCCCCTGGCGTGTACGGCATCGGTGACGGCTTGCCATCCGGCGATCTGGCTGTCGTCGTAGAGGCCGGGCGCGCCGAGATAGCCATTGCCTTCCGGCGCGGCGATGGTCGCTTCGCCGATCAGGAGCGCGCCGGGCGAAGTGCGCTGTGCGTAATATTCGGCCATCAGCGGGCCGGGACGGGCGCCCGATTCGGCACGCATGCGGGTGAGCGGGGCGAGGACGACGCGATGGCCGAATTCATACGAGCCGACTTTGACGTGCGAAAACAGTCTGGACATTTCGTTTCTCCACAATTCCGGGTAGCTGTTGCGTGACGCCGACGACCGGCGACGCTTGACCCGGACTGTAGACGCGGCGCGCCCCGAGAAAAACCGCCCGCGAGTTCAGGCACCCCGGACACGCGTGTCCGCAATCGCGCCTCGCCCAGCCGTGGCGGCGAAGCGGCGATTGTTTGGGTGAGCAGAACAGTCATGTCGCTGTTGCGGCATTTATCAGCCCGACTGCCGTTCCGATAATCCACGCCACCTTTCGGACATTGGAAACATCATGGAAACAACACACATCGCTCCGTTGCGCGTGGGCGTGATCGGCGTCGGCAACTGGGCGCGGCATGGGCATCTGCGGGTGCTCGATCTGCTGCCGCACTTCACGCTGCAGGCCGTGTACAGCCATCGGCGCGAGGCTGCGGAAGAGGCGGCGCGCGAGTACCGGATAGAGCGCGTGGCGGCATCGATCGATGAACTCGTCGAAAGCGACGATATCGATCTCGTCGTCGTGCTCAACACGGCGCCGCAGCATGCGGACACGGTGAAGCGCGTGATTGCCGCCGGCAAGGACGTCTACTGCGAATGGCCGCTGACGACCACGCTCGCGCAATCGCAGGAACTGCTCGCGTTGACCGAAGCGCGCGGTGTGCGGCATGTCGTCGGCTTGCAGCGGCGGCTCGCGTCGCACAATCGTTATGTGCGCGATCTGATCGGGCAAGGCTATGTCGGCGAACTGCGCTCCGTGCGCATGCACGTCAGCGTGAATTACTTCCAGGCGATGCGCTCGCGCGCGCTCGAATGGACCGTGCCGCCCGAGAACTTCTCGTCGATCGTGTCGATTTACGGCGGCCATTTTCTCGACATGCTGCTCCACGCGACGGATTGGCCCGTGTCGATCGCGGCGCTCACGCCGAATCAGTTTCCGCTCGTCACGATCAGGGAGAGCGGCGTGTCGATGCAAACGAGCGCGCCCGATCAACTCGTGCTCGCGGGCATGCTGAACGGCGATGCGGTGTTGTCGGTGCATATCGAGGGCGGCAAGCGCAACGGGTCGGGCGTGCAGATCGACATCACCGGAACGGAAGGCGACTTGCGCATCACGAATACGTCGGCGTTCGGCGATGTCGGCGACGATTACCGCATCGTCGGCGCGCATGGCGACAAGGCGCCGCTCGCGCCGCTCGATGTGCCGGAGCGTTATCATCGGTTGCCGGAATCGGGCCTGCCTTCCGCCGTGCTGGAACTGGCCGAGCTGTACTGGGCCTTTGCGCACGACGTGGCGAACGGCACGCATGACGCGCCCACTTTCGCCGATGCCGTGCGGATGCACGAACTGATCGATCGCGCGCAGGCATCGTATGCGTCGCGTCGATTCATGGGGATCGGATCGTCAGAATGACGGAGAGCCTTGCGATGAACGAGACGCCAGCCGCAAGCGCGACCAGCGCGGCCGCCGCGCGCGCGCCCGGCGCGCTGGACCACATGAGCGGCATGGTCGTCTTCACGCGCGCGGCGGAAACGCTGAGCTTCGCGGAAGCGGGGCGGCAACTCGGGCTTTCGGCATCGGCGATCGGCAAGGCTGTCGCGCGGCTGGAAACGCGCGTCGGCGTGCGGCTCTTTCATCGCAGCACGCGCAGCGTGCGTCTCACGCCCGAAGGCGAACTATTTCTCGCGCGTTGCCAGCGCATTCTCGGCGAGATCGAAGAGGCCGAGTCCGAACTGGCGATATCGCGCGCGAAGCCGATGGGCCGCCTGCGCGTGAGCATTCCGCTCGTCGGCACGCTGCTGATGCCGGTGCTCTCGGCGTTCATGCACGCGTATCCCGAAGTGCAGCTCGATATCGATTTCAGCGATCGTCTAGTCGATGTCATCGACGATGGTTTCGATGTCGTCCTGCGCACCGGCGACGCAATCGATTCGCAACTCACGATGCGCACGCTCGGGCACTACACGCATCTGATCGTCGGCTCGCCGGATTATCTCGAAGCGCGCGGCGTGCCCGCGACGCCCGAAATGCTCGGCGCGCACGCGTGCCTTCAGCATCGCTTCTCGCGCACGGGACGTCTCAGGCGCTGGACTTTCGTGCGCGATGGCGCGCCCTTCGACGTGGAGCTTCCGTCGACGGCCATCGCGAGCGCGGTCGAGCCGCTCATCGCGCTGGCGGAGCAGGGCCTGGGTCTCACCAGCGTGCCTGACTATGCCGTGCGCGCGCAACTCGCGGATGGCTCGCTCGTCGCCGTCCTGCGCGATTTCACGGCGGACCGCATCCCCTTTCGCGCGCTCTGGCCGTCAGGGCGCATGACGCCGCCGAAGGTGCGCGTGTTCGTCGACTTCCTGCATCAACACCTGTTTCCGGATTCGGCGTGACTGATCTGCGTGAGCGCGAACGCATGGCGCAATTCGAAGCCGAGCCGTTCATACAGGGCGATGGCGCTCTCGTTGTGACTGAACACGTGGAGGAACGGCGTTTCGCCGCGTAGCCCGATTTCCCTGCGCAGGATGTTCATCAGCCGGCCGGCGAGACCGCGTCCGCGACAGCGTTCGTCGACACAAACCGCGCTGATCTCGACATGACCTTCGATGGCCATGCGTTCGCCCGCCATCGCGATGAGTTCTCCCTGCTCGCGAATCCCGATGTAGTGACCCATCTCACGCGTGCGCTTGCCGAACGGACCCGGTTTGGTGCGTTGTACGAGCGCGAGCATGTCGTCGACATCGGCGGGGCCGAGGTCGATCACGTCGCTGTCGTCGAGGCTTTGCGTGAAGCGCTGTGTCGCGACCATCTGATGAATCGTGCCGACGCGCTTCGCCTGCAAGGTATCGATTGCCGCGACCGTATCCGCCGACAGAATGGCGACCTGCTCGCCGGGCTGCAACAGCGCGTGCAGCGCGCGCCACGCGTCCGGCGTTTCCGACGCGACCGCCGCGAAAGGCGCGACGTCCGGATGAAAACGCCGCGCGAGCGTGTCGCCCAGGCCGAGATGCGTCTGTCTCGTCGTCAGCGCGGTCCAGATCGGGCGGTCGAGTGCTGTTTGCGTCGGAAGGCTCATGTCTGCTCCGTGTAATGAATCGGATAACCGTCACTCTAGACAGATCGGTGCGTCACGGCTATTGTCGGAAATGACGCTTTTAGAATCATTTACGCCATGCGCACGACAGTTCTCGCCCTCGACGGCGTATTCGATACGGCGCTGTCCGCCGTGCTCGACGCCTTCACCACCGCGAACGAGCTGGCGGACATGCTGGAGCCGGGCGTCGGCCCGCGCTTCGAGATCGAGCTGATCGGCATGCGGCGCGACGTGCGCACCGCGCTCGGCATGCGCGTGCCGGTCAAATCCGCGAGCGCGATGGCGCGCCCCGACTGGCTGATCGTGCCTGCGCCCGCGACCAAGATGCCCGCTCAACTGCTGCCGGCGCTCGCCCGCCGCGACGTGAAAGACGCCATGCAGTTGCTCGCGGAAAATCACGCGGACGGCGTGAAGATCGCGGCGGCGTGTATCGGCACGTTCGTGCTGGCGGAATCCGGCTTGCTCGACGGTCACGAGGCCACCACGAGCTGGTGGCTCGCGCCGTTGTTCCGACAGCGTTATCCCGACGTGCGCCTCGACAGTGGACGCATGGTGGTGCCATCGGGCGAATTCGCGACGGCGGGCGCCGCGATGGGCCATCTCGATCTCGCGCTCTGGCTGATGAATCAGGCGAGTCCCGCGCTGGCCGCGACGGTGGCGCGTTACCTGATCGTGGACGCGCGTCCGTCGCAGGCGCCTTACATGATTCCGGATCATCTGGCGCGTGCCGACCCGATGGTCGAACGCTTCGAGCGCTGGGCGCGCGGGCGGCTCGCGCAGGGCTTTTCGCTCGACGCCGCCGCCCACGCGCTCGCGACGAGTACGCGCACCTTGCAGCGGCGCATCGAGGCGGTGCTCGGCAAGTCGCCGCTGTCGTATTTCCAGGATCTTCGCGTGGAGCGGGCGGTGCATCTGCTGCGTTCGAGCCGGCTCGATATCGAGGCTATCGCCGCCGAGGTCGGCTATGTAGACGGCGCGACGTTGCGCACGCTGTTGCGGCGGCGGCTCGGGCGCGGGGTGAAGCAGATACGGGCGGGTGGCGCTGACGAGACCTGAGGCGCTCAGAACTTTTCCACCCACGGCCGCAGCTCGATTTCCCAGGCCCACGCGCTGCGTTGCTGGCGCAGCACATCGATATAGGTCTGCGCGATGGCGTCGGGGTCGAGCGTGCTGTCCGGCGCGTCGGGCGGATCGGCGCGTTGATCGGAGCGCACGCCGCCATCGATAACGAAATGCGCGACGTGAATCCCCTTCGGCGCGAGTTCCCGCGCGGCGCTCTGCGCGAGGCCGCGCAACGCGAACTTGCCCATCGCGAACGGCGCGGACAGCGCGAATCCCTTGACGCCCGCGGTCGCGCCCGTCAGCAGGATCGCGCCTTTGGCCGCCGGGATCATGCGCCGCGCCGCCTGCTGCACCGCGTGGAACGCGCCGAACGCCGAGACGGCGACCGCCTGTTCGACCGCCGCGGCGTCGAGTTCCGCGATGGGCCCGCGAACGCGCCCGCTCGCGTTGTAGATCACGATTTCCGGCGCGCCGATGCGCGCATCGGTTTCGGCGAAGAGCGCTGCCGTCTGTCCGGCATCGGATGCATCGACGGGCAGCGCGATTGCGCCGGTTTCATCGACGAGCGCCGACAGCTTGTCGACGTTGCGCGCCGCGATGACGACCGGAATATTCTCGGCGCGCAGACGCCGGGTGAGAGAACCGCTGATGCCGCTTCCGGCACCGATGATGAGGGCGCTGCGGTAAGGAAGAGTGCTCATGGCTTCACGCTCGGGAGGATGACGAAGCCGATGATAACCGTGCGCTGAAATCGGCGCGCGACCGGGGGAGGCCGCATGACAGGGCGCAACGTGCCCCTAGTCGCTACCACGCATTGCCAATTGCCTGAAATTCTGCGAACGTCGCTCGCTGTATTCGCACCGATATAACGAGTCTGATATTTCAGGGAGCTGACCGATGGGATTTCCACGTAACGTAAAGCGTCTGGCCGCGCTGCTGTGCTCGCTGGCATTGCTGCCGATTGCGGCAACCTCGTGTGGTGGCGGCGACGACAACGGCACGTCGTCGCAGACGGTTTTGTCGGTGTCGGGCGATGTGACGGCATCGACGAATTTCACGCTTGCACAGGTCCAGGCGCTGCCGGCCAGCACGCAGACGGTTTCGTTCGGCAGTGGCACCGGTCAGCAAATCCACGTCTATACCGGCGCGAGTCTGTGGACCTTGCTGAACCAGGTCGGCATCGTGACCAACCCGGCCGTGCACAACGACGTGCTCGCGAAATACGTGGTGGCGACCGGCAGCGACAACTACCGCGCGCTGTTCGCGATGGGCGAGTTGAGCCCGGACTTCGGCAATCGCGGCAATCAGGTGGTCTACGCCGAGACGGTGAACGGCGTCAGCGCCGCGCTTACATCGACGGATGGTCCGCTGCGTGTGACCGCGCCGGGCGACGTCAAGGGCGGACGCTACGTTTCCAATCTCGTGAAGCTGCAGGTCGGCACGGCGGTTTCTCAGGTCACGGCGAGCGGCGGCGGAGCCACCACGCAATTCCAGTTGAGCGGCGCGGTGGCGCATCCGGCAACCTTCGACATGGCCGCGCTGCAGGCGCTGCCTGCCGTCACGCGGACCATCGGCGCGAATACCTATACGGGTGTGAGTTTGTGGAATCTGATCGACGCGGCGGGCGTTCAGACCAGTGCGACGGCCAAGAACGACCTGCTGGGCTTCTATGTCATCGCGACTGGCAGCGATGGTTATCGCGTGGTGATTTCGCTTGCGGAGTTATCGCCGGATTTCGGCAATCAGCCGGATATCGTCGCCTATGCGATGAACGGTGCGGCGTTGCCCGGAACCGGCTTTGCCCGGCTCGTGATCCCGGCTGACAGCAAGGCGGGGCGCTACGTGTCGAATCTGGTGGCGCTGGAAGTGGTCTCTGCGCCGAGGTGATTTGCGCGGGAATCGGTGTCTTTCAGGCTATTTGCTTGCCGATGATCTCTTCGCGCCGGCACCGAAGCGTGAAGAGAGGAGAAGGAAGCACGTTTGTTCCTTCTCCTGTCGACGGTGCTGCTTCAGACCTTCACGCCGTGCAGAAGGCTGCCGATCGAGTCCAGCGACTTCGTGATGTTCTTCAGATCGACGTTGGTGTATTGCGACGCGTCGACCTGCGTCACCGGCGCCACGTTGATCTGCGGGCTGGCGAAGGCGAAGCCGCTGATGGAGTTGGCGTTGATGCCGTTGTTCTGGAAGATGCTCGCGCCGCCGACGATAGCGCCCATTTCAGCGCGGCCGAGTTCTTTGCTGACTGCGAGGTTGTCGATCTTCAACATGATGGTTCTCCGGATGAGTGTGTGGTTTGGGATGCGACGAGTTATCAGACCGCGACGCCGCCGAGCAGGCTGCCGACCGAGGAAAGCGACTTGGTGATGTTCTTCACGTCGACGTCGGTGTGTTGCGAGGCATCGACTTGCGTCACCGGCGCGACGTTGCTTTGCGGGCTGGCGAAAGCGAAGCCGCTGATGGAGTTGGCGTTGATGCCGTTGTTCTGGAAGATGCTTGCACCGCCGACGATAGCGCCCATTTCAGCACGGCCGAGTTCTTTGCTGACTGCGAGGTTTTCGATCTTCAACATGGTGGTTCTCCTGGATTGGGTGGGTTGGTTGAGCATTAATCGTTGCGCTCGCAGCTACATATGCGAGGGCTGTGCCAGGCGAAGTTGGAAGATCGACTGCATCGCGCTAATGCATTGATTTTTAACACAAAAATAATTTGATTTTTACCTTGTGAGGCGACTTCGCGCCGACGACGCCGGACTAGATGTTGGTCGAAGAAAAACATAAGGACATGATCTGTCGGTGTTAGGCGAACAGGCACGGAGGAAGGCAAACCGCGGCGCGTACAGGGATCCGATGAAAGCGTGAACTCGCTTTCGTACGAATCGACGGCACGGGATGATAATTCGGAAACCGAATTAGTTGAAATGCGA
This sequence comes from Caballeronia jiangsuensis, assembly GCF_046030135.1. NCBI lineage: Bacteria > Pseudomonadati > Pseudomonadota > Betaproteobacteria > Burkholderiales > Burkholderiaceae > Caballeronia > Caballeronia jiangsuensis. The sequence goes on from NZ_JAQQDB010000008.1 coordinate 179,854, forward strand.
TGCGGACACTCGAGCAGAGCGTCGCAGTGGGGAAGAAACGAGAAAAAGGGAGAAGGAAACTGTTCCTTCTCCCTTGAATGAAGCGGTTTGTCTTACACCTTCACGCCTTCGAGCAGGCTGCCGACCGACGACAGCGACTTCGTGACGTTGGTCAGATCGACGTTCGTGTGCGTCGAGGCATCCACTTGCGTCACCGGGGCGACATTGGTTTGCGGGCTGGCGAACGCGAAGCCGCTGATCGAGTTGGCGTTGATGCCGTTGTTCTGGAAGATGCTCGCGCCGCCGACGATGGCGCCCATTTCGGCACGGTCGAGTTCTTTGCTGACAGCGAGGTTGTCGAGTTTCAACATGATGGTTCTCCGGATGAGTGTGTGGTTTGGGATGAGACGAGTTATCAGACCGCGACGCCGCCGAGCAGGCTGCCGACCGACGACAGCGACTTGGTGATGTTCTTCACGTCGACGTCGGTGTGTTGCGAGGCATCGACCTGCGTCACCGGAGCGACGTTGGTCTGCGGGCTGGCGAAAGCGAAGCCGCTAATGGAGTTGGCGTTGATGCCGTTGTTCTGGAAGATGCTCGCGCCGCCGACGATGGCGCCCATTTCAGCGCGGCCGAGTTCTTTGCTGACTGCGAGGTTTTCGATCTTCAACATGATGGTTCTCCGAATGAGTGTGTGGTTTGGGATGAGAGAGTTATCAGACCGCGACGCCGCCGAGCAGGCTGCCGATCGACGAAAGCGACTTGGTGATGTTCTTCACGTCGACGTCGGTGTGTTGCGAGGCATCGACCTGCGTCACGGGAGCGACGTTGGTTTGCGGGCTGGCGAAGGCGAAGCCGCTGATGGAGTTGGCGTTGATGCCGTTGTTCTGGAAGATGCTTGCGCCGCCGACGATGGCGCCCATTTCAGCACGGCCGAGTTCTTTGCTGACTGCGAGGTTTTCGATCTTCAACATGATGGTTCTCCTGGACTGGGTGGGTTGGTTGAGCATTAATCGTTGCGCTCGCAGCTACATATGCGAGGGCTGTGCCAGGCGGAGTTGGAAGCTCGACCATATCGCGCTAATGCTTTGATTTTTATGAGAAAAATAATTTCAAATCCGATTTGCGAGGTGAATTAGACTCGACGGCTCGGGACTAGCTGTCGGTCGCAGAAAAACAGTTAGGCACGATCAGTCGGTGTGTAGCGAACAGGCGCTATAAAGCCGAACCGCGGTGCATAGAGCGACCGGATGAGCGCGCAAGCTGCAAGAGATGTTTTCGTCGAAATCGACAGCGCGGGATAATAATTCGGCATCCGAATTATTTATAACGTGATGCGGACACTCGCGTAGAGCGTCGCAGGGGAGCAGAAACGAGAAAAGGGAGAAGGAAATCGTTCCTTCTCCCTTGAATGAAGCTGTCTGTCTTACACCTTCACGCCTTCGAGCAGGCTGCCGACCGACGACAGCGACTTCGTGACGTTGGTCAGATCGACGTTCGTGTGCGTCGAGGCATCCACTTGCGTCACCGGGGCGACATTGGTTTGCGGGCTGGCGAACGCGAAGCCGCTCACCGAGTTGTAGTTGACGCCGTTGTTCTGGAAGATGCTCGCGCCGCCGACGATGGCGCCCATTTCAGCGCGGCCGAGTTCTTTGCTAACTGCGAGGTTTTCGATCTTCAGCATGATGTGTCTCCTGGGACTGTGTGGTTGGTTGAGAGCACCAATCGTTGCGCTCGCATCTCTATATGCGAGGGCCGTGCCAGCGAGATATGGAAGATCTGTTCGGTTAATCCAACTCGTTGAAGATGAAGGAAAATAAATGCTCGATGAGCAATGCGCGGGCGATTGGCGAAGTATCGGCTCGATCGATTCGTCGGATAGCGCAAGACACACCGCCGGAACGTGTCGGCGTGGGACTGACAACTCGATCTCTACTCGGTCATGTTCTGGCGCGTGTAGTCGCGGAAACGCAGCATCGCGTGCGCGTGCGCGTGCTTCCAGGCGATTGCCCTAAGGACGAGATGTGGAGCGAAGGCGGCCGCGTGAATCCGCGCGTTGCGCGCGAGGGCCTGTAAATCGATGACGAAGCGGAAATGCGAAGAGAGGGAGAAGGAAACGTCGTGGTTCCTTCTCCCTTCGAGGGTCGATGCTTACACCTTCACGCCGCCGAGCAGGCTGCCGACCGCGTCGAGCGACTTCGTGACGTTGGTCAGATCGACGTTCGTGTGCGTCGATGCATCCACTTGCGTCACCGGCGCGACGTTGGTTTGCGGGCTGGCGAAGGCGAAGCCGCTCACCGAGTTGTAGTTGACGCCGTTGTTCTGGAAGATGCTTGCGCCGCCCACGATAGCGCCCATTTCAGCGCGGCCGAGTTCTTTGCTCACTGCGAGGTTGTCGATCTTCAACATGATGTCTCTCCTGATAACTTGAATGAATGATTGAGTGGCTTTAGACCTTCACGCCGCCGAGCAGGCTGCCGACCGCGTCGAGCGACTTCGTGACGTTGGTCAGATCGACGTTCGTGTGCGTCGAAGCATCGACCTGCGTCACCGGCGCGACGTTGGTTTGCGGGCTGGCGAAGGCGAAGCCGCTGATCGAGTTGGCGTTGATGCCGTTGTTCTGGAAGATACTCGCGCCGCCGACGATAGCGCCCATTTCGGCACGGTCGAGTTCTTTGCTGACTGCGAGGTTGTCGAGTTTCAACATGATGGTTCTCCGAATGAGTGTGTGGTTTGGGATGAAATGAGTTTTCAGACCGCGACGCCGCCGAGCAGGCTGCCGATCGAGGAAAGCGACTTGGTGATGTTCTTCACGTCGACGTCCGTGTGTTGCGATGCATCGACTTGCGTCACGGGAGCGACGTTGGTTTGCGGGCTGGCGAAAGCGAAGCCGCTGATGGAGTTGGCGTTGATGCCGTTGTTCTGGAAGATGCTTGCGCCGCCGACGATAGCGCCCATTTCAGCGCGGCCGAGTTCTTTGCTGACTGCGAGGTTTTCGATCTTCAACATGATGGTTCTCCTGGACTGGGTAGGTTGGTTGAGCATTAATCGTTGCGCTCGCAGCTACATATGCGAGGGCTGTGCCAGGAGGGGCTAGAAGATCTGTTCGGTTAATCTAACCGGCTGATAAAGCTATAGAAATTTATACGCCGACGCGACTTCGCATCGATTCGGCACCGGAGATTCGGTGTCGACGTGTCGGCGGTCTAAAAACAGATCGGGGATGTGTGTTGGTGTCGGACGAACATCGTCGCGAACCGAGGCGTCTTGTCTTCGATACGGACCCGCGCCCCGCAAAAGCGGGCCGCGTTCCGTATCGAAAACGACGTAGGGATCAACTCAAAGTTGCTGAGATACGCCGAGCGGCGCAATGGCTTCCATCACCGGCGCGCTGGCCGGCTGCAGATCGCGAATGAAGGTCTCGGACAACGCAATCACGCTGGCCAGCGCGCGCGTGTCGTAGAGCGCGTGATCGACATCCCTGCAAACAGCGGCCTTCACTCTCGTCGTTCGCGAGAGCTTCTTCCCGTGCCTGCCGAAATGGGCGTTGAGCTGGTCGAGCCCTTCGTCACCTGCGCCGTACACGAGCAGCGTGCGCACGCCCTTGCGTTCGAGCGCGTGAACGACGCTGTGCGGATCGGTCAGCGAGTGATTGCCGCCGGTATGCGCCTCTTTCTTGCGGGTCACACCGAGCATCTGCGATTGCAGCCGCGCTGCAGCATTCGATGCAAACGCCTTCACAATCGGCTTGAGCCTGCGTTGACCGCTCAGCACGAGCCACCATTTCTTCGGCTTCAGAATGGCCGGCCCGAGACGCGCCATCGTGTTGCGCCGCTGGTTCCTCAGTTCTTGCAGCGTCAGCCGCTCGGGGATGTAGAAGCGCTGCAGATTCACGGCGATCACAGCCGCGATAGCAGGCTCGACGAGCGAAGCGCGCAACGCGCTATACGCGCCCGAGCAGATTCCGAACGCGACGACGTTATCGTAGCCCTTGCGCTTGAGCCATGCGCCCGCCGTCGCGACATCTTCGATCGTGCTTTCCGCATGGATCGACGCGGTCGTGTCCAGCGTTCCATCCGGCGAGCGCGCGGGGCTATCGCCGATGCCGCGCGCGTCGAAGCGCAACGATGCAATGCCGCGTTGCGCCATCTCCCGCGCGATGCGCACGGACAAACGGCTGTCGCCTTGATGCACGCTCCCCGCCGTATTGGTGATGACGATCACGGGTCCACCCGCGAGCCTGTCGCGCGGCTCGCACAAGATGCCGAAGAGTCCGGCCGCGCCGAAGATCACCGGGCGCTCGATGGCTTCCGGCGTTTCGATGATCGCATCGTCGCTCATGCTCGGCCGCGACGCCTTTCTCATGCGGTCCGGCATGGAATCGCCGAGTTCGTCTTCGGCCATGCTTTGCGCTATCCATTGCGCGGTCCGCTTGAGCGTCTTTTCCGGCAAGGTAGACGATGCTGTCTCCTGCATGAATTCGAAGTAGTCGTCGAAGCTTTCCGCTTGCACTTCGACGCCTCGATCGAGCAATGCAGTGCATAGCGACTGGCTTGCGCCGGGCCGTAGATCGGCCACGAACACGCGCTTGGGCATCGCGCGATGCCGGCTTATGGACTTGCCGAGATCGAGCGTGCCAAGGCGGCTGCGGAACGCTTCGCTATAGACTTGCCCGAGCACATGAAAGGGCGAATCGATCTGTCCGGCTCGCACGTCCATGGGAAGATTCTCGACCCACGTCTTTCGCAAAGCCGTCAATTCGCGCAGATAGTGACGCCCGTTGATCACGGGTGCGAGCAGCGCGAGCGAATCCACCAGCGGATGTTGCGATGCCAGCGCCGCCAGTGTCCCACCGAGACGCAAGCCGCACAACGTGACTTTGGTCACGCCGGCGTCGTGCCGCAAACGTTCGATCGCCGCGCCGATATCCGCGACAAAGTCGTCGAGCCGATCGCTTTCGTGATCGATGCCGACTGAATCGCCCGTTGCGAGATAGTCGAAACGCAGGACCGGAATATCCCGTCGGGAAAGCTCCTCGGCGAGATAGCGCATGGCCTTGTGTCCCCACGCCTCTTCGTGTCCGAAGGGATTGCACAGCACGACGCCGTGGCTTCCCTGACCGACATGAAGCCACCCGAAACGGCCTCCGAAAACGATCGGCGTCATGCGTCGCCTCCGCTTTCGAAATTACCGACGCACGCATGCATCTTTCGGTAAAACGCGACTCCGGCAACGTCACGCATCCCTGGGCCGCTTAATTCTTTAGTAAGGTCGCGCATTTTCTTGAGTTTCTCATTGCACGTTTTGCAAGGATTTAACATCCTTTCCATTCTTCAGTTCGGTGCGGTGGCCAACAAATTGATGATTTGGGTAAACCTTTAGTGGACACAGCGCGTTCGGCCGCCGGGTGCCGTTCTCGATGGCCCGAACGGGAGGATTGACACTTCAATCGCTTTCAATCGAAACCTTAGTACGCCTATATTCGATTCGCTTAACGCGCATGAAGCGGTTCACGAGAACGCGTTCGGTAAAAGCGCCCGCATTGACTATTCGGTGTCATCGTCTAGATTTTTCGTCGTAGCCGCGTCACCAATCCAACTCGTTTTTAACAAGGACAGGATCATGTGCAATCAACTGAAGCCGGGACGTCCTCATTCGATCTACTGCATTCTGCCGCCGCATATGCTGGAGAACATTGCAAAACATGGTGATGCGAAACAGCGCGAGATTGCCATCGACACCTTGTCGAAGGACCACACGATGCGGCATTTCCGTGCGGTACAGGCGGCGCTCGCACCGCGACGCGCCGCGCCGATGCCCACGGCAGCGACACCTTCGGCAAACAGGACCATCTACACGGCTAACCATACGGAGACGCTGCCAGGCACGGTTGTTCGCGCCGAAGGCGGCAAGCCCGTGAAAGACGAGGCCGTCGACGAGGCCTACGACGGACTCGGCGCGACCTTCGAGTTTTATCTCGAAGTGTTCCATCGCAATTCGATCGACGATGCCGGCTTACCGCTCATCGGCACGGTTCATTTCGGAACCGACTACGACAATGCGTTCTGGAATTCACAGCAGATGGTCTTCGGCGATGGCGACGGTGAACTCTTTAACCGCTTTACGATTGCGCTGGATGTCATCGGTCATGAATTGACGCATGGCGTGACGGAGCACACGGCCGGCCTTAACTACATGACGCAGGCGGGTGCGTTGAACGAGTCGGTGTCGGATGTATTCGGCTCGCTTATCAAGCAATATGCGCTCAAACAGACGGCCGACAAGGCCGACTGGCTTATCGGAGCAGGATTGCTCGCCAAGGGCGTAAAAGGCGTCGCGCTGCGCTCGATGAAAGATCCCGGCACTGCCTACGACGATCCGCGGCTCGGCAAGGATCCGCAGCCGGATAACATGAGCCACTACGTTCGCACGACGCAGGACAACGGCGGCGTGCATATCAATTCGGGCATTCCAAACAAGGCGTTCTGTGTGGCTGCGCTCGAAATCGGCGGACATGCGTGGGAGAAGGCGGGACGAATCTGGTATGAGACCCTGACCGACTCGCATCTCAAGCCGACGGCGACCTTCAAGACGTTCGCTAAGCTGACGCTGTCGACCGCGAGCAGGCTTTATGGCGCGAGCAGCGCGGAGTCGGCGGCGGTGAAGAAAGGATGGACCGAAGTCGGTGTATTGTGACGTGTGCACGGGTCCGTCTGCTTGCGGGACTCTATATCTGCGCAATGCTGCTCTGCATGGGCTGCGCCTTGCATCAATCGTCACGGGAGCCTTCGATGCATGCGGAACTGACGACCGATGGCGGATTCGCAGCGATTCCGGGACTTGCACGGCCGGTCGTTCTGGACGAACACGATCTGTCGCCGGAAGACAGCGCCGAATTCGCTCGCCTCGTCGCCGCCGCGCGTGACGAGGCAAGCGCGCCCGGTCCGCGCGCCGCGAAGCCGGTGCCGGACGGACGCACGTATCGAATCAACATCGAGGGCGGCGACGCACTGCGGCTCCAGGCAGCGGATCCATCCATTCCTCCCGCCTTCGCTGCCTTGATGAATTTCGTAAAGGGACATGGTCACCGCTGAGACCAGTCGTTCGCTAACTCTGCGCGACCCGATGTGCAATGCATCGGAGGGCTCGCTGCTTTATATCGCGCGACGCGTATTAGATCAAAAGCGACATGCCATACTGAACGTTCGTTCGACTTTTTCGCAGTGCGTCACAACACGCATGATCGTTTGGTTTCGAATCAAGAAATTGTGCCGAAATCGTCGTGAACCACGGGCCAAAACGACAAGACGACCTACGTCGAGCTTCCTAACATAGCGCCACTCGAATCACTGGTATTCAAGTGGGCTTACAAGCTTGCACCTGAATATTCATTCGATCGCGCGAACGACACGACGTAAATCAGCGGTGAATCATCGCCCAAAAATGTTCGCGCCTGGTGCCTTCCAGCGCTCAGAAGGCAACCTTGCTCCTGGCTTCTTGAGCGCGATCCGAGCATCGTTTTCAAGGCATGAGCATCCGTATGAATCCGCGAGACTTTGCAGATGTCCTTCCTTTCTCCAACTGTGTACGCGCGGCAGGCACCGACGATTTCGGCGATAGCCTGATCAACGCGCTGGCCGGGATCGTCGAGATCGAGCATTGCGTGATCGTCAACGTCAAGCCGCGTCACGCGGAGATATCGGCGCTTGCGAGCCGGCACTCCCGTGGTATCGCCGCGCGCCTGACCGAAGCTTATGTAGGCGGGCGCTATCGTGAGGATCCGCTGGTGCGTGAGTTCGCTTGCGCCGAAGCGATGGCCGCGACACATCCGGTCATGCCCGCGGTGCGTTCGATGATGTTGAATCGCGAATCGAATGCCGAATACTACGAGCGGTTCTTTATCGAACCCGGCATTGCAGACAAGCTCTCAGTGATCGCGCCCGGACCCGGTTACACGGCGTTTCTCAGCGTCTATCGGTCTACGGCGATGGGGTGCTTCACGGACCGCGATAAAGCCTGCGTTGCTGCCTTTGCGGACTTTCTCGCCGCGCTCGCCTCGACACACACGAGACTGAGCGCGACGCCGAACGTGCCGCGCGAAGTCTCGATCAAATGGCACACGGCGCTGTCGGAGCGCGAGCGGTCCGTCGCGAAACTTCTGGGGCAGGGCGAGACAGCGAAAACCGTGGGCGCGATGCTCGCGCTTTCTCCGGCGAGCGTCATTACCTACAAGCAGCGGGCGCTGGCGAAGCTCGGCATCGGCACGCAGCGCGAACTCGTTGCACTGACTGCCTTGCTCGGCTAGCGGGCGAATGATTGTTGTCCTGTTTCGTGAGGACAGACATGCGATCGCCTGGACTCTAAACTGCACTTGCTCGACTGATCATCGTTGACCGGAATCAGTCGGAATGAACCGCCGGAACACCATCCATATCGATTCGGAATCCGTAATAAAAGTCAGTGACGGTGTGCCTGCATTTTTCAACGAACTGCGACGAACAATTTCCACAAGAAGGGACATCATGCGCGTGTTACTGGTTGAAGATGATCTGCAAATGGGGCAGGCCCTGTTCCGGGCTTTGAAGGACGATGGCTACCGGGTCGACTGGGTCCGCGAGGCGCGAGCGGGCCGTCTTGCCATCGACGCGGCCTATTACGCGGTCGTATTGCTCGACCTCGGCCTTTTATGCGGCGGCGGTCTCGAGTTGCTGAGGGCATCGCGGGAATCGGGCAACAGGGTGCCGATGCTGACCTTCACCGCATGCAGCGACCCGGAAACGCGCGTGCGCAGTCTCGATGTCGGCGCGGACGATTGTGTGCTCAAACCCTTCGATGTGCGCGAGGTGCTCGCGCGAATTCGCGCGGTTCTGCGTCGTCAGGCCGGTTATGCGACGTCGTGCATCGGCGATGAAGAACTGAGCCTCGATCTCGACCGCCGCACGCTCTGGCGCGAGGGCGTCGCGTCGCCCTTGTCCGCACGGGAATTCGCCTTGATGCATGCGCTTCTCGAACGGCCCGAGGCGATCCTTTCCCGCGCGCAACTCGAAGAACGCATCTATGGCTGGGGCAACGAAGTGGAAAGCAATGCGCTCGACGTGCTGATCCACTCGATGCGCAAGCGCTTCGGGCGCGCACTGATTCGCAATGTGCGCGGTATCGGCTGGACGCTGCTGGGCTCTGGCCATGTACGCGCAGCGCAGGCCGCCTGAATAATTCCCTGCTAACTCTGCATTACTAAGATGTGCTTGCAGTTTGAAGAAACCCCGATCATCCATACAAGGAATGTCTTATGAAGCCTGCCAAAATTCTGCTTGCCCTGATCTGTGTTTGCGCCGCCGGTGCCGCCAGCGCGAAGGAAATAAAAGTCGCCCCCGCGAAAATGACGTGTGCGGATTTCGTGCAGGTCGATGAAGCGTATCAACCCGCGCTCGTCTACTGGGTAGCCGGCGTCGACAAGCTCGGCGTGAAGGAAACGGAGACCACCGTGATCGATACGGCTCAGCCGGTGGGCGCGACAGTTGCGGAAGCGTGCAAGCTGGATCCCAAGACGAAGTTCATGTCGAAGGTCCGTTCGATGGTCAAGGCAAATCAGATCGCGCTCTTCGATCATCACTGAGAACGCGCGCCTGCTTTTGTCATACAAGGAACACCTTTTCCGTTTGCGATTGCCCGAGACGCGGTATGATCAATAAACATTACAGAATGTAATGTGATCGCTGAACGAATTTCTTGCGAATTTGTCTGCACATAGACGACACATCAGGCGATGCGAAGCACTGGTGAATACGCAAGGCACAGCAGCTTCTCGCTTGGTTCATGACCGATCATCAGCAACCGTAAAGGAGCCTTCATGACAACGCCCGTTTTCGAGTCCGTGCGTCTGGATGACGTATTGCTCGAACCAGATCCGATCGACCCGGCATGGATCCTCGAAGGAAATCCTGTCGCGCGCAGCGGCAGGTGGTCTCAAAGCCTCGACACCACGACAACTTCGTGGGTCTGGGACTGCACCGCCGGCCGCTTCAACTGGTACTTCGAAGAAGACGAGACGATCTATGTGATCGAAGGCGAAGTCATCATCACCGCTGAAGGCCAAGAACCGCGTACATTGCGCGCGGGGCACGCAGCGTTGTTCTACGCGGGTACGCGCTCCGAGTGGCACGTTCCCAGGTATGTGCGCAAGCATGCGATCCTGCGTCCGCATATCACGAAGCCGGTATTGCTCGCCCTCAAGGTGAGCCGCAAGCTCCAGGGCAAACCGGACGGCTATCTTCCGCGCACGACGGCCTGAATCGCGATCCGTCACGAGCCTGGCGGAATGCGGCGCCACGTCATCGCCACGGCGAGGAAGAACACGACGTAGGCGAGCGTGAACACCCAGACCGGCAAATCGAAATACAGGCAGGCGCCGACCCAGCGCTGCACGAAGCCTTGCGCGCCCGGCTCTCCGGCGCGCAACTGATCTTCCAGAACGGTGAGCGGGCAGGGAAGTCCGACAACGGCGAGCGTCGCGACGATACCGATAGCCGCGATGTGCGCCCTTCGAAACACGCGGTTTCGAACCCACTTGCAATTCGTCGCAGCGCCCACCCAGATAGCGATCAATCCGCCGACGATGAAAAGCACGATCAGCGCGTGCAGCACGAGAATCGCGTTGGCAAGCCAGATCATTTTCAAGTTGCGCTTCGTTTCCCGCTATGAGGGGTAGCGTTTGAGCCTCTGATCTTATCCCATGCGAATAGCCTTCTATAAAATGGAGCGATATTGAGTCACGCGATAAGTAATGCCTCTGATGCCATCCACGACCAATTCCGCTGGAACGACAAGGCAACCGCATCCTGGCATGCACGACATGCGTGTCATGCGAATCGGCTTTCTGCTTCTGGAAAACTTCTCGCTGATTGCGCTCGGCACGGCTGTCGATCCGTTGCGCATTGCCAATATGCTCGTCGAGCGTGTGGTCTACGAGTACACGCTGATCGGCGCGAACGGTGACGTCGTGCGTTCGAGCGACGGCATCCGCGTGATCCCCGATGTCTCGATGCCGGAGGCGGGTGACTTCGACGCGGTGTTCGTCGTCGGACCGAATCCGATTCCACGCAAGGGCGTGGGCGCGATCATGGACTGGCTCCGCTTGCAGGCACGTCGCGGCAGCGCGCTCGGGGGTCTCGACACGGGCAGCTATTTTCTCGCGCGCGCGGGGCTGCTCAATGGATATCGCTGCACGATTCACTGGGAGGATCAGGACACGCTGCTGGAGCAGTTTCCGAAGCTCACCGTGTCGAATCGGCTCTACGAGGTGGATCGTGATCGATACACATGCAGCGGCGGCGTCGCGCCGCTCGATCTGATGGTGCATTTGCTCGCGCTTCCGCCGGGCAGTCCCGCGCTCGCGGCGCGCGTGCTCGAGTTGCTCGTCGCAGAGAGGCGCGGTCATGAAGAGCGGCAGGTGACGTCGCTCAGGCAATACATCGGCGATGCGCACGCGAAACTCGACGAAGCATTGCAGGTCATGGAAAGCAATATCGAGGAGACGCTCAGCATCGCGGAAATCGCGGCATTCGTGAAGGTCTCCCAACGTCAACTCGAGCGATGGTTTCAGGAGCGCTTCGACAAGACACCGGCACAGGCTTACCTCGAAATACGCCTTCTGCGCGCGCGTCAATTGCTTTATAGAACCGCGCGCACGCTTGAAGAAGTTTGCACGCGCACCGGCTTCACATCGCTCACTCATTTCTCTACGCGCTACAAGGCTCAGTTCGGCATCTCGCCGATAGCCGATCGCCGGCGATATCAAAAGTCCCTCTAAAAGCGGCGTGCGCACGCGCCGTTCGTGGTTAACCCTCGATGTCGAAAATGAGAATTTTGACGTCGAATCAGGAAATATTCGAAACCACCACGCTCCTACCATTCACTCACACCGACGAACTTTTCACCCAGGAGCTGAGTGCATGAAAATGGAGAACCTCATCCGCATCGAGAACGGCGATAAAGCGAAGCACACGTTCTCCGACGCCGAATACGCGAATCGCTACGGCAGGCTGCGCGAACTGATGGCCCGGGAAAACATCGACGCTGTCCTGTTCACGTCGTACCACAACATCAACTACTACGCTGACTTCCTGTATTGCTCGTTCGGGCGCAAATACGGTCTCGTCGTGACGCCGAAGAAGGCCGTGTCGATTTCAGCGAACATCGACGGTGGCCAGCCGTGGCGCCGCACCGTGGGCGACTACAACGTCGTCTATACCGACTGGCAACGCGATAACTTTTTCCGCGCCGTGCAAGGAGAAATCGAAAACAAGGGACGCGTGGGCGCCGAGTTCGATCAGCTTCCGGTCGAGATGTTATCGAAGCTCAAGGCCGCGCTGCCATCGGTCGAATTCGTCGATATCGGCGTGCAGACGATGCGCATGCGCATGATCAAGTCGGCGGAAGAAATCGATGTCATCAAGCACGGCGCGAATGTGTGCGATGCCGGCGGCGCGGCGCTCGCACAGGCCGTTCACGAAGGCGTGCCCGAGCACGAAGTGGCGCTTGCATCGACGCAGGCGATGGTGCGCGAGATCGCCCGCCGCTTTCCCGATTCGGAACTCATGGATACCTGGACCTGGTTTCAATCCGGTATCAACACCGACGGCGCGCACAATCCCGTCACCACGCGCAAGGTCGAAAAAGGCGACATCCTCAGCCTCAATTGCTTCTCGATGATCGCGGGATATTACACGGCGCTCGAACGCACGATGTTCTTCGATCACTGCTCCGACGCTCATCTGCGCCTGTGGAAGATCAACGTCGAGGTCCATGAGGCGGGGCTCGAACTCATCAAGCCGGGCGCGCGATGCTGCGATATCGCAAACGAGCTCAACAAGATTTACGCCGAATACGGCGTGCTGCAATACCGCACGTTCGGATACGGTCACTCGTTTGGCGTGCTTTCGCATTACTACGGGCGCGAAGCGGGGCTCGAACTGCGCGAGGACATCGACACTGTGCTCGAACCGAACATGGTCGTCTCGATGGAGCCCATGATCATGCTGCCGCAAGGCCTCCCCGGTGCGGGCGGTTATCGCGAACACGACATCCTCGTCGTCGGCGAGAAGGGCGCGACCAACATCACGGGCTTCCCTTACGGACCCGAGCACAACATCATCGCTGCCTGAGCGGGCACTGCACGAACCGGCGACGGTGTCGTCGCCGGAGCGCACGAAGCAATCGCATCATCACGTCCGGAGACATTCGATGAACACGGAAAGAGCGGTAACCGCGCAGGTTGCGTTGCCCGAGGTGTTGGATAAGGAAAGCACGCAAGTCGATCCGAAGCTATTGAAGCGTGCCGCCTGCGCGAGCTTCATCGGCAATTTCGTCGAGTGGTTCGACTACGCATCTTATGGCTATCTGGCGACGATCATCGCCGTCGTGTTCTTCCCGAAGACCGACGGCGCGACGGGTTTGCTCGCCGCCTACGGCGTGTTCGCGATCTCGTTCATCGTGCGGCCGATCGGCGGCATCGTGTGGGGCCACGTCGGCGACAGGATAGGCAGGCGCACTTCATTGTCCTTGTCGATTCTCATCATGTCGTGTTCGACTTTCGTGATCGCGCTGTTGCCGACCTATGCGCAGGTCGGCATGCTCGCGCCGGTCCTGCTGCTTCTGGTGCGCGTGGTGCAGGGCTTCTCTGCTTCGGGTGAATATGCGGGCGCGGCCGCATTCCTCGCCGAGTACGCGCCGGACAAGCGGCGCGGCTTTTATACGAGCATTGTTCCAGCGAGCACGGCTGCGGGTCTTTTGTTCGGTTCGATTCTCGTCGCGCTCATGCATGCCGCGCTCACAAGCGAACAATTGCACTCTTTCGGCTGGCGTCTGCCGTTTCTGCTGGCCGCGCCATTTGGCCTGATCGGGCGGTATATCCGCGTCAAGCTGGAAGACACGCCGCGCTTCAAGGCTATGGAACGGAATCATCATGGCGCGCAGACGCCGATAGCAGAATTGCTGTCGAAACATCGTGGGCGGATGCTGATTGCTTTCGGCGTGACCTGCCTCAATGCAGTGGCGTTTTATCTGGTGCTGAGCTATATGCCCACGTATCTCTCTACCGAGATGGGGATGAGCGAGACGGCCTCGTTCATGGCGGCGACCATTTCCCTTGCGACGTATATCGGCCTGATCTTCGTGATGGGCGCGATATCCGATCGCGTGGGACGCAAGTCGATGCTTATCGGCGCATCGATTCTGTTCGCCGTATTGACGGTGCCGCTTTTCAAGGGCTTGGCGGGCGCGAGCTTCGCGATGATTGTCGCGATCCAGATTGCGTTCGGCGCGCTGCTCACGATGAACGACGGCACGCTGCCGTGTTTTTTGTCGGAGATCTTCCCGACTCGCGTGCGTTATAGCGGCTTCGCATTTTGCTTCAATGCGGCGAATGCGCTCTTTGGCGGCACGGCGCCGCTCGTCGCGACATGGCTCATCGGCGTCACGGGCAACAGGCTGGCGCCGGCGTGGTATCTCGTGGCGGCATCGGGCGTCGCGCTCGTTGCGATGCTCGCAAGCCGCGAGACTTCCAATGCGCCGCTGGCGGATGAGTGATCGCGGCGAAAGTGTATGCGGTAGGCCGGGTACTACCAGTTCCTGGCCGAAATGAAGGACTTCAACTGTGCGGCGACGATGCCGTATCCGGCATCGTTGAGATGGACCGTATCCGAGCGCAAGGAAGTCGGCGGGATATTGTTCATATGGTCCATGACATCCTGAGGAAGGTTCGGATCGTACGAATTGACCAGAACAGTCTCAATGTCGACGAAATTGCCGGGATATGCCGCTTTCAACTCGGCATTGATCTGGTCGATGTGTTGAGCGCCAAGGGCGCCGGCATACTCATAGCTGAACTCGCCTTTTATGACCGACAGTACGGCAAAATGCGCGCTGGAAGGCTTGAGCCACTGCACGATAGCTTTGACATCGGCGACGACGGTTGCAACGTCGTCGTAGTTGTTTCGACCGACCCATATGATGGCAGTCCATGCATCATAGCCGTCCGAATCGGCGAGGAACGCGGAAGCGGGAGAACACGAGACTGCCTGGCCGGGTGCGTCACGAGTGAATGTGTAGATCTCGCTCGTGGAAGGTGGACCACCGACGGCCGTACGTTGCAGCACCCCGTGAGCCGAACAGAGGCTTCCGGACTTGCTGCGCGCGGTGTCGTCGGCGGGTGTCGATAACAGATCGATAGACAAGCTGGTGACACTGACTGCAGTCACGCTCGCCGGGACAGCGTTTCCGTCGAGTGTCATTGCCGACGGCAGCGCACCGATCCGAGACGCTATTTGCGTCGATGTCTGACCCCCAATGCCGAGATTGGCATAGGGCCTGTCATTCAACATTCCAGAAAGCAAAGCAGGATATCCACCATTACTCGATCCGACTCCCTCCGTCAGGCTATCGCCGATAGCAACCAGATTCGGTGAAGACGTCGTGGGCGCCTTGACGGCCTGTGCAACGTCTGATGAAGAAGATCCGCCGCCGCAAGCGTTCAGCAAAAGACCGGCGGCGATCGCTGCCATGAGTGACTGCGCACGGTTCATCGTCTTTCCCTGGTTTGTCGGTTTTACTTCAATTGGTGCATGTGTTGCCGCTGGCGAATTCAGGGCAGCCGCTGCGCACCATCGTGTTATTTTGAAAAACGTTGTATTTCGGCGCTCCCACGTTGTCGATCAGTATGTCTTTGAGATGCAGATACTTGCTATAAACACTTCCGGTATACGGGACGGCCTCCAACCCGCGCATAAAGGGCCCGTCGGGATCGCGGACCGCAGCTGCCTGCCAGGTGAGACCCCGGTCATCTATCTCGATTGCCGGATTGCTGTCGATGAATACATTGTCGGAAACGACGTTGTCTCTACCACCGCCCACAAAGACTGCGTGGGTAACGCGAACGAACTCGTTCGCCAAAACATACGTTCCGCTGATTTGATCGTCGAGATAGACGCCCCGCACATCCCGGGAAGGTGTTCCGATGTCATGGAGATGGTTATCGCGTATAACATTGCCGCGCTGAGTCCAGTCCTGACCCATGTAGACTGCACCGGCGTCGCTCGAGTCCTGAACCACGTTGTAGATTTCATTGGATGCGAGCGTATGGTCGTTGCCCTCTAGTTTGACGGCCATATGCGGCGCATCGTGAATGCGGTTTCCGGTCGCTATGTTTCCAACGCCCGACAATTGAATTCCGGGGCGATAGGTATAGTTCCAAAGGCTGTAGTTGTAGATGTCGTTACCGGAGACGGTTGATTCGCCCGGTGCCAGACTCGTCCGATCTCCCGCTGTTATGTACACCCCGCCGTCGCCCACATCGTGGATGCTGCAATTCTTAACCTGGATCCGGTTTCCTGAGGCGTCGATGGCGCGTCCACCGATGTTGTGAATCGTCGAGTTGATCACGCGGATGTTATCCGAGTTCGTGATCACGATCGCCGGGCCACGAGACAATTCGAAACTGAGGCCGTTCAGTTCAACGTCGCTTGCGCCGTCCAGTGTCATCAATGATTCGGCATTCGATATCTCAGTGCCCGACATATCGTTGGAGGGCGGCCAGAAAAGAATACGCCGGCCCTTGACATCCAGGACCCAATCACCCGGAGCCGTCAGTTGGGAAGGAACATTTTCCAGGAAAAATCGTCCGCCGATCTGGACTGGAAGAGACGGAGCCGCGCCGAGCACGATACGGCTCCCGCTGCTGTTTGCCGCAACCACCGGCAGTGCCTCCATGGCCCAATCATAGGAAAGGTAGCCTGCCGCAAATAGGGTTATCTCACTTGTGAATCGACCGGGAGGTGTGGGCGTGACATAGACCGTGTCAGGCTCACCGGCATTCGCGGAAGTGATGGTGGCATAGTCAATCCGCGGCCAGCGCGCCAGGCGCATCCGCGTGCCCTTGAAGTAGAGGTCTGTGTTCGCCACGGTGGCAGGATTGTTCCAGCCATGCGCCTCCAGATCATGAAGTCCGGAAGGGCTTGCCGAGAAATCGAAGACACGAATAGCCGACCTTGCAGCAGCCGGAACGTCCGTTACCTCGCCCGACTTCAGAGAGCGTGATTGAGTAATCTCTTTACCGCCGCTGATTCGTACCGCACCAGCATTGATGGCATAGATTCGCAAAGGAGGGAGCGGCGGTCCCGAGGCGTTCTGTGCGATCCGGATGGGCGCTGCAATCCGATATACGCCGTCCATGACCGCAATGGACACAGTCGCTGGCGCTTTGGAGTTGTAATACTGGCTTGCTCTTTTTATCGCTTCTCCGATATCCGCGAGCGGGCCGCTTGAAGTACCAAGTGCGGTGCTTAGGCCCGAAGACTTATTGTTCCCGTGCTCCGCGACATACAACGTCGTACCGTAGCCGTGTCTGACACTCAACAGGAAAAGTGCGAGCATCAGCCATCTCGTGCATGACCGGAATTTCGGTTTCATGGTGTAGCAGCGACATCTTTGATTGGCTTCGCGAGCCGGGACGGTAAGGCTCTGAGATAAGGAAGGCGATCCACAGGCTCATCCTCTAACGACAAGCTACGCCGTCCGCTATTTGCGTCGAAGCGCGCCTTGAAGAGTATCAGGGATAAGGAAATCAGGGTCGCCTTGTCGTAAGTAAAGATACTGCCATTGAATTGCATCGAAAGAACGAGAAAGACAATCTCGGGAAAGGTGCAGCGCAGAAAGAGGATCGCCAACAAGGCAATGCCTCCGCATATCCCGTATAGGAGAAACATGTTGATAAGCCCATTGTCACTTGCACCGGCGCTCAAATCCGTTGCGGCTAAAACCTCATTCGATACCAGCTTCGCCAGGGATTCGGACGGGACGCCGAGCACGTAACCTTTTTCAAGAACCTGACTCACCGCCTGGAAGGGGTAGGTGAATCGTGCGAGGAACGACATGTCCGTTCCCCGCAAGATGTCGGAGACTCGGTCGCTCATCACGACGCCGGCGCCAGTCGCGAAGAGAAGAGCGGCGAGTATGATCCCCGCCGTCTTCGCGGGGGACGGTCTGGTCGCGAAGAGAAGCATGATGACGATGGAGATGATTCCGCTCGTCGTCTGAGCCAGCAAGACGGTCGCCATCGCGGCGGCGATGAAGGCCATCTTCCCGCCACCGTGGCGTCCCTTGAGAACATTCTGGCTCACGAAAACGAGGCATAGCACGATAAACCCGAGGTACGAAGGCTCCGAGTACGTAGCGGATGGCCGTATCACGGTCAGGATGCCGTGCGCTTGCTCGAATTGAAGCCAGCAGGCCGCGATCGTCCAGCACCCGCCCGGCGTGCTTGGCGGAGCAAAAAAAGCGTAGGGGACAAAGAATAGTTCGCTTCGACTGTATTTGAGATCGATGGCCTGCAGCGCACTCATAACCAGCAGCGCGATCATGAGTATCCAGATTGCTCTTGCGATTCTCGCCTGGCTCTCGAAGCTGAAGTTCAACGTTACTGTCTTGAGGACGACGAGAACAAAGAAGCAGGCCGCTTCGCGGAGAGACCGATACAACGCATCGACGGCGAAATCGTCCGGTGAAAAAAGATGTGGAATGACGACGAGCACGACACCGAGAAGCCCCACACCGAGCCAAAGGGGCGTCAGCCTTTTGATCGTGTAGATGCAGGCGAGGGCGAAGCAAGCGCTTCCTATCGACAGGTGAACGGTATAGCCAAACTGGATCGAAATCACGCACGCCATTCCCGCTGCGATCACGATCCAGCTTGCTTCCGCCGGTAGGGTAGTCGGCAGTGGCGTCACATCATCGAAATGTGTGCTCGAAGTACGCATAGGTCGGCAATGTCACTCAGTGAGCGCGAGCTAAATCGAGAAGTGGACTGTCAGACGTCGCGTTCAGGAAATGTACGCCGTTACGAAAGAGCGGATGAAGGTCAGACGGAAATCGCCAACACCTTGTCGGGCCCCACCCAATCCATCTGCCGAAGCTTGCATTTGCCTCTAGATCACAATGAAAGTCTCTTCATAGCATATGAATTAAAAGCAGCTCGTTAACTTTGATATGACGTGATTCATGCATCACGTCTATACGAACGTCCGTAACCATTCATCCGTATGATCGATGTTGAATTTTTTTCATATGGAAAGCTATTTTTGTCGAAGTCTCGACGTAATTTTTTCTTGCCTGTAACCTGCTCTCGTGAGCTCGTCGAATCGCACGTTTCGATGAAGCCCGGTAGTCGATCTGCCCATTTAGTACGAAGAACACTAACGCAACGACCTAGGGGCTCCGTCATGTCAACCTCATCCCACGTGTTCGACGCGATAGCGTGCAATAACAATCGCACTCGTCCCGTAAAGGATTCTGCGGCGGTCAAGCATGTCGGCATTGTCATATACGATGGATTCTCTTTGCTTGCCGCCGGTACGCTTGCCGAGGCGCTTCACGTGGCAAACGAGTTGCAATTCGAAGCTCAGAGCCGGTCATTGACCTATCGCGTCAACCTCTTATCGGTTCGCGGTGGCACGGTTTCGTGCTCTTCTTCGATGTCGGTCTGGACAGAACAGTTGGCAGGCAGGGAATTCGATAGCCTCGATAACCTCTTCGTCACCGGCGGAAGCGGTGTCGCACGCGCGTCTGCCGATGATGGCCTCATCGATCTATTGCGACGGGTCAGTGCAAAGAGTGTCACCATCACCGCGATCGGCAATGCTCAGATGCTCTTGTCGGCCGCTGGTTTGGGGAAGCGCGACTGGCCATCGATCAAGCAGGGCATACGTGCCGAATCACCGCCGAGCGTTCCGGAGCATGAGCGCGACCAGGCGCTGATGTCCTCGCTCGCGTTACTCAGAAGGGATCTGGGTGCTGAACTGGCTGTGCGCGTAGCGGACCGGCTCGGCTCTGCCGGGGAAATATCTTTAGCGGGTTCGTTCGAGGAGATGTGCGACCAGACGCTTGCGGAGAAAGCGCGCGCATCGGCACGTTGGCTTGCGCAGAACTGCTCGAAACCGATATCCGTCGTCGATGCTGCGCGAATGTTCTCGATGAGTGAGCGCAACTTCCTGCGCTTGTTCAAACGCGAGATAGGGCTCACGCCTTCGAAGTACCTGCTGCGCGCGAGGCTCGAACTCACCTGCAAATTGCTCGAGAGTAGCGATCTTCCGGTCGACAAGATCGCTCGTCGAACAGGGCTCAGTAATGGCGAAAGGCTTTCCAAGCTGTTCCGCAAGGAATTCTCGATGTCTCCGACGGAATTCCGTGGACGGTCGCGGAAACGGCTTTGATGTTGTCGTCAGATAACCGATGCTATGCTCCGCGCAGGATATGCATCGGCCATCGACAATCAATCGAAACGCTTGCGAATGAAGCGGCACGGGTTGCCGCCATACACACCCTCGGGCGCAAGTGAACGATGTACGACGGACATCGGCGTGACCACTGCTGAACGGCCGATCGTCACGCCCATTTGCACAACACAGTTCGCCGTGATCCACACACCATCTTCGATGACGATCGGCGCGACGCGCAGGTTCATCGTCGTGCCCATGGCATGCGATCCGGTCGTGAGGAACGTGCTCTGCGAGATGCAAACGTGCGAGCCGATACGAATGGGCGCCTGATTGTAGATCCAGGTATCGAAGCCGAACCAGCAATGATCGCCGACCACGAGATTCCAGGGCGCTTTCACGCGAACGGGATGCAGGAAGCGGCAGCCCACGCCGATCCTGGCGCCAAATAGCCGTAACAGCGCAACGCGCAGGCCGGAGAAAGGAACGAGCTTGTTATTGATGATGCTCGCTTCGACGATGAACCAGAGCGCTTCGACGAGCGGCGAGCGCATCTTCACGAAGTTACCCTTTCCGGCACGGCTAAGGTCGATCACGCCGCCCATTGGATAGTCATCGTTCGCCTCCTCCAAAGGAACCTCCGGGGCTGACGTTTGTTCGTAGCCGAGCTCTGATGCCATTTGGATTCCCCTTGCTGCAGTCATTGCACAAGACACGGGTTCTCAGACTTTGCGGGTTCTGTTGGCCTGGAGCGAGTACCCATCTTCATTATGAGGAGTCGGCGGGCAAGGCTCCCAACACATACGTCGAGCCTGGAAAGCCTCCAGCGCGCGCTGAAGCACCGAAAGGCGCCGGTCATCCGTGAGCGACGCTATCCGTTGCCTTCCTCGTTCGACGAGAGTCTGCCGCAGGCCGGGATCGATCATGAGCTTTCGAAGCGAGTCGGCCATACTGTCCGGATTGCAGAGATCGATAAGAAGACCCGCGTCACCGACCTGATCGCGCAAATCCTTGAGATCCGAATACAGCACCGGAACCCCTAGTTGAAATGCTTCGTAGGGCGGCAGGTTCGTGGGTCCGAAATACGTGGGCATCACCAACGCGGTCGCCTGTCGGTAGAGGCAGGGCAGCTCGTGATCGGGCACGTATCCGGCGAAGCGGACTCGGTCGGTCAGCCTGAGCTCGGCCGCGACGGATCGTACGTAAGCAAGATTTCCGAAGTCCCGCCCCGAGAAAACAGCACCCATCTTGATGCCGAAACGATCTTCCAGACTGCGTAATCCCCTTAGCAAATAGACATGGTTCTTATGCGGCCAGAATTGCGCGGGATAGTAGATGTAGTCGCAATTCAGGCCATATTTGGCCTTGATATCGACGAAGCGATCCGGATGATCGAGCTCGTGCTCGGGTAGCTGGGTTGCAACGCCGGGAGAGAACGGAATCACATGCACTCGATCTGTATCGATGCCGTATCGTCGGACCACGTTGTCGTGACCCGCGTCCGAGTCCACGATGATGCCGGTCGCCTTCTTCAACGCCTGTTGATAGATCTGCTCACGACGCTCGAACTCGCCACCTGACCGCACCTCGGGGAAGTCGACTTCGTCTCTGTGCGAAAGGTCCCAGACAGTAAAGAGATAACTGAACTGCGTGGTAACCAGTGCCAGGAAAGACGGACATGTGAAATAGACCAGGTCCGTGCCGATGTCCCGCAGAGCTCTATCCAGCCAATTGAAGTGATTCTTCTGCTTAAGCAATGGGGATGGATTCAGCTGTCGCCACATCACATGAAAGCGCGCGAGCAACCGCTGCAAACGCCCACTGGGAAGGTAAATAGCGTCGATACCAATACCATGTAATTCTTCGATCGTCGACTGACGTGTCGTGACTAGCGTCACGGTGCAGAGTTCAGGCGGCAGACGTTTGGTCAGAAGCGCGGCGTTGATCGCCTGTTGAAATCCTCCACCCATCGAATTGTCCTGCTCGAAGATAACAACCAATCGGATGGGGCGGACATGAAATTTCTTGGGCGGCGGATCCGCGGCGTCTGGGTGTTCGAGATAATCGGCGTGTGCAAGGGTAATGCGGGGAACTGCCAGATCACCATCGTATAGCGCATTCGATGCAGCTCTCTTGGACAGCATATCTTCAATCCCTCGGAATAGGATGCGTGCGGCGCAGTAGGGCGCTCGTTGATCGGACCGCTGATTCATGCACTCTCAACGGTAGCCGGTCGTGTATGGGCGGACCGTGTTCTGACTGATCTCAACAAGACGTTGGCTGACCGATTGAGGCAGTCGTGCGCGCTCCGACCATGATCCGCGTGCGAGGACAGCGGCCAAAAGCTTGATGATTTCCGCCAATGGCGTTTTTCAGGCGGACCAGCCACTACGATGGCTATCCGGAGCGAATGCAGTTCATGGTGGCCTCGGCAAGCGGATGCGACAGCACGACAGTCCATTCATCTTATGGTGGCTCGCGCGGATCACGAATCATCGGAGGACGTCTTTGAAAACGCTTCACATCATTCCGTCTCTGGAAGCGCGCTATGGCGGCCCAGCCGAGGCTCTCAAGAGGCTCGCGACAGAACTGCGCCTTAGCGGACACACGGTCGACATCGTTTGTCTCGACTCTTCGGTGCATGCCGACAAGACGGACGATGGCGCATTCGATCGCGTGGTCCGCCTTGGGCACTATGCTGGCAAATACGCCTTGAGTCTGCGTCTGATTCGATGGCTCAAACAACACGGCAGGCAATACGATGGGATTGTCGTAGACGGAATCTGGCAATTTCACAGCGCGGCGGCGGTGTTTTCGCTGCGTCCTGGAAACATCCCCTATTTCGTCATGCCGCATGGCATGCTCGATCCGTGGTTCAACGTCGGTAAGCCGCTCAAGTACGCAAAGAAGCTGATCTATTGGCTGTTCGTGGAACGACACGTGGTCAATGGCGCAAAAGGCGTTCTATTCACGACGGAAAGCGAGCGCGAACTGGCACGCAAGGCCTTTCCGTTGTACAGAGCCAGGGAAACGACGATGACGATCGGCACCGCGCCACCACCTTCGATCGGGATGACAGAGATCGAAAGATGGCGTTCTCCCGGCGAGTCGGGAAACAAGAAACTCATTCTTTTTCTCGGGCGGATTCATGAAAAGAAGGGTTGCGACTTGCTGATCCGATCGTTTCACGAAATAAAGGACGCCGCCGCCGATTATCGGCTCGTCATCGCAGGGCCGGACAACGACGGACTCGCAGTGAAACTGCGTCGCGAAGCGGAGCAACTCGGACTTTCCGGGCGCATCACCTGGCTCGACATGGTGAAGGGAACCGATAAATGGTCCCTGTTGCAAGCGGCGGACGTCATGATCCTGCCATCGCATCAGGAGAACTTCGGCGTGGTAGTGGTTGAAGCACTCGCATGCGGAGTGCCGGTGCTTTTGACCGATAAGGTCGGAATCTGGCAAGAGGTCGTCGGCGATGGCGCCGGACTCGCGGACGAAGACACGCAGCAGGGCATCACTCGCCTCCTAATGCAATGGACGCGTTTGCCGGAAGACACCAAGACTGCAATGAGAGTCGCGGCGAAGCAATGCTTCGAAGATCGCTTCCACGTTTCCCGCGTAGCTCAAAACTATATCGCTTTGATGAGCGGCCGGATTGCGTGAACTTTGGCGTGCTTGCGCGCCCGTCCGAAGTTGTCGATGCCGATGTTCCGTTTAACCGTCGCTGTTCTTTCCCTGGGTTATCGTCGAGCGGAAGAGAAGCGTCATAGATGAGACGACCTCATGGCGCTTTCAGATCGTTCTTTCGCGCGCGCACCGGCTTCCATCCTACGGTTATGCTTTCGTCGTTTGCCTTTCGGTGTCGGCGCTTCCGAAGGGCGCGACAGGGAGCGCTATGCTCGCGCCGCGCGCTCGGTCGGCTGCAACGCGGTAAGTGCGGCGCTGGGCTTTGCGGTGGTGGTGCTGTCGGTATCCTTTACGCTTCCCTATCTCGGACAAGAGCGTTTCGGCATCTGGATGACGATATCGAGTCTCGCGGTCATGCTGCAGGTTCTGGATCTGGGCGTCGCGAACGGACTCGTCAATCTCGTTGCCGATGCCAAAGCGGCCGACGATGACGACGCCGTGCAGACGATCGTAACGCGCGGGGTATTACTGCTCACCGTAATCGGTCTGGCGGTCGGAGGCGTATTGATCTGCGCCGTGATGTTGATCGACTTTCAGCGGGTGCTCAAGATCGGGTCGGCGGAGGTCGCGCGGGAGGCTGTGTTGTCGACGCTTACCTTCATCGCGCTGTTTTGCGTGAACATTCCGCTGGGTGGCGTGAGAAAGGTGTTCTTCGGTTTGCAGCGGGCATGGGAGCCTCATACCGTTGCGGCGATCGGATATTTTTGCTCGTTGCCGCTGCTCTATCTCTGTGCGCGCTCGCATGCGCCCATGCCATATCTCGTCGTGTGCACGTACGGCGTGCAAGTCGCGAGCGCCTTGATCCTTCTGGTGCGTCTTCATCGCGAGCGGATATTTTCACTCTGCCGCCGCATCTGGGCCGGTCCTGGCTGGCGCGACAGCACGGTGCTGATGAAGACGGGGAGCATATTCTTCATCCTCCAGATCGGAATGATATGCGGCAGCGCCTGCGACCCGTTGATCGTATCGAACGTTCTCGGTGTCAAGGAAGTGGCGAGACTCGCGGTCGCCCAACGGCTATTCCAGGCGATCGCCGTGACGATCGGGATGCTGTCGGTCCCGCTGTGGGGTCTCTATGCGGACGCGCGATCACGAGGCGAAAAGGTATTCATCAGAAACACGCTGAAGCTGTCCATGTGCGTGACCACGGGAACCGCGTTGCTGATGAGCATGACGATCCTCGCGTTGTCGTCCTGGCTTATGAAGGTCTGGACCGGCGATCAACTCGATGTGCCGTTTGAACTCCGGTGCGCCGTGGCCGTGTCCGCCGTGGTCGAAGCGACGGGCAATTCCTTCGCGATCTTTCTCAACGGTGTGAATGAACTGCGACCGCAGTTGCTTACGGTATTGGTCTTTTGCCTGATTTCCATTCCGCTCAAGATATACCTGCTCAGGAAGTTCGGCACGGTCGATTGGGCGATCTGGGCAACCATCATTGCCAGCGTAGTGGCGGACTATGCCGTGTATATCGGGCTATTTAGAAGGCGCATTCTTGCGCACGTTGTGTGAGTCGAAATGCCGGATTGCCGCGTACACGCGGCACCGACTCAAGTAATGACGCGATCCGGGATTCCGCGCTTCTTCCGGAGGTCGATCACGACTCGGCTCTCGAACGCAGTGAGGATCTTTTCTCGGGAAAGATGGGTCGTCGCATAACCTCGCCCGAGCGCGCCGAGGCGTTCTCGCAATGCCGGATCGTCGGCGAGGCGGGCAATCGCCTGCGACATTGCGGCCGCGGAGCCAGGCTCGGTTACGATGCCCACCGCATGAACGATGTTCCATAACTCCGTATGTTCGGCGGCAGTTGCGACAACCGGCCGTTCGCTCGAGAGCATCGCGCCGAGCTTGGACGGCATCACGAGATCGGCCGCGTCGGCACGTTGAGGGAGAACGTGGATATCCGCAAGGCCCATCAATTCATTGAAACGCTTGTTCGATTGCAAGCCGATAAGCTTGATATTCGGAAGCCCCGCCGCTTGCGCCTTCAGATGCTCTCGCGCCGGACCATTGCCGCATATGACGAAGACGATGTCACGCCGATGCAGCAGCAATTGGGCGGCTTCAGGAAGCAGTTCGAGGCCTTGCTTGGCGCCCAGATTCCCGGCATACAGCACCACGATCGCGTTTTCGTCGATACCGAGCCGGCCACGGTAAGCACTTGTTCGCCCAAGTGGCCGAATGTTCGCGGTGTCGACCCAGTTTGGCACGAGACATAGCTTGTCATCGGCTACGCCCTTCGAGGCGGCGCGTTGCGTCATCGCTGCCGAAGGGGTTGAAACGCCGTCCACGCGTGTAAGAAGCGCTCGCTCGACCTTCAGGCAGAGCCTTTGCAATCCGTCACCTTTGAGCATGCCGAGGTTGAATGCCGCATCGATCTCATAGTCCTGGATATGAAGCCAGCAAAGCGCGCCGCTTGCGCGCGCGGTCAGCAATGCGAGCGGGCTCGCGAACAAGGGCGGCTCGACGAACCACACGAGATCGGGGCGCCAGCGTATCTGAGCAAGCGCCCGGGGTACGGCGGCAATGGCGAAACTCATCAGGTGAATCAGGCGTTTTATTCCGGAGGGCCGCCGGGGACACCAGAACGGCACGCGCATCACCGATACGTCGTTGAGCGCTTCTGTCGAGTACCTGCGTGCGCTATACCCTTCCTGTACCCGCCAGCCTGGATAGTATGGTGACGCCGTGATCACGCGTACTGTATGCCCCCGCTTTGCGAACCATTCTGCAAGCTCTGACGAATACTTCCCGATGCCAGAGACCTCGGGGGCATAGTTCAGCGAAATCATCAGGATTTTCATTCGGGTACCTAATTAGAATTTGGAATTGAATGAACATTCGTCAATGGGTTTCGCGCGGCGAATATGTGAAGCTTGATATCAGTTATCCGTCGGATGGTACAAGACGCTTGTTCGCGCCAGCCGACAAAGCCTTGCCGAAGCACGCCACCCATCCGTACGACGGTCCGGTTATTACCGGCACTATTGCCGTTGCCGACAACATCTTGGCGATTTCAGTCGGCAAGCGAAACGTGCGGCGCAGATATATGTAGAGTTCTCATCGTGGCGGAGACAGGGAACCTCGTGGACCTATCGTTCCATGATCCCGTGCTGCTTCGTTTCTTCGTTGACGAGAACCAGGGTAACTGTCCGGACGAACGCACACTCGACGCGTCGTTCTTCACACAATCGCGTCTCCCGGGCGTGCCTTGCTTTCGGGACGCAACGAACCCGATCGGCATAAATATGGTCTCGATGAAGCAGAGCACGCGGGGAGATTCGATGCACGGGGACAACGTGTCGATATCGGAGTACTTCCGGGTCGTCTTCGACAGCCGACGTCTCGTATGCGCGGTCGCGCTCGGCACTTTCGCGCTGGGAGCGTTCTACGGAGCGTTGAATCAGCCGATGTATCGAGCGGATGCGCTCGTGCAAATCGGCACGCAGACGTCGAGTTCATCGGACACCGAAGCGCTGGGCCGGCTTTCCGCAATATTCGATTCGAAGGTGAAGGCGGACGCCGATACCGAGATGGAGCTGATTCGTTCGCGGCTCGTGGTAGGCGAGACGGTGCGCCAATTGCACCTCGAAGTTGCTGCGCATCCGCGCTATTTTCCGCTTATCGGTCGCTGGATCGCGACGCTAGGCGGTGGAGGATGGAGTGGCTCGGAACTGCCTTTCGGTTTGCGGCGTTTCGCATGGGGTGACGAGGCAATCGAAGTCTCGGCGTTCGACGTGCCGCGCTCGGCAATCGGCCAACAGTTTCTCGTCAAGGCTGGAAAGGACAAGTCGTTCGAACTGATCGCGCCGGATGGAATCGTTCTCGGACAGGGAACGGTGGGAAAGCA
Organism: Caballeronia jiangsuensis; assembly: GCF_046030135.1. NCBI lineage: Bacteria > Pseudomonadati > Pseudomonadota > Betaproteobacteria > Burkholderiales > Burkholderiaceae > Caballeronia > Caballeronia jiangsuensis. The sequence continues at coordinate 207,634 of NZ_JAQQDB010000008.1, forward strand.
ATTGACGACGCCTTATGGCAATGGAGAAGTCCGCGTGCTCGTCGCCGACCTCGACGCGCCCGCCGGCTGCGAATTCACCCTGACGGCGAACTCGGCACAGGCGGCTATTCTTGCACTCCAGAATGCCTTATCGATATCGGAACGCAAGGCTCAGTCGGGCATGATCGGCATTGCGCTCGAGGGCGCAGATCCATTGCGCGTGGCCGATATCGTCAATACGGTCGCTCAGGAATACCTTGCGCAAGACCTCGCGAGACGATCTTCAGAAGCCGAGCATTCGCTTCTTTTCCTGGAGAGTCAGCTACCGAAACTCCGGGAGGAACTGCAGCACGCGGAAGAGCAATACAACGCTTTTCGAAACAGCAAAGGAACGATCGATCTCAGCACCGAAAGCCGGCTGTTGCTGCAACAAGTGGTCGATCTCGATACGGCCATGCGCTCACTCACGCAGCAGCGCGACGACGTCGCCCAGCACTATCAGCCGGGCTATCCGACGCTCACGGGGATCAATGCCAAGATAGCCCGCTTGCAACAGGACCGCGAAGCTCTGAGCAGACGCGTCGCGACCTTACCGGATACCGAGCAGACGGCGCTTCGTCTCATGCGCGACGTGCGTGTCGACACCGAGCTATATACGAGTCTCCTGAATAGCGCGCAACAGCTTCGCGTCATCAAGGCGGGTAACGTCGGCAATGTGCGCATCGTCGATCGCGCCATGACGCCGGAAAGGGCGGTAAAACCAAATTGGCGCGTGCTTCTGTCGCTGTCCGCGGTGCTGGGCATCGTCCTCGGAATCGCTGCGGCATTCCTGCGCAGAGCGATGATCGGCGGCGTGGAGCGAAGCGTCGAGATCGAGCGGGCTCTTGGCATTCCCGTTTGCGCTGTCGTGCCGCATAGCGAGCTGCAGGTTCGATTGCAGGACGACATACGCCGCAGACATCCCGGCGTTCACGTGCTGGCGGCGCGCTCACCATGCGACGTGGCGGTGGAAGGCGTGCGAAGTCTCCGTACGGCGTTGCAGTCGATCAGCGCCACGCCGCGCAACAACGTGATCATGATCACAAGCTCGACGCCCGGCGCCGGCAAGTCGTTTCTATCGGCCAATCTCGCGGCTGTTCAGGCGGCTGGCGGAAAGCGAGTCCTTCTTATCGACGCCGACATGCGCATGGGCAACATGCACGCGTCTTTCGCGCCGTCCGCCGGTCCTGGATTGCGCGAGCTGCTGAACGGAGACGCATTCGACGATGTGGTGCGGCGCGAAGTCATGGACGGCGTCGATCTGATCTCGCGCGGCGGCGACTCGCTCAATCCCGCGGACATTCTCATGAGCGGACGCCTGAGTGAATTGATCCACGCGGTTTCCATGCGTTACGACTGCGTCGTAATCGATACGCCGCCCGTGCTCGCCGTCACCGACGCGACGCTGATCGGACGCCAGGCAGGGACGACCCTCTTCGTGGTGCGGCACGGGAGACATTCCGTCGCCGAAGTTCACGAGGCGTTGAGCCGTTTGCAGAAGGGCGGCGTCAGCGTGAGCGGCGTGCTTTTCACCGATGTTCCCGCCGACAGATCCACATACGGCTCGGGATACGGTGCCTCGTACGGATATGGCAGCGGACGAGGCGAGACCAGCATCAAGACCGCCTGAATGAATTTTGAACGTGGCGTACGCACATGAGGAGAAGAAACGATGCCGAACAAGGTCGCGCTGGTTACCGGGATCACCGGTCAGGACGGTTCCTATCTCGCACAATTCCTGCTGGACAAGGGCTATGAGGTGCATGGGGTAAAACGCCGTTCATCGCTCTTCAACACCGACCGGATCGACCATCTGTATGAGGACGATCATGTGGCGCAGCGCCGCTTCCATTTGCACCACGGCGATCTGACCGACTCGACCAGCATTCTGCGCATCATTCAACGTGTTCAGCCGGACGAGATCTACAATCTGGCCGCGCAGAGCCACGTCGCCGTGTCCTTCGAGGAGCCCGAATACACAGCCAACGCTGACGGACTGGGCGCTCTTCGGATACTGGAAGCAATCCGTATATTGGGTCTCGAGAAGCGCGCGCGCTTCTATCAGGCATCGACATCTGAGTTATACGGCCTGGTCAGGGAAGTGCCTCAGCGGGAGTCCACGCCGTTCTATCCGCGAAGCCCTTATGCCGTGGCAAAGTTATATGCGTACTGGATCACGGTCAACTATCGCGAGGCTTATGGCATTTACGCGTGCAACGGGATTCTGTTCAATCACGAATCGCCCGTCCGTGGAGAGACATTCGTGACGCGCAAGATCACGCGAGCCATCGCCCGCATCGCGATCGGATCGCAGGACTGTCTGTATCTCGGCAATCTCGGGGCGTTGCGCGACTGGGGACATGCACGCGATTACGTTCAGATGCAGTGGCTCATGCTTCAGCAACCGGAGCCGGAAGACTTCGTCATCGCATCGGGCGTGCAGTACAGCGTGAGGGAATTCGTTCAGAAGGCGGCGTCGGAACTCGGCGTCAAGCTTCGCTTCGAGGGAAGCGGTGTCGATGAAGTCGGCATCGTCGAGGCAGTCACGAGCAAGGAGTGCCGCGTTCCGCCGGGCACGGTTATCGTTCGGGTCGATCCTCGCTATTTCAGGCCAACAGAAGTCGAAACGTTGCTGGGAGACCCGTCGAAAGCCCATGCAAAACTGGGATGGTCGCCGACAGTGACCTTCGATGCGCTCGTGAAGGAGATGGTGCTCTCCGACTATCAGATAGCGAAACGGGATGCGCTGATCACGCTCGCCGGATACCGGGCGCTGGAGCATCACGAGTGAGGAACGGCTTAGCCCGAGCCGGGCGCCTCGCGTGAACTTTGGCGAGCGCCTGCCATCGGGCGACGTAGCCCGGAATCGCCCATTCGAACACGTGCTGCGGAGTGGACATGCTGGTGTTTATCGCGCCCTATAGCGCAGCCAATCGCGAGTCGAACAGAGACCTCGGCGCCGCTCGCAAACTGGAGTTCTTTCTCACTCTGGCCACACAACTGACGCGTGATGTCGTGTTGGTAAATACGGCGCACGAAGAAGAAGCGTATTTGCCCAGAGAAGTTCGCGATGCGCGCGTCGGCGATGCGCATATCCGTGAGATTACGCTGCGCCGATATCCCGCAAGACCGGTCGGGAAGATGTTGAATCTATTCGAAGTGGCGGCCGTGAGTCGTGAAATCTTTAAGTTTGGAAATCCGGATGTCGTATGGATCTATAACCCGTACGTATTCGAATCGATGCTGGCTCGCGTGCTCACGAGACGCTCAGGAGCGCGTCTCGTTCTCGAGTTCGAAGACTGGCTTTTCTCGCGACGACGCTGGCATCCCAAGCCCATGCTCGACTTCATTGCATGGCGTTTCCTTCTGCCGGCCCCGACGCTATGCCTTGCGGTGAATGAATATCTATCGATACGTGAGCATCGACGTAGCGGCTGCCCCGTCGTGTTGTGTCCGGGCGTGGTGTCCGACGGCCTGCTCGAAACATGCGGGCGGCGACTGCCGTTCTCACGCGCGAAAGGTGAGCGGACCGTCATCGGATATTTTGGCGGGTTGAGTGCCGAGAAAGGCGCCGATGTCGTTCTCGATCTGATCCGATTATCCAACGGACGCTTCACCTTCCATGTGTGCGGAACGGGTCCGCTTGCATCGGAATTCGCGGCGCTTTCGGCCGAGAATCACTCGGTGCATTTTCACGGACGTGTCGATGAAGGGACTTTGCTCTCACTGATTTCGGACTGTGATGTGCTGGTCAATCTGCACGCTTCGATCGAAAAGATGAGCAATGGCGTATTTCCGTTCAAGGTTATCGAGTATGTCGCGTCCGGAAGACTGGTCATATCCACGGACCTTCCGGCTATCAGCGTAAAGGAGATTCACGAAGCCATATGCTTTGCGAAGCCGGAAGCGGCGTCGATCGTCGATGCGCTCGGAAGCGCCGAGGAGATCTATCTGCGCAAGCGAACGAAGATCGAGCAGGCAATAGCCGCGACTTCGGGCCTGCTGACACAAGGCGCCTTCAGACGCACGCTGTCTTCGATCCTGGCCGAACGCGCAACGCGGTAGGCGTTATCGGTGCATCGTCGATTGCCGAAAGTCATCGCCCGATCATCTTCCTTAGCGTGGGCTTGAGAGCCTGGGGAATGCTCGCGAACGCCGTGCGCGCCATCCGGTACAACATGTACTTTCCCATGACGGACATCATGGTCCCGTCGAGCGGAAGCGAATTGAGCGACGTATTGGGAAAGACCTCATAGTTCGAGGGACGACCGAAACCGAGGAATGTCGAGATTCGATCATCGAGTCTCGAAATGAATTCGGTATTGACGATGATGGGCTCGGATTTATTGATTTCACTGTCGACCTGAAAGAAGACGCTCTTCCTGACAAAGTTCTTGTCCGCTACCGGTCTCGCCCGGTGAATGCCATATGTATTGTAAATGACGAGCGATCCACGCGGCATCTTGAAGGATTTGACGGAGGACGAAAAGTTATCGGCAATGAACTCGTCCGTATAGTCGCTGTATGCCTTTTCTCCGGACCACAAATGCGAGCCTTCGACGTACTGAAACTCGCCGTCTTCGACATCCGAAACATAGAAGATAAAGATGATGCCGGGGATATGGGCGAACTCCCGGTCGGTCTTGTTGTCGGTATGCCACTGCATATGGTGGCCGCCATAGGTTTCGTAGTATCGCAACGCCTTGAGGCGGAACTGATCGCCAAGATATCCTTCGCACACCCCGAAGACGAACGGTGAGGTCGAGAACTCGTAGAAAGTCCTGGAAATCGCGAGCAGGTTCGTCAGATAGTATTGCCGCTCCGAGAATACGCCGCTGACCTTGTTGACGTTCAACTTATGCTTCGTTTCGGTCGCATCGCGTTCTATGGTCTCTATGGCCTCGGGCGATAGCGCCGAAGGAAACGCAAAGTATCCTTTCTGATTCAGCTCGTCTACCACGTGCCCGACATCGACGGAGAGGAACTCGGGGGTAAAGAGCGCTTGTTCTGTCTCACGGGCGGACAGGTCGGCATAAGCCGGCGCATTGTGTGCGGCGTCCTGGATTTGCCCGTCGTCGAAGGTCGAATCTGCGTTCAGCGGCAAGCTTGCCATGGGGTTCTCCGAATCGTTGTGAGTGGCGCGCGCGGGCTAGGCGTTGGCGTATCCGTTTCTCTGCACGTTCGCCGTAAAGTCGGCATACGTCGCCGCAATGCCGTCCCTTAGCGTTATCGTGGGCGACCAGCCCAGCGCGACCAGCTTCGACACGTCGAGCAGTTTTCTCGGCGTTCCATCCGGCTTCGACAAGTCGAACTTCAGCGATCCGGAAAAGCCGACGACATCGCAGATCAGGCGCGCGAGGTCCGCAATCGCGATGTCTCTGCCATACCCGATATTGAACACGCCCTCGGCGTGCGCGCTGTCCAGCAGGGCGAGCACGGCGGACGCGAGATCGTCGACGTGCAGGAATTCCCGTCTGGGCGATCCGGAGCCCCACACGGAGAGCGAGTCCATCTCGTTGAGCTTCGCCTCATGTGTCTTGCGTATGAGCGCTGCCAGAACATGCCCGTTCTGCAGATCATAGTTATCGTTCGGGCCATATAGATTCGTGGGCATCACCGATATGTAGCGCATTCCGTGCTGCCGGCTATAGGCTTCACAGAGCTTGAGCCCGGCGATTTTGGCGATGGCATAGGCCTCATTGGTCTGCTCGAAGCCGCTCGTGAGCAGATAGTCTTCGCGGATAGGCTGTGGGCAGTACTTCGGATAGATGCAGGACGAACCGAAGAAGACCAGCTCGGGCGTGCCATGCGCAAATGCTGCATGGATAACATTGGTTTCAATGACGAGATTCTCGTAGAGAAACGAGGCGGGCTGGGACGAGTTCGCATGTATTCCGCCCACCTTGGCCGCGGCGAGGAGCACGACGTCGATGTTCTCCCTGGCGAAGAATTCCGTCACGGCACGCTGATCCAGCAAGTCCAGTTGCTGTCGTGATCGCGTGATCACATCGCGATACCCGCGACTGGCGAGACACCGTAGAAGGGCTGAGCCGACCATGCCTTGATGTCCGGCGACATAGATCCGAGAACCTTTGTTCATGTTGATGCTCAATCGTCCATTGAGGTGCGTTGATCGGAACGTGATTTCCCGCAGACACTGGATTCCGAGAGGCTTGACGTGCGAGCTTGACGTGCGATTGTCAGGTTAGCCATGCATATAAACAAGGTTTGGGTTGTGGCGGACGGTGCCAAGATATTGTCGCTAGCTGAGCTTTCCCTCGGTCGACAACATCGTCGATAAGAGCGTGCATGAACCATCACGTACCGCGAGATCCGCTTCGGCCAACGTCATGGTTAATTCGGCCATTCGAGTCCGCTCATCCGTGTGCCGGTCCTAAGCTTCGTGGGCGTGCGGAGGCCGTTCACGGGCTCGTGATTTGCCTCGAGCGGGCTTCCGGAACGTTTGCAGTGCCGGAAGGATGCGGCAGGCTCTCGTCGGGGATAAACATGGAATCTTTATCGGCAGAAGGAAACACTGAGGTCGTTCAGAATCCGAATCTCGAAGTCATCTCGGTTGCGGGCGTCACGCTTGCCATCATCGTCCGCGACTCGTACTCGAAAGAAGGGGTCAACTTTCTGACGCCAAGAGAGTTTCCTCAGCAGCTCGCCTACATGGAACATCCAGCAGGAAAATTGATCGACGCGCACGTGCATACATGTGTTCCGCGTCGGATCGAGTGGACGCAGGAAGTCCTCTTTATGAAGCGTGGCCGTATGCTGGTCAGGCTCTATACCGCGGATCGAGAACCTGTGACGAGTCGCGTGCTGCTGCCCGGCGATGTCATCCTGCTGGCGGCGGGCGGACACGGCTTCGAAGTACTCGATGACGCATCTTTCATCGAAGTGAAGCAAGGACCGTATATTGGTGAGCAGGAGAAAGTGCGCTTCAAGGAACTCGAAACCGAAAGAGGACCCCGATGATTCCCGTCAATGAACCCCTGCTCGATGGAAATGAAAAGATCTACCTGAACCAGTGCATCGAGACCGGCTGGATATCGTCGGATGGCGCATTCGTCGAGCGCTTCGAACAGGCAATGGCGCAATATGTGGGCCGCAAGCATGCCATCGCAGTGGCAAACGGAAGCGCGGCGCTGGACGTCGCCGCTGCGGCGCTCGGGCTTGGTCCCGACGACGAAGTAATCATCCCGACACATACGATCATTTCCTGCGCATCCGCGATCGTTCGTACGGGCGCGAAGCTGCGACTGGTCGATTCGCGCGCAGATACATGGAACATGGACGTCGCGAAGATCGAAGAGGCCATCACGAGCCGAACGCGTGCGATCATGCCCGTGCACACTTTCGGTTTGCCCGTGGACATGACGCCTGTGCTGGATCTAGCGCGGAAGCACGGGCTCACGGTCATCGAAGATGCGGCGCAGGCCATTGGTCAGACCTACGAAGGGCGTCAGTGCGGTAGCTTCGGTGAGATCTCCTGCTTCAGTTTTTACGCGAACAAGCATATCGCGACGGGCGAAGGCGGCATGATCCTCTGCGACGACGACGCGCTGGCCGCGCGGGCACGAAGCCTGCGAAATCTGTGCTTCAAACCCGAAAGGCGTTTCGTGCATGAAGAGCTCGGCTGGAATTATCGAATGAGTAACCTTCAGGCGGCGGTAGGGCTTGCGCAGTTCGAAAAGCTCGATGCGCACATCGCGAGAAAGCGGGAACTGGGGCGTCGCTATGAATCGCTTTTGCGCGGTGTCCGGGGAATCGAACTTGCACCGGTGGCGTGCGCATATGCCGATAACATCTATTGGGTATTCGGTCTGGTGCTGGATGAAAGTGTGCCCATCGACGCGGACGAAGCGCGCGCCATGCTGGCCGAAGCAGGCGTGAGCGCGAGGCCTTTTTTCTGGCCCATGCACGAGCAACCGGTCTTCCTCAAACAAGGCCTCTTCGAGGGAGAGCGTTATCCGGTCGCCGAACGCATGAGCCGGCGCGGATTCTATCTGCCGAGCGGCCTTGCGCTTACCGAGGCGCAGCAGGATCAGTCGGTGGCCGCGGTTCGAAATATGCTGGCCACATTTCTTTAGGCGAGTCAGTCGGGCGCAGCGTTCCCCTCAAAGGTTCATCGTGACCACTCACGGAGTGCAGCCATGGAAAGCGCAACGAGTTCTGAAGGCGTGGTGACAATGGCGCGCGAGCAGACGCCGGGCATCCGTTCCTGCCGTCGCATCGTCCCGGTCATACTTGCGGGCGGATCGGGCACACGTCTGTGGCCGATGTCGCGCGAGCAGTTTCCGAAGCAACTCATCGGCGTGGTCGGACGGGACTCGCTCCTGCAGGCTACCGTCATAAGAATGGACGGGTTCGCGGGCGACTTCGACGTCGATGCGCAGCCGATCATCGTATGCGGCGAAGAACATCGCTTCACCACGGAAGAGCAGGTGCGCCTCTGCGGTGTGGATGCGAAGATCATCGTCGAGCCCGCACGCCGCGATACGGCGCCCGCGCTCACGCTCGCGGCGCTTGCGGCCATCGATCGCGGCGAGGACGCGATTCTCGTGGCGATGCCGTCGGATCATTCCATTTCGGACATCCCTGCTTTGCATGGCGCAATCGCCATCGCCGCGGATCATGCGGAACGCGGCATGATCGTGACCTTGGGCATTCCGCCGACACGGCCCGACACCGGCTTCGGTTATATACGCCTGGGTGAAGCGCTCGATAACGGTGCGCATCTTATCGACCGCTTCGTCGAAAAGCCGGCGGCCGAACTCGCCGCGCAATACGTGGCCGCGCAAAGTTATTGGTGGAACAGTGGTATCTTCGTCGTTCGGGCGAGCGTGTGGCTCGATGCGCTTCATCACCTCAATGGCGAGATGCACGCGACATGCATCGCCGCGCTCAAGGACGGCAAGGTGGACGGCCGCTTCATTCGTCCGTGTCCGGATCAGTTCGGGCGCGTTCCTTCCGACTCGATCGATTACGCGGTGATGGAGCATATCGGCGACTCCATCTCGCCTTGCAAGGGCGTAGTCGTGCCGCTGACGGCGGGGTGGTCGGATCTCGGCTCGTGGGACGCGGTGTGGGAAGCGATGGAGAAGGACGGACTCGGTAACGTATCGAGCGGACGTGTGGTCTTCGAAGGCGCGACTTCGAGCTATGCGCGATCCGAGGGTGGCCGTCTGGTCGCGTGCGTCGGGACGGCCAACGTCGTCGTAATCGATACCGATGATGCCGTGCTCGTCGCGGACCGTTCGCATGCGCAGGATATCAAGCGCCTCGTCGCGCGCATCCGCGAGCAGCATGCGCCCGAGGCGGAAATGCACCGCAAGGTGCGTCGTCCCTGGGGCTTTTACGATTCGATTGAACGCGGCGAGCGTTTTCAGGTCAAGCATATCGTGGTGGCGCCGGGCGCGCGGCTCTCGCTGCAGATGCATCATCATCGTGCAGAGCATTGGGTCGTCGTTCGCGGCACGGCGCTCGTCACGCGAGGCGATGACCAGTTTCTGCTCTCGGAAAACGAATCGACGTATATTCCGCTTGGCGTGCGGCATCGTCTGGAAAACCCGGGCAAGGTGCAGCTCGAAATCATCGAAGTTCAATCGGGCTCTTATCTCGGCGAAGACGACATCGTGCGTCTGGACGATTGCTACGGCCGCATCTGATCTTATCGACAGCGCTCTCGAAACCGAGGTATGACATGCGCGATTTTCAGGGATTGCTGGCGCGGCTTTTCGATGTCGTCATGGTGGTCGGTGGCGCCACCGTAGCATCGCGAATCCGGTTCGACAGTATTGCCGAGCCGGGCTACTACATGCCTTTCGTTGCCTTTGCAGCGGCGTTTTCGCTCGTGCTGTTCCCGGGTTTCGGCGTGTACGAGTCGTGGCGCGGGCGCAGCAAGCTCGTGCTGGCGAGTCATGTTTCGCTCGCGTGGCTCGTCGTGCAGGCATGCGTACTCGTTCTGATGTTCTCGTTGCATCGAATCGACGATGTCTCCCGGCTCTGGTTTGCATACTGGACCGCGATGTCGGGTGCGCTGATGATCATGGGACGTCTTGCCACGCATGCGGTGCTTGCGCGCATGCGTCACGCCGGAATGAACTTTCATCGGGTGGCTGTCGTCGGTTGTGGGCGGCATTGCGAATCGATCATGAGAAGAATCGAGCGCGCGAGCCATTCGGGTTTTCGCACGATCGCCGTATTCAACGCATCCGCCGAATTGCCGATAACTTCGAGCGTGCCCGTATTCGACGATTTCGATGCGTTCGTCAGGCATGTCCGCGAGGAGCGGGTGGACGAAGTGTGGCTTGCGCTGCCGCTATCGCAAGATCGAACCATCCTGCGCTTCGTAAATGAATTCCGCGACGATCTCGTCAATGTGCGGTTCATTCCCGACGTGCGCAGTCTCGCGCTCTTCGAAAGCGGCGTGACGGACTTGCTGGGGGTGGCCGCGATCAATCTCATGGCTTCTCCGATTTCGCAGAGAGCATTGCTGCAGAAAGACGTTTTCGATCGGCTATTCGCGCTCGCGGCGCTCGTCGCAATTGCACCGCTTTTGATCGTCATCGCCATTGCGGTCAAGGTGAGTTCGCCAGGGCCCGTATTTTTCAGGCAGCGCCGCAAGGGCGCGGATGGACGGGAGTTCACCATCTACAAGTTCCGCTCGATGCGCCTGCATGCCCAGAAGGCCGGCGTCCTCCGGCAAGCTACGCGTAACGATCCGCGAGTGACGCGCGTCGGCGCCTTCCTGCGTCGCACGAGCCTCGACGAACTGCCGCAATTCTTCAATGTATTGCGTGGGGATATGTCCGTCGTGGGACCGCGTCCGCATGCGCTCGAACATGACGATCTGTATCAGAAAGTCGTGCAAGGTTATATCCATCGATATCGGATAAAGCCGGGAATCACCGGCTGGGCGCAGGTCAATGGCTTTCGTGGGGAGACGGACCGGATAGAGAAAATGGAAGCGCGCGTGGCGCATGATTTGTACTATCTGGGGAACTGGTCTTTCTCACTGGATATGCGCATCATCGCCGCGACGGTGTTCAAGGGGCTGCGCAGTATCAACGCTTATTGATCCGGTCGTATCGCGCGGGCATGCATGCGACACGCGCGTATCATCTTTTTCTCGCGACGAACGTCGCTGACAGATCCGCGGCGCCGAGTTCGCCGCCCATCCATCTCACGCTATCGAGTACTTCGAAGCCACTGAGATCCAGCATGAGCTCGACTTCGGGCCTGAACATATAGCGCATGACGTGTGTCTCGAGAACTGTCTCGACGCTTTGCGTTTTCCAGTCCGTCATGAGAATCGTGTATTTGACAGCTACCGTATTATCGTGCGGACGCATCATCGGCTCGGCGATTCGTATCAGCCCTGTATCTTCGCTGCATGCGCGCTTGATACGCACTTTTGGCGGATCGGCAAGCACCGCCGGGCCGTACCAGCAATCGAACAGGAACAGCCCGGAGCGCGGCAGATGCGTAGCCGCCGTGTGGCACATGGCCATGAAGTCGGCGTTGGTCGTCTGATAGCTCGCGACATGGAACAGCGAGACGACGGCGTCATAGAGTTCGTCCGTTCGGACGGTGCGTGCATCGCCTTGCTGGAACTTCAGCCGCCTGGCGACCGAGCCCGGCAGTGTGATGCGCCTTGCATCCGCGCGGGCGAGCATGTCCGCACTGGTGTCGATGCCGGCCACGCTGAATCCTGTCGTTGCCAGTTCCGCCGCGTGGCGGCCGGTTCGACAACCGAGGTCCATCAGATTGCCGCCGACTATTCCATATCGTCCTAGAAGGTTGGCCACGAACTCGGCTTCTGCCTTGTAGTTTTTCTCATGATAGAAAAGATCATAGTATTGCGAGTAGCGCTGACTGAAGCTCATGAGAGGCGGCTCCGAAACGAAAACAAGTCCTCGAGATGTACTCATTCACGACAGAGGGTAGCCACCGCGCGGTTCACGGCTGTACGCGTGACGGAATTCGGCAAGGTGTTGGCCGGGTAGCCGATAGCTTTTGGAAAGCGCCGTTTTCGACGTGGACAAACCAATACATCGAACTGCAATTCGAATGAGATAACTTTCATTCGGACTGAATCTTTCGATCCCGGGAAATAGAAAAAGAAAACGTTTGCGCTTTCCCTCGTTGCGCCATTCGAAGGGCATGCGTTTCGTAAGCTTGCAAATAGATTGGTAGTCCGAATGCTATCGCTGATTACGCGAAGAAACGTGGGCGAAGTCGAAGGCCGTGGGCGCTTGTCGGATCGATGCGGCATTCTCGGCCAAGATCATGCTCTTGCCCGCCACGGCGGAAAGGATGTACCGAATAGAAGACTAACCTGCCGGAATCATACGCAAACTACCCCATATATCTGCAACCGAAACATAGGGAGCTAACGCCATGTCTCACGTTACGGCCTTCGGCGATGCAGAGATCAGCAGTCTTTATCACTCATCTGAAGAGAGAGTGACAAAGCTCATAGGAATTTTGCTTTACGACGGATTCTCTCTTCTCGGTGCAGGAACGCTCGCCGAGGCACTTCATATCGCCAACGAAACGCAGTCGTCCGGCCTGAGCAATGGCGTGACTTATAGCGTTCGTCTGGTCTCCGCGCGCGGCGGCGCGGTAGCCTGTTCGTCGTCGGTATGCGTATGGACGGAGCGATTGGGCGGCCAGCGGTTTCAGGGCTTCGATGCGCTGTATGTCGCGGGCGGATCCGGCGTGACGCGTGCGGCCGCGGATGAAAGCCTCATCGATTCATTGAGGATCGCCTGTTCTCAAAGCGGCGTGGTCAGTTCGCTCGGCAATGGCGACGTGATGCTTGCGGCCGCGGGTATTTCACGGCGCGACTGGGCGTCGGTAGGCCGTGGCGTATGGCATACCGGGACGTCGAAGAGTGCGGCCTCGACAGAACGCAACGACGCGCTGATCAACTCGCTCGCGCTCGTGAAGCGCGATCTCGGCTACGACATCGCGACCGCGGTGGCTGACCGTCTCTCTTCGTCGAGCGATCAGCATCTGCCGATCATGCTGAGCACGATCGGCACGACCACGCTGGCCGAAAAGGCGCAGGAATCCGCACGCTGGCTCGAACGCAATTGCGGACGTCCCATCTCGGTCGGCGATGCGGCCCGCACCGTCGCGATGAGTGAGCGCAACTTCCTGCGTCTGTTCAAACGTGAGATGGGGCTCACGCCGTCGCAATATCTTCTGCGTGCGCGCCTCGATCTGAGTTGTGAACTGCTTGTCAAAAGCGATTTGCCGATCGACAAGATCGCGCGCAGGACGGGATTGACCAATGGAGAGAGATTTTCGAAGGTATTCAGAAAGCAGTTTCTGATGTCGCCGACGGAATACCGGTCGAAGCGGAAAAACGGCGATGCGTTGTGATTGCCGTCGGCATCGAGGATGAAAAACAGCTGCTCGAAACCGAACGCGGTTTCGAGCCAGCGGAACGCGGCCTTCGCGTCCCGATACGTCTCCCGCGATAGCAGAAGGCCTCAGGCGGCAAGCACTTCGTTGACCGCCGCTTGCGCATTCTCCACTGCCGCCGCGTGCTCGCGAATCAGCCGATACACGGTCTCGCCCGGCACGGTCTCCGATTCGAGCAACTGATCGGCGATCGCACGCAACACCGGCTCGTTCGCCTGCAGTAGCGCGAAGCATTCATCGCTCAGATCGTGCAGCAACGCGTTCGCGTGTCCGATCGAATTCTTCAGTTGCAAGCCCGCATACTGCTGCGGCAGGGCGGCAAGACTGAACAGATTGCCGTCCTCGTTGAAGCCGAATTTCGACACCATGTCGAGGCTGATACGCGACGCTTCCTGAAGATCCGACGCCGCGCCGCTCGATGCTTCGTCGAACATCAGCAGTTCCGCATTGCGCCCGCCGAGCAGCACCTGAATCTCGTTGCGCAGTTCGGTCTCGCGATACAGATGCTTGTCCTGCATCTTCGTGATGAGCGCTACGCCCAACGCGCCGCCGCGCGGCAGGATCGTCACTTCTTCGAGCACGCCCGTGTCGAGCAGCGCCGCGACGAGTCCGTGACCCGCTTCATGCACCGCGATGCGCGTGCGTTCGTCGTCGGACAAGGCGCGCTCCGCGCCGTTGACATCCCCGATACGCGCGATCTTGATCGCTTCGAGGAAATGCTTCGCGGACACTTCACGTTCGCCCGCCTTGCGCGCGACGAGGCCCGCCTGATTGACGATCATCGAAAGCGTCGCCGGCGACAGACCCGTAGTAAGACGTGCGAGCTGATCGAAGTCGATATCTTCGTTTTTCTTCTTCAGATTGGCCGCATAGAAACGCAGGATCTCGGCGCGATCATCGAGACTCGGCAGACGCACCTGCACCGTGCGGTCGAAACGGCCAGGGCGCCGCATTGCTTCGTCGAGATTGTCCGGATGATTCGTAGCAGCGACGATGATCACGCCTTCGTTCGATGCGAAGCCGTCCATCTCCGCGAGCAGTTGATTGATGATGCGGTTGCTCTCCGCTTCGACGGGGCCGCCGCCGGTATCGGTGCGCTTGCCGAGGCCATCGGCTTCATCGATGAAGATCACGGTCGGCGCGTTCTTGCGCGCGAGTTCGAACAGATGCTTCACCTTCTGGATGCCGACGCCGTAATACTTCGCGCTGAAATAGCTGCCCGTGATCGCGATGAAGTTCGCGCCGCATTCGCCCGCGAGCGCTTGCGCGAGGCGCGTCTTGCCGACGCCTGGGCCACCCGTCATCAGAATGCCGCACGGTGCGCGCACGCCCATGCCGGTAAATTGTGCGGGCTCGGTCAACCACGCGCGCACATCCGTGAGCGCGGCTTTCGCTTCGCCCGCGCCGATGACGTCGTCGAAACGCAGCGTCGGCGACTCGCCGAGCAACTGCGCGCCGCCCCGCATCTCGCGACGCATGAACCAGAGAATGCCGCCGAGCATCAAGAGCGGCAGCAGAAGGCTCAGGATGTCGCGCGAACGATCGAACATTTCGCTCCAGCGCGCCACGCCCGTTCGCACGTCGGCGTCGGGCAGCCAGACGAGTTGATAAGGCGAGCTCGCGCCGGGCTTCATATCGCCGAGCAGCAGCGCATTGGAGAACGCGCCGTTATGGTCGGCGACGTAGTACTTCTCGCCCTTCATCGTGGACACGAGAATCGCATCCGGACTTACGCCGATCGTCGCGACGTTTCTGTCGCGGATATCGGTCAGCATTTCCGATGCGTCCTTTTCCCGATGCGTCCACGCCGATGCGTCATGGCGCATCTGATTGGCGACACCTGCGAGCGCGGTGGACTGCGATTGCGCGGCACGCAACTCATGGCGCCAATGCAGGAAGCCCACGCCCGCCACGAGCGTGGCTGCGATCACACCATACGCGATATATCGGCCAACACGTGACCGCAGCGAATTCCTTGCCGGTTTCATCAATTCTTTCCCAGTGGGACCGCGAGGGCGGCGCCCGTCAATCTATCGTCGGAAGAAATGGCATCCGAACGTGTCTCTGTTCGTGCTCCGGTGGTGGGATGCCCGCGCGATGTCTTGATCCTCAAGATGGCGAAGCGATCGACCTTGAACCGCAGATCGTCAACCATGCGAGCATGGCCCTTTTATCGGGAAGTGCTCCGCTGGAATGGTGCCCAAAATGCATGACCATTCGATAACGCGGAACAGCGCGCGAACGAGCGTCAAACACGTCGTTTCAGCTTTCACGTCCCTTTTTTTAATTAACGGCAGGTGACGAGTCTTCTTGACGACCGTGTAAAAAGCGGATGATCCGCGCTCGCGGCGTGATGCAGGTTTGATGGCGTATGCAGGACGGAGCAAGGATATCACGGGAAAAAGCTATGCTCCATCCGGTAAGGAATACTGCTTGCTTAAGCTAGTCCACTGTCCGCGACATGGGGCGCGCGGCGGATCTGAACCGGAGGGACATAACATCATGTTGTATTACGCGTTGGTCTTTTTCATTATCGCGATCATCGCCGCCGCCCTCGGGTTCGGCGGCATCGCGGCAGGCGCAGCGAGCATCGCGAAGATTCTATTCTTCATATTCCTCGTCATCTTCCTCGTGACGCTGGTGATGGGCCTCATGCGACGTTGACGGCCGTCTGGTACGAGCGTCGTGTCGAGGCTGGTCGGCACGACGCTCTTTCTTCGCGAATCAATCTGCGATCCCGTCGCTCGCTTCTACGATCAACTTGAGCGACGCGTCCGGATCGTTCATCTCGCCGATCGCAAGCAAGGCAAAGCGCGCGAGAAAAAGCGATGCCTTCGCTTCGCCGAGTTGCGTCATCGTTTTGCACAGGCGCGTGTAGACGGCGTCGAGTTCTGCATCGTTCATGATCTTCTCCCTCGTTCAATCGGTTGATGCGGACAGCGCGCGTGCGATCGCCGCTTCGATGTCGTCTGGTTGCGCATCGCGCCAGCGGCCGAGCACGTGGCCATCGGGCCGCAGCAAATACACAGTGCCGGGCCGCGCGTCGTAACGCTCGAAGATGCGGCCCGTGTGATCCCATGCGTGCACGCCCTGCGCTCGCGGATGAAGATGCGCGCTCAACGGCACCGCCCTGAACGGCAATCCGCTCGCGCGCAACGCGTGCGCGAGCGTCGCGAATGCGGCGGGCAAAGCGCCATCATCTGTAAAGCACAGCGCGGTAAAGCTCGGGCCGGCGAGATCGGTCAGATGCGCTTCGCGTCCATGCCCGGCCTCCACGATCGTCACCGGATACTCCGCCAGCACCGCGCCGGGAACGGGCCCCGATGCGAACACATCGCGATCGGCGATGTTCAGTGGCGAGGTCGCATATGTGATCGCCGAGGTCTGCCGCGGATTGATCAGCGAGCGCACTTCGGGATGCCTAGCCGCGAGACTCAGCACCGCCGTGCGCATCAGATCGAATGCGAACGAAGGCGGCGCCATGAACTCCGTGCTCTTCGTGCCGTAGCTCAGATTCTCGTGCGTGGCGGCGACGCGCTCGTCCGAATAGCTGTCGAGCAGCGTATCGGACGCGAGTCCCTTCACGACGAGCGCGAGCTTCCACGCGATGTTGTCGGCATCGTCGATACCGGAGTTCGCGCCGCGCACGCCGAAGATCGGCACGAGATGCGCAGCGTCGCCCGCGAACATCACGCGCCGATGGCGATAGCGTTCCAGCGTCAGCGCATTGGCCTTGTAGATCGTGATCCAGATCGGCGACCATGCGCCCGTTTCGCCCATCATGTCGAGCAGGCTTTGCAGGCGCGGGATGACGTTATCGGGCTTCACGGCTTCGTCGGCATCTTCGCCGTCGCGTAGTTGATAGTCGATGCGCCATACGTTGTCGGGCTGTTTGTGCACGAGCACGGTCGAGCCCGGATTCGACGATGGATCGAAGTACGCGAGCCGCTCCGTCGGCCGCTCGCTTTCGAGTTCGATATCGACGATCACATAACGGCCTTCATAACTCGTGCCCTTGAGTTGAAGACCGAGCGCTTCGCGTATCGTGCTGCGGCCGCCGTCGCTCGCGACGACCCACTCGGTTTCCAGCGCGTAATCGCCATCGGGTGTCGTGAGTTGCAGCGTCGCGCCATCGTCGCGCGCGTCGATCGATTTCACGCGTGTCTGCCAGCGAATATCGATGAGCTCGGCGCGCTTCTCGGCGGCATCGAGCAGAAACTGTTCGATGTGATATTGCGCGAGGTTGACCATCGGCGGCAGCTTCTGGTTTTCGTCCTGCGGCATCGTGAAATGCAGCACTTCCGTGTCGCGATAGAAGCTTCGGCCACCCGTCCACGGCAGGCCGGTTTTCAGAAAACCGTCGAGCGCGCCCAGGCGTTCGATGATCTCCAGGCTGCGCCGCGAGATGCAGATCGCGCGGCTGCCGTGACACACGGAATCGTCCGCTTCGATCAGCACCGAGCGCACGCCATGATTCGCGAGGCCGAGCGCGACCGCGAGCCCGACCGGGCCGCCGCCGACGATCGTCACGTCATGACGTTTCACATCGACGCCTTTTTCCAGCGCCGGAACGCGCGCCGCATACTTTTTCGCCGTGAACGGATACGGCTTGAATGGCTTGTTCATCCAGTGCTCCTTGCGTGATTCCTTAGACGGCTTGTGCTTTGTTTTGCGTGATCGGCAACATCGTCACGACGAGCGCGCCGAGCGCGAGCAATATCGCCGAATAGATCAGCCCCGACGTGAAGCTGTGCGTCGCGTCCTTCAGCCAGCCGACGATCAGCGGATTGAGCGCCGAACTGATGTTGCCGGTCGCATTGATCACCGCGATGCCGATGGCGCGCGCTTTGAAGCTCAATGCGTGATCGGGCGTGGTCCAGAAGATCGACATCGCCGTATACGAGCCCGCCGACGCGAGGCACACGCCGAGCATGCGCAACGCTGGGTTCGTCGAACATGCGGTGCAGAGCCAGCCCGCGGCGGAGAAGAGCATCGGCAGCATCAGGTGCCATTTGCGCTCCTGCTTGCGATCCGAGCGGCGGCCCCAGACGATCATCGCGACGATCGTGCAGATCTGCGGAATCGCCGCGAGCAGGCCGATCGTGCGGTTGCTCGCATCGGCGCTGAAGCTCTTGACGATGAGCGGCGTCCATACGGCGACCATCGCGAGGGTGTTCACGAGGCAGAAGTACGCGATCGCGAACTTCACCACGGTCGGCGAAAGCAGTTCCGCGACGATGCCCGCGCCTCGTGCATGCTGCGTCGGCGTGTTCGCGTCGCCGGAATGTTCCGATGCGAGCGTGGCGGCGAGCGCGCGTTTTTCGTCGGCATCGAGCCAGCGCGCGGTGGCGGGACTGTCGTCGAGATAGCGATACACGACGAGGCCGAGCAGCGCCGACGGCAAGCCTTCCAGCAGAAAGAGCCATTGCCAGCCCTTCAGGCCGAGCGTGCCGTCGAGCCCGAGAATGAAGCCGGAAAGCGCCGAGCCGACCGCCGCGGTCACGGGCATCGCGATCATGAAAAGCGCATTGGCGCGCGCACGGTATGCGCCGGGAAACCAGTACGTGAGGTAGAGCAGGATGCCGGGCAGAAAACCCGCCTCCGTGACGCCGACCAGCACGCGCAATACATAGAGCGACGTGGGGCTCGTCGCGAACATCGTGGCCGTCGAAGCGAGGCCCCACGCGATCATGATCGTGCCGATCCAGCGGCGTGCGCCGATGCGCGCGAGCACGATGTTGCTCGGAATGCCGAACGCGATGTAGGCGACATAGAAGAGCGTCGTCGCGAGCCCGAATTGCGTGCTCGTGAGGCCGAGGTCCTTCATCATCGTCAGGCCCGCGAAGCCGATGTTGATGCGGTCCAGAAACGAGAAGAAGAACAGCACGAAGAGGAACCACAGCAGATGCCGCGAGACTTTCGCGATCACCGGTTGTTCGTGCGTGCGGGGTATGGGCGTCGCGTTCAATGCGCCGCTTGCGCGGGTGGATTCCATGCTGTCGTCTCCGGTCGTGTCGCTCTGTCGGACATCTGATGCGTCGGAGTATGAAGCGCGGGATCGGGCCGCCTGTCCTCAATTTGGGTACAGCGCGAGGCCGTCAGCGGATCGGGGAAAACACGGATACGTTCGAAGAGTTGTCAGACCTTGCCCGGCCCGATGCACAGCGCGAACAGTTGCCGCTGGCTCGAAATGCCGAGCCTGCGGTACGCGCGCTTCTGATACGTGACGACGCTCGTCGCCTTGATGCCCATCGCATCGCCGATTTCCTGCGCGGTGCGGCCTTCGAGCACGCCGGTCAGCACGTCGAGTTCGCGCTTGGAGAGTTCGGGGCACAGGCCGCGCACGCGCGCGAGCATGAGATGCGAGATCGGCATGTCGCGCTGCCCGCAGATCGCGTAATGATGCTTCGCCGCGTGCGCGATGAGCGGCGCCATCGCTTCGATCAACGCGATCTCGCGCGGGTGGTAATTGCCGAAGCGCGTGTCGCGATACAGGTTCACGGAGAGCCACAGATCCGCGCCCGGCTGCACGAGCAGCGACACGCGGTCCGATACGTTCGGCTGGTGATAGCACGCCGCGCGATACGCCTCGTTGGCGATATCCTCGCTCGTCTGCCGATGCAGCACGAGCATGGAGCCGGGCTTCTCGTTGCGCGCCGAGGAAACGATCTTCTGATTGCCGTCGAGCGCGTAGAAATGGCGCGCGTAAGTGTCGGCGACATCGCGCAGGAAACGTCCGCCGCGATGATCCGCCACCGACACCGTGCGCGGCCGGTTGCCGAATTCATACGCGAAGATCGTGCATTGCGAAATCGCGGCGACGTCGCCGAGCAGCTTCAGCACTTCGGCGGCGAGCGCGTTGGAATCCTCGCTGCCGATCGACGATACAAGCTCCGTCGCGCGGCTGAGATCCAGCTGCCCGTTCGAGGAGACGCGGTCGAGTCGCCAGGAGCGCATGATGGGCTAGACGAGATACGTGTGGATCCCGCTATTCTAAGCCCGCGCTTTCATCAGCTAACGCGCGATGGCCGAGCGCAGCGCCGCATCGCGGCGCACGATCCAGTTGAAGAGCGGCGTGGCCATCAGCGTGCTGAGCACGGCCATCAGCACGAGGATCGAAAACAGTCCGGGCAGGATCACGCCCGCCGCAAGGCCGATGTTGATGATGATGAGCTCCATCAGCCCGCGCGCGTTCATCAGCGCGCCGATGGCCATCGCGTCGCCGGAAGGCTCGCCGTTCGCGCGCGCGGCCGCCCAGCATGCGATGCCCTTGCCGCCGAACGACGCCAGCAGAATCGCCACGGCCGCGAGCATGATGGCCGGGTCCATCAGCATGTCGAGCCGCGTGTTGAGGCCCGAGTAGGTGAAGAACATCGGCAGCAGAAACACGACGACGAAGGGCTGCAGCATGTCGCGCAGCTTTTCCGTCAGCGGGCCGCGCGGCAGCGCGACGCCGAGCAGAAAGCCGCCAAAGACTGCATGAATGCCGATGGCGTCCATCGCGAATGCGCAGAGCGAGAACAGCGCCAGCACGGTGGCGAGCACGCTCGTGGGCAACGGCGCGTGCGGATTCAATCCGGCCGCGAGCCGGCGCAGCAACTTGCCGCCGGCGAAGATCATGAAGAGCGCGAAAGCCGCGCCGCCGCCGATCGCCGCATACGCGCCCATCCACGAGCCGCCGAAGCTCGCGAGCACGATCGCGAGGATGCACCACGCGGCGGCGTCGTCGAATGCGCCTGCGGTGAGCGCGAGCGTGCCGAGCGACGTGCCGGTCAGCCCGCGTTCGTGGATGATGCGCGCGAGCATCGGAAACGCGGTGATCGCGATCGCCGCGCCGAGAAAGAGCGACGCCTCGTAAAGCCGCACCTTCTCCGCGAAGAGACCGGGGATCGTGTGCAGCCACGGCGTCAGCGCGAACGCGAGCGCGAACGGCGCGACGATGCCCGCGATCGACACGCTCATCGCGCTTTTAGCGCGGGCGCGGAAATGGTCCGCGCGAAACTCCGTGCCGACGAGAAACATGTAGAGCCCGACGCCGAGCTGCGCGGCGACGTAGAGCATGCCCATCGTCGCCTTGGGAAAGAGCGCCTGCTGCCAGTGCGGCAGCAGCATCCCGAAGAGCGAAGGGCCGAGCAGCACGCCCGCGATCATCTCGCCGACTACTTGCGGCTGACCGACGCGCTGCGCGAGCCTGCCGACGAGCTGGCTCGCGAGCACGATCACCGCGGCCTGGGCGAAAAAATAGACGGACAACTGGGAAGACGGCATCTTTTGAGCAGCGAATAACGGACGACGGGAGTCTGAGGGCGAGGGCGGCGATCTGTCAACGTGCTGACGGGGGCTTGCCATGCGCATTTCGTACCGGTATTGTGCAAGCGTTCGACAAAGCGTCACGGAAGAGTTCGTCCTCGCGACGACGCCGACGGAGCAACCGCCCCGGAAACTCTCAGGCAAAAGGACCGTGCGCGCTGGAACATCTGGAGAGCGGCGCCTTTGCGCGCCCACCGAAGGGGAGCCCCGGTTGCCGACGTGAACGTCGGGTGGCACGCGGGCGAAACTCTCAGGTACATGGACAGATGGGGCATCGGTGCCGGCTGCGGCATGTGGCCAAGGCCGGCGATGCTCAATCAATCTGGATCATGTCATGTCACGAATCGCCATCATCGGCGCCGGGATCACCGGCGTCACGACCGCTTACGCCCTTGCGCAGCGCGGTTTTCACGTCACCGTCATCGAACGTCATCGCTATGCGGCGATGGAAACGTCCTTCGCCAATGGCGGGCAACTGTCGGCGAGCAATGCCGAAGTGTGGAACAGCCGCGCCACCGTGCTGAAAGGCCTGAAGTGGATGTTCACGCGCGACGCGCCTCTCCTCATGAATCCGCGGCCGGGCTGGCACAAGTACAGCTGGATGGGCGAGTTCCTGCGGCAGATTCCGAACTATCGTGCGAATACGGCCGAGACCGTGCGTCTTGCGATCGCGGCGCGCGAGCATCTGTTTCGCATCGCGCGGGACGAGAAAATCGACTTCGATCTCGAACGGCGCGGCATCCTGCATTTCTACGCGAGCCGCAAGGAGTTCGACGCCGCATCCAAAGTGAACGAGATCCTGACCGGCGCGGGCCTCGACCGTCACGCGGTGACGCCGGAAGAGATCGCATCGATCGAGCCGACCCTGCGCGGTGCGTTTCATGGCGGCTTCTTCACGCCGTCCGATTCCACCGGCGACATCCACAAGTTCACGCGCGGACTCGCGGATGCATGCGCACGGCACGGCGTCGAGTTCCGCTACGACACGTCGGTGACATCGATCGACGAACAGGCGGGGCGGCTCGCGCTGAGCGTCGAGCACGCGGGCGAGACGCAGGCGCTCCAGTTCGACGGCATCGTGATCTGCGCGGGCGTCGGCAGCCGTGCGTTCGCATCGATGGCGGGCGATCATCTCAACGTCTATCCGGTCAAGGGCTATTCGATCACCGTCTGCCTCGACGACGCGCGCAGCCGCGATCACGCGCCGTGGGTCAGCCTGCTCGACGACCGCGCGAAAATCGTCACGAGCCGGCTCGGCGCGGACCGTTTCCGCGTGGCGGGCACGGCGGAGCTGAACGGCTTCAATCGCGATATCCGCGCGGATCGCATCGCGCCGCTCGTCGAATGGACGCGGCGTCATTTCCCCGATGTATCGACCGCACGCGTGATTCCGTGGAGCGGCCTGCGCCCGATGTTGCCGAGCATGCTGCCGAAGGTCGGGCAGGGCAAGCGTCCGGGCGTGTTCTACAACACCGGGCACGGGCATCTCGGCTGGACGTTGTCGGCCGCGACGGCTGAGATCGTCGCGGAAACGGTGTCGCAGCGCCTGCCTTCGAAGCGCGTGCATGTCGGCGCATCGTCGCAGGTGAGGGTGAATACGCCGGCGTGATATCGTCGGCGCACTGTTCACTGTCCGAAGGAGCGCGCAATGGCCGAACTCGTCAATTGCCTGTGGTTCGACGGTAATGCCCGTGAAGCGGCGGAGTTTTACGCCGCCACCTTTCCCGATAGCCGCGTCGGCGCGGGCCATGCGTCCGCGAAGCCGGGCGTGGGGCAGGGGCCGGAGCTGACCGTCGAGTTCACCGTCCTCGGCCAGCGCTTCCTCGGACTGAACGGCGGCCCCAACTTCAAGCCGAACGAAGCGGTGAGCTTCATGGTGCATACCGCCAACGCGGAAGAGACCGATCGCTACTGGAACGCGATCGTCGGCAATGGCGGCGAGGAAAGTCGGTGCGGCTGGTGCAAGGATCGCTGGGGTTTTTCATGGCAGATCACGCCGAAGCGGATGCTCGAGATTTTCAGCGGCCCCGATCGCGAAGCCGCGAGACGCGCGATGGACGCGATGATGACGATGAAGAAGATCGACATCGCCGCGATCGAGCGCGCGGCGGCGGGCGGCTAAAGGCTCAGCGATCGAATTCCTTCGTCTGATCGGCTTCCTCGAACATCTTGCCGAAGCCCGTCGGCACGAGCACGACGGAGCGATCGGCGGGATCGTAGTGATCGGCGAGTGCGAACGCTTCCGAGATGATCGTCTGCACGTCCTGACGCAGCATCGTCACGTCGAAGGACAAATGCGCGGCGAACGGGTCCCAGTCGAAGCAGCCGACGACCGCCGATTTCCACGCATCGGGCGATAACGTCGATGTGAACTGCACGAGACCTTCGAAGGCGGTGATCGAGTTCATCAGCAAGCCCGATGGCAACCGGCCGAGCTTCTCGTGGCGGACCGCGAGCGCGCGTCTCGCGGACGCGGCGTTGTAGCCGCAGCATTCGACGGCATCGGACGCGGGCGCGATGCGCCGTGCTTCGAACGCATCGCGAAAGCCCGCGATGCGCGTCTCGGTCGCGTATTCGCCTGCCACGCCGCCGAGCAGAATCAGTTCGTCCGGAGATTCGCCGCGCGCGATGAGCTTGTCGATCAGCACATCGGTGATCGCGCGCGCGCCGCTGCGATTGTCCGACACGACCGAAGGCGCGCCGTCGCCGGGCAGATCGACGTTGATCGACGGCACGCCAGCCGCCGAGCACAGCGCGTTGAGCGGCGCCGGATTGCGCACGCCGGCGATGAACAGCAGTTCGACTCGCTGTGACAGCAGCGTCTCGGTGACGCTCACTTCGACAGCGGGATCGCGCTGCGTGCCGACCACGATCGGACACAGACCGCGGCTGCGCGCCTGATCCTCGAAAGTCTGCGCGAGGCCCGCGAAAAAGCGGTTGCGGTAGTGCGGCAGCACCATGCCCGCGAGCCCCGATCGCGACAGCCGCAGCCCGCGCGCCTTCATGTTGACGTTGTAGCCGAGCGTGCGCGCGCTCTCCAGAATCCGGTTCGCCGTCTCCTCCTTGATGCGATAACGCGTCCAGGTGCCGTTCAGCACCATGCTCACTGTGGCCGTCGACGATCCCGTCGCCTTCGCGATGTCGTAGATCGTCGACTTCTTTCCGGGGGTATTGCTGACCATCGGGCTTCGCTCCAACCGCGTGTGTTTTCCCAGACGGTAGCCTGTCCGAAAGACGGAACCGAACTAGGGTTTGTCCGAGTCGACCCTGTTGCTGAATAGATTCAGCATACGCCGAACCGGGTTGCTGAATGGATTTAGCGTCATTCGTCCAGACACCGGCGCATCTGGAATTCCGATCACTCAACTGGGCGTCTGCTCGATGTGTGCGGATGTCCTCCGGAGGAGACATGTCCAAGAATATGATTCGCTCGTTGTGTGCAGGCGTGGCCGCATTCGCGTTGGCAATCGGCATGGCCTCGGCGTCGCCCGACAAGCCGGTCATCGGTGTCGTCGTGAAGATCGGCGGCATTCCGTGGTTCAACGCGATGGACGCCGGCATCAAGAAGCGCGCCGAGCAACTCGGCGTGAAGGCGTTCATGGTGGGCCCGACGAGCGCCGATCCGGCGCTGCAGGTGCGCGCGATCGAAGATCTCATCGCGCAGAAGGTCGATGTGATCGGCGTCGTGCCCAACGATGCCGAAGTGCTCGAACCCGTGTTGCAGCGCGCCCGCGCGGCCGGCATCAAGGTCATCACGCACGAATCGCCCAAGCAGAAGAACGCCGACTGGGACTTCGAACTCGCGTCGGTCAAGGGCTTCGGCGAGGCGTACGCGAAGCGTCTGGGCGAAGCGCTCGGCGGCAAGGGCGAATACGCGGTGTTCGTCGGCTCGCTGACGGTGCCGCTGCATAACGCATGGGCCGATGCGGCCATCGCGTACATCAAGGCCAACTATCCGGGCATGACGCTCGTCGGCGACCGGTACGGCGTCGCGGAAGACGTCGATGCATCGCGCAAGACCGCGCTCGATCTGATGCGCGCGCATCCGAATCTGAGGGCGATTCTCGCGTTCGGCAGCCAAGGGCCGATCGGCGCCGCGCGCGCGGTCCAGGAAAAGCAGATGAAGGGCAAAGTGCTCGTGCTCGGTCCGTTCTCGCCGGGGCAGGGCCGCCGTCTCGTTCACGACGGCGTGCTGACCGGCGGCTACATGTGGAATCCGGCGCAGGCCGGCGAAGTCTTCGTGACGCTCGGCACGATGGTCGCGAAAGGTCAGCCGATCAAGGACGGCACGAACATTCCGGGTCTCGGCGTCGTGCATCCCGATGGCCACAACCTGATCGTCGATCAGCTGGTCGATCTCAACGAGAAGACCGTCGACGAACTCGCGAAGTCGGGCCTCTGAGCGTTGCATGATGCGCGAAGCCGCCGCCGCCGAACCTGACCGCACGCCTTTGCTTGCGCTCGACAACATCTCCAAGGTGTTCGGCGGCGTGAAGGCGCTGAAGGCCGTGAAGTTCGACGTCATGCCCGGCGAAGTGCTGTGTCTCGCGGGCGAGAACGGCTGCGGCAAGAGCACCATCATCAAGATCATCAACGGCGTGTATCAGCCGGAGCCGGGCGCGGTGATGCTGATGGACGGCGAGTCGATCGAAGGTCTCGATCCGGCGCGGGCGCGCGAGCTCGGCATTCAGGTCATCTGGCAGGATCTCGCGCTCTTTCCGGAGATGACCGTCGCGGAGAATATCGCGTTCGAGCAGAACCTCGGCGGGCGTCCGCGCTTCGTCAATTACGGGAAGATGAAAGAGGCGGCGCGCAGGATTCTCGCGCGGCTCGGCGTCGGCATCGATCTGAACCGGTCGGTGCGTTCGCTGTCGATCGCGCAGCGCCAGATCGTCGCCATCGCGCGGGCGCTCGTGCGTGATGCGCGCCTCGTGTTCATGGATGAGCCGACGGCATCGCTGAGCCACGCCGAGACCGAGGCGCTGCTCGCGATCGTGCGCCGCCTGTCGGCGGACGGCATCGCGGTGGTGTTCGTGAGTCACCGGCTCGCGGAAGTGCTCGAAGTCTGCACGCGCGTGACCGTGCTGCGCGATGGTCAGTACGTCGGCACGTTTCCGACCGAAGGGATGACGCAGACCCGTCTCACGGAACTGATGACGGGCCGCACCTTCGATTACGAAGTGCGCAAGACGGACCTTTCCGCGGCGCCAGTCGTGCTGGACGTGCGGGGATTGTCGCGTGGCCGCGAATACGCTGATATCTCGTTCGTAATCCGCCGAGGCGAAATTCTGGGCATGACGGGACGACTGGGCGCGGGACGCACGGAGCTTGCATTGTCGTTGTTCGGCATGACGCGGCCGCGCGCCGGATCGATGCATATCGAAGGCAGAGAGATCGCACTGCGCTCGAATCGCGATGCGATCCGCAAAGGCATCGCGTATGTGTCCGAGGATCGACTTTCGCTCGGACTGGTGCAGCCGCAATCGATCGGCGACAACACGGTCGCCGCGGTGCTCGACCATCTTCTGGACGCGACGCATCTGATTTCTTCGCGCAAGCGCAACGACCTGATCGCGGACTGGATCGCGCAACTCGCGGTGAAGATCGGCAAGCCGGACGATGCGGTCTCGACGCTATCGGGCGGCAACCAGCAACGCATCGTGCTCGCTAAATGGCTGGCGACGAACCCGAAGCTGCTGATCCTGGATTCACCGACTGTCGGCGTGGACGTGGGCGCGCGCGCCGGCATCTTCGCGATCATCCACAAGCTGGCGGCGCTCGGCATGGCGATCCTGCTCATCTCCGACGAAATTCCCGAGGTCTATTTCAACTCGGATCGCATTTTGCACATGCGCGACGGCCGCGTCGTCGGGGAGTATGTGCCGGGCGCGACGACCATGGAACACATCGAGCGAGACGTCCATGCCTGATCTGCGCAAATTCGGGATCGGTTCGATCGAGGCGCTGCTGATCCTCGTGATCGCCGTGATGATGATCGGCCTGAGCCTCACGACATCGACGTTCCTCACGCTGTCGAACCTGTTCGATCTGCTCAACCAGAGCTCGGTCAACATCATCTTCGCGGTGGGATTGCTGGTTGTGCTGATCGCGGGCGGCATCGACATTTCGTTCGCCGTGGGGGCGTCGGTCGCGCAGTATCTGACCGCGCTGACCGTGATACGGCTCGGCGGCGGCAACTGGGCGCTCGGCTTCATCGCCGCGGCGTGCTTCGGATTTCTGCTCGGCGCGTTCAACGCGACCATCATCTATCGCTTCAAGATCGTCTCGATCGTCGTGACGATCGCCACGTTCAACGTGTTCTTCGGCGGCCTCATGTTTCTGACGGGCGGCGTGTCGATCTACGATCTGCCGGACTGGTGGGTCGATCGCGTGTCGATCGTGCATTTCGATACCGCGAGCGGCGCGGCGAATCTCGCGCTGCCCGTCGCGGTGATGGTCGCGATGGTCGCGGCGACATGGTTCCTGCTGCGCCGCACGACCACGGGCCGCCAGCTCTACGCGATGGGCGACAACCCCGAGGCGGCGCGGCGCGTGGGCGTGAACATCGGCGCGATGCATTACATCGCGTTCGGCTGGCTCGGCATGATGGCGGGCATCGCGGGACTGATGCAGGCGCACTACGTGCAGGAAGTGGTGCCCAACGCGCTGTACGGCCGGGAGCTCGATGTGCTCGCGGCGGTGGTTCTGGGCGGCGCGCGTCTCGGCGGCGGACGCGGCACGATACTCGGCGCGATCCTCGGCATTCTGCTCACCGCGATCACCGCGAACGGGCTGAATCTGCTCGGCATCTCGCCGTATGCGTTCAAGATGATCATCGGCGCGATCATTCTCGTCGCGATCACCTTGTCGAGCGGCGGCTTCGCGAAGCTCGTGGGATCGCGTTTCGCGCCGGCAGGCGGCAGGGCTTCGTCATGAAAACGCGCTCGTCCCAACCGCTCGTTCCCGCCGATGTCGCCGGGCTGCTCGGCTTTCTCGTCATCGTGATCGTCGCGATGAGCTTCGCGTCCGATCGCTTCTTCACCGCGAGCACGTTCGTATCGGTCGCGTTCCAGTTGCCCGAGCTCGGCTTCTTCACGCTCGCCATGCTGATGCCGCTGATCTCCGGCGGCTTCAATCTCGCGGTGACGTTCACGGCCAACATCTCGGGCCTCGCGATGGCCTATGTGCTGCACACGCACGGCGGCGCGGACGCGGGCGCGCTCGCGATCCTGCTCGGCATCGCCGCCGCGCTGGCGACGGGCGCGGCATCGGGCTGGGTGATGGGCGCGGTGATCGCGCGAACCGGCGCGAGCCCGATTCTCGTCTCGCTCTCGATGATGATCTTCCTGCGCGGCCTCGGCGAATTCCTCACGCGCGGCGGCGATATCTCGGGCTTTCCGCCGTTCGTGCGCGAGATGGGCAACGGCGTGTTTCTCGGCGTGCCGATTCCGCTGTGGATTTTCATCGGCTGCGCGGTGCTGTGGCATGTCGTGATGACGCGTTCGCGGCTCGGCTTCGCCACGCGCATGATCGGCTCAAATCTCGAAGCGACGCGCTATTCCGGCATCGCGACGACACGCGCGGTCACGCGCATCTACATGTTGTCCGGACTGATGTGCGGCGTCGCGGGCGTCGTGATGGCGGCGCAGTTCAATTCGGTGCGCGTGGGTCATGGCGAGGCGTTTCTGCTGATCTCCGTGCTGGCGTGCTTCCTTGGACGCGTCGATCCGTTCGGCGGATTCGGACGCGTGGTGCCGGTCGTCATCGCGCTGGTGATTCTTCAGGTGATCGCGTCGGGATTGAATCTGCTCGGCGCGAATCAACATCTCGCCACCGCGTTGTGGGGCGTGTTCCTGCTGGTGGTGATGCTCATCCGTTGGGCGTGGGCCAACGGCATTTCCAAAACACGGTTCCGCAGGCGCGTGACCGCATCGGAGGGAGTCGCACGATGAACAAGCTTGGCGTACATGCACTGGTGTGGGAGGGCGATCTGACGCCGGAATCGACACGCAAGGTGATCAGCCAGACCAGGGCCGCCGGTTTCGATCTGGTCGAGCTTTCGCTGCACGGGCCGAAGGTGATGGATCTCGCGTTGACGCGCGATCTTTTGCAGGAGCACGGGCTGGATATCGGCTGCTCGCGCGGACTGACTTTCGATGCGGACGTTTCGAGCGAAGATGCCGCGACGGTCGCGCGAGGTGTCGCGTTGTTGGAGGAAGGCATCACGATTACTTCGGAACTGGGCGGCGGTTATTTCGGCGGCATTCTCTACGGCGCGATGGCGAAGTATTCCGCGCCCGTCACGAAGCAGGGCCGCCGCAATGCGGTGGATTCGCTCAAGCGTATCGCCGAATTTGCGCAGAAGAAGAATGTGACGCTCGGGCTCGAAGTGGTGAATCGCTATGAGAGCAATTTGCTGAACACGGCGTCGCAGGCGCTCGCGCTGATCGACGAAGTGAACGCGCCGAATGTCGTCGTGCATCTCGATACGTATCACATGAATATCGAGGAATCGGATTTCATGCAGCCGGTGCTGGAGTGCGGGAAGCGGCTCGGGTATGTGCATATCGGGGAGAGCAATCGTGGGTATCTCGGATCGGGGACGATCGACTTTTCGCAGTTCTTTCACGCACTCGCGATGATCGGGTATCAGGGCGTCGTGACTTTTGAGAGTTTTTCGTCGACGGTCGTGAACGAGCAGTTGTCCAATGCGCTTGCGATCTGGCGCAACCTTTGGGACGACGGGATGGATCTCGCGGTGCATGCGCGTGAGTTCATCGCGGGGGGGATTAATGCCGCGGCGATGGCGCGGGAGCATCATTGATGTTGGTGTTGGGTTTGGGGTAGCGTGGGGGGTTGTTTCGCCGGATCCCGGTTTCGTGTTGGTTTATA
>NZ_JAQQDB010000080.1:0-11983 GCF_046030135.1 Caballeronia jiangsuensis
GAGTTGAATTTGATTGTCGATGCGTTATAGAACGGCGTAATGTCCAAACGCTCATTCTGGCGTAGCTGGTTTTGACGTTCTTCTGCGGTCAGAATCCTGTTCACAGCATAGGTTTTCTGAGAAATATCCTGATAATTCATTCCTAAACTCCCGCAAGCGACGGCAGTGCGCTCATTTCCTGCTCCACGTTCAAGTATCGATTTGATGCGTCTTTGCCCCAAATGCAACGCTTTAACCAAACATCCAATTTGTTATCTCCGAGCTTAGCGATGAGAACCTGTGCGAACACGTAGATGAGTGCACCAACTAGCAAGAGCGGCAGGCCTCCGGAACTAAGGGCAATCACCACTAATGCTCCGCCTAGTGCCGATAAGCCGTAAGATGCCGCTAGATCTCCGTCTCCGTGTATAAGGTTTCGGCCCATTGCCACGAGATCACAAACCGCCCCAATCGCAGCCCCGGCAACCCCAAACACCTTCGCCCCGAAAGGTGCCCAACGCGCAACGAAACGCAGAACAACACTGCGCCCAGCCGAAAGCTCGGTAATCCCCAGCGCCTGCATCCCCCGGTCCACGGAGTCTGAGAATGTCGACGCAAGCAGCGACATGGCACCCGCAACGCGTGACTTGTTCTCCACTTCGGCCAATCCCGTCGCAGTTCCCAGCGCCTGCTCAGTGATCGCAATTCCAGCCAGTTGCACATAAGCCGCAACCAGATTGCCGACGATCGGCACCGCTTTCGCGATTCCCGTCCCCATCTTCGCGGCTCCCGCTGCTGCAGGTACGTCCATGATGAGCCGCTCCCGGGCTGCAACGTTCAACGCCTCGATCTCCTCAACCGTACGAACCGACGCCGCGACCCATTGCGCCTGCTGCGCCTTACTCAGGTCTCGCGGCATACGCTTGAGTGTGTCCCGATCGATCATGATCATCATCTGTACCGACACAGGCTGGTTCATCGGCTGTCCGCGAATAGCCAGCCTGCGCAGTGCAAGCGTCACCTCCCGTTGCAGTGCGTTTTCGTTCATATTCTTCAGTCCGGACGCCTTGAGCAATTGGCGCATCACCGAGGCGCGCATCGTCTTGAACGACCCCGTCAGTTGCACCGGAACGACCGGACGTTGAGTGACCGTTCCCAAAGCAACCAGGCCATGAGGAACATGAGCATCGCCAGCCGCCGTCTGCAATAACCTGGTGATTGCGCCGCCGAAGGCGAGCACCAATTGAGGCAGGACATCGGTGTTGAGTTTCAGCGCCTTGTCCGCGAGACCGTTGAAAAAACCGCACAAGTTGTCCCATCCAACTGTGGTCCACGGCACGTCCGGGCTGATCCGCTTCACGAACAATTCGCGTTGTTCTTTGAGATTCAACACCAGGGCGCGCAGCAACAGATTGTTCTGCTCGGAGTAGCTGCCTTTGATCCACTTGTAGTAAAGATCCGAACAGGGTTGATACTGCTGGGTATCCTGCACACAAGCTGTCAGTTGACGTACGTAGACAAGCCCAATTTCCGCTGATGTCTCGTCATGCGTCAGGTTGAAGTGATCCGCCATCAGATCGCTTCTCATCCAGGCCGTATGTGCCGTGGCCAGAGGAATCAGCGTACGCGTCGAGTAAGCGTCGAAGTCGGTTAGAAACTGCTCATGCCACTTGGCACGCGCGTTCTCGTCGTAATCCGCCAGGTATTTCGTCCATGATTTCTTTTCGGTCGCCTGTAGATCTGCGTCGGTCAATGCGGGTAGCTTCGGAGGCGATGAGAGGTATATGGTCGGCCTGCCCGTTGCATCCTCCACCCAGTGGCTGTCTCTCTCAAGCTCGTCGCTGCTTTGAAACAGATCGTCCTGCGCTTTCTTCGCCACGGTTTGCTGATAGTTCAGAATCGCTGTGGAGGCACTGAGCTTGCGCTGCCGATCACCTTGCGACATATATTCGTGGCGCAACTCGGCCAGCCTCGCGGCAATCTCGCCCGCAATGCCAACCGGATCGTTGAGCATGAGAACGGCTCCAGGCGCCGGACCGCGAGACTTGGCAGCGTCCAGCAGCGCATCGAGCGTCGACGCACGCGACCTGAATTCATACGGCGAGAACGCGAAAGTGTCCACCTTCGTCATCGGCGCATATTCCGCGACCACGGCACTTACTGCATCGATGGTTTTGGCGTGCGCTGCCTTGTGAGAAGACATCCATGCCTTCACGTCGAATTCACGCATATGGCGCTTGCGATGCGCCTCGTCCTGATGCAATTGGAGCACATGCTGTGTCCATTCGGCGCCGGAAAACGCCACCCAGATGCGTTTGGCGTTCGCCGGATCCTTGACAGTGATGCAGGAGGCGATTTCCTTGTGCCCGGTTCGATCGCAAGGCTCGCGGCCTACCGTGAACGCGGGGTTCATGGGCGAGCCAGGCTGTGGCAACTTCATCAGATAACCGTGTTCAGTCACCCAGTACCATTCCCACAATCCGCGCTCGTCATAGACGTACAGATATCCGCTGCGAAGGGTTCTTCCGGTATATCTTGTCGGACCGGAAAAGGGAAGGTTGGCACCGTCCTGTACGGTAGGCCGCAAACCGGCGGGAAGCTCCGGCGCTCCGGAACCAGTACGCATGATGCCCAGACGAACAGGCAGGATCGCCAGTCCGTGTTTGTCGCAGAACTCGCAGACCCCGGACGCCGTCTGCCGCGCCTTTGCCAGGCGATCGTTGGCCGTCGTCTTCGGTCCACCGAATGACGGGACGGGATCGTTCTTCTGAATATCCGCGTTTGTCTGGCCGAAGCCGATGGAATCATTCACTGAATTTGCCATGCTATATATGTTCTAGTTGTCAATACGTTAAGCACTCGCCAAGACGCCGTTCCAATCGCGTGTCGACATGACAGTCGTTTTTTGCGCGTAAGTTCCCGGACGATCACGCGCTTCGTTCAGCCAGGATGCAATCGTCTTGTGGGAGACGAATCCTTCTCCGAATCTCATGCCGTGCTCGGCGAGCGCCACACAATCCGCAACTTCCGTCAATTCAAACCTGTCCTGCGCAGCGCGTAGCCATTCGTTGATCTTTCGTGCATCACGCCAGTACGCCTCCCACCCGTCACTGGCGGGCAGCCTTGCCAAGACGCGATTGATCAGGATGACGTTATAGAGCGCAATTGAACGCGGCTCATCGAGCGCATCCCACCGCGCTTGCGGTCTGCGGCTAAAGGCCATCTCATGCCATTCGCCCTGAAAGGGAATCGACCACTCAGTGGTGGCTTCGCATATCGACGCCAGCGCATGAAGCGGCAGAATCCAGAGCAGGTGCGCGACCACCTGCGGATCGGCAAATCGCAGAAGAACGGGCGACTCGTCGGACAAGGTAATAGTCACGTGCGGCGCCAATGCACGCGCGAGCGCATCGGTGCTCCGCTCGCTGCGCACCAACATGGCTGGCGCCGTGTTGCTCGGATGTTTCATCGAAATCAGCGTCTGCACGTGCTCTCGATGATCGTCGCTAAGTTCGTCCAGTTGCAATATTACGGGCAGGAGGTGCTTCTCATTCGCGAGCGAGTCGGGCGCCACGGCATGCCACGGCAGATCTTTCGGCCAGTCCTGCACCAGCAGGCTATCCGCGAGCAAATGAGTGCGTGTGTCCCACGCTTCCTGAAATGTCTGTTTTTGCATGACTTCCTCAGGAAAGCGGCACGACCGCAGCGTGCTGATCGGCGGCCTTCGCCATGCTCATCTCGCAAAGTTTGAGTTGCGCCGCTGGCACCTCATCCGGCGTGCTTTTGGGTCCGGGCATCTGATGAGTAGCCGCATAAGACTGCCACTGCCCCGGCGTGCCGTTGTCGATACCTCCGTCGTTCAGCGTGATGTAGCTCTTGCCGCCACGCAGCGATAGTTCTTGCTCTGCCCAGATTTCGATACGCTGAGCGCTTTGGCGAATTTTCAGTTTGGCCATCACGTTGACTGCATCACTCAACGCTTGAATATCGATCGCCCCCGCGCCTGCGATCATTTTGATACCCGAGTGATAAACAAAGAGCCGGAACTTCTCCTTGACGGTTGCGAAGAACGACCTATTGGACGCAAGCCCGACATGGCCGCCTGTAGTCAGCGCAAGATGCTCACCGCTGGCCAGATGGGTCGTGCCGGCCGTGGTCGCCTGGATGCCGCTTGGGCTGGCAAAGGTTAGATGCGCCTCGGCAAGCTCCGGGAAATCGTTCGGGCCTGATTGCGTTCCGCCCTTCACCGTCGCGTTCTGCGTCTTCAGCGCCGCCGTCACCTCGCTCTGATCCGCGCCCGCTTCTTGCGCCTGATTCTGCTGCGCCATGCCGACGAGATTCTCGTGTGTATCGCGCGCTTCGGTGAGGCGCTGCACCGTCTCGCCCATATCCTTCGCGGATGCGTTGTCACCGCTGCGCGTTTCTGTGGTGATGAGCATGCCTCGATTCGCCCGTAGCACGCCCCACGCATCGGTGGCCAACTCCCACCCCAGCCCGCGCGCCTGCTGACGTCCGTCGCCATAAACGATCCGGGTGTTGTAGCCAAGCACGAGCCGCGAGTTCGACTGATCGCTCGCCACCTGAACCTGCTGCTTGCCGGGCGTGTCGTCGGTGACCACATAGTTGTGGCCTTGCCCTTCCAGCGCGTGACTTACCAGACCCGTGAGCGCCATGTTCTTCGGCAATTCGAACGGTGGGGGGTTGAACTGGTTCACCTTGCTCGACGCTACGAACGGCTTATCCGGATCACCCTCGTGATACCCGATCGTGATTTCATCGCCGATGCGCGGCACCGCGACGAAGCTGTGCGGCCCGCCATGCCACGGCAGCGACACGCGTATCCAGCAACTCGAATTCTGGTCGTTCTTGCCCAGCCGGTCCCATTTGAACTGGCATCGAATGCGCGCATATCCATCGATCCATAGGGGCTGGTTCTGCGGCCCCGTCACCACCGCCGTCTCAGGATGCGCGCGCGGCTTCTCCTTTGGCTTCGTCTTGAAGAATGTATTGCCCGGTTGCACCACGAAATCGGTCTTGCAGTAGTAGTGCGCGTCGCTGTCCGGTGAGACCGTCAGTTCATCGGGATTGCGCACGTCGATCGTCGTCGATACCACCAGATACTTTCGGTTGACCTCTTTCTGCGGATGTCCTTCGAGCTGAAACGTCCTGCCCGTCATCATCCCGCGTGCGTTGGCCGATCCGTACGCGCGCAAGCCCTCGCAACGCAACGCTTCCACATGGACGCGCGCGAGATAGTCGCCTTCGTTGCGCAGATCGTTCGGCTTACTCGATAGGCCCATCGCGCCCGCGAGCGGCTGCGTGTAGTCGCCCCAGTGATACTGCTCGATGTTATCGAACGAAGACTTGCTGTAACGGTCCTGGTTCATATAGAACGTGCCGTTCGACTGCGTGTAATCGTAGTCGTTGAGCGTGACGTCGCCCGCCGTGATCTGACGCGACACGCGCAGACTATGGATGTGCTCCTCGTCGATGCGCTTGGCCTCGGGCGCGTGATAACGTATCGTGTCATACGCGTTGCCATGCTTCTTGTGCGAGCCAGGCGAATCGCACAGCACCAGCGTCATGCCGTCGAAATGGTAGTAGATGCCCCACTCGCTCCAGATCTGGCTGAGAAATTCATAATCGCTCTGCCAGAACTGCCGGATATAGTCGCGCTTCGGGAAGACGTTATTGTTCAGCGCGACCGCAGCCAGGCGCATGTCGCAGGGAAACTTATAGATCCCGCTGTTGAGCACGCTCTGCGTGACCTCCAGAACATTCATGTCCTGGAACACCCGGTTATCTCGATTTTGTGTTGCGAGCCAAAGCCAAGGTCTCACCGTGAACTGATAGTACGCACGCCGCTCGTCGCTGCCGGTTTGCTGAACTTCCGTGATGATGCCTTCGATTGTGCGCACGCCCGCGCCCACGTTGCCCGCGCCCAGATTGCCGGGCAAGCCCGGAATGAAGGTTCCCTTGCCCTCGAATTCGATGGAAATTGCGATGGTCTTGCCGATCAGCTCATCCGGCTTGATCAGCTCGCGCGCCTTATAGATGCGAAACGTCGGGCTGTCCAGCGTCGCCAGTTCCACTTCGTACTTGAAAAGCTCGCCGAGCGTGTCGACACCCTTTACGCGCTGAGGGAGCAGAATATCGGCACCGCCCCAGGTGGGCAGTGCCGCGCACGCCACCTTCAGGGTGCGGCTCTGTAGCGGATTGAACATCGATTACTTCTCCCTGATTCTTGTGTTTAAGGTCACGGCGCGCGCCGTGCGGGGAATGGTTTGAATTGGTTGTTCGACCCAGGTCAGAGGACGCCGCGCGTGCCGGGGCGAGGCGGCCACTCAGCGATGCGGCCACGCTGCCTGACGTTCAACCGGGTCCGGGTGAACGAGTGCGAAGACGCATGCCGCGCGAGATAATGTTCAAGCACGAGACCCAGCGCGTAAGGACTGATACCGTCGAAGCCGTCCTCATCGACCGTGACCGCGCACTCGAGCGCGCGCACCATCGGCGGAACGTTTTGCCATACGACGCAATGGACCGGCGTTAGCGTGGCCGCGGTGAGGCTCTCGACCTGTCGTGCGAGCGCGGGCATGTCGTCCGACAGATAAAGCCGCAGCAGGCGGCGCAAGCCCTCGCCGGGATCTGGTTCGAGGTAGCTGTCGTCGAAGTCCGAGTGCTCGATATTCAGCTGCGCGAACAGTTGCCAGGCTTTGAGTCCAGAGGCGAGCGGCGGTCTCGAACGGCTCGGTGCGCGCACCAGTCCGACGCTGGCGAGTGGTGCCGATCCCGGCATCGTCAGGTCCTGCACGCCGTTACAGTTCAAGAGTCCAGGGAGGTCGCGGTTGGTCAACCACGCATCGACTGACAGGTAATCGATCCGATCGCTCTCGGTGTGGTTCTCCAGCACAAAAGGCCTCCCGTCGCGCCCGACCAGGGAAAGGACTGCCTCGGTGCTCACATACGTTGCGCGCGTGCCATACGAACGTCCTTTGGCTTTCGACAGGGACTGTTCGTGGCGTACCGTGAAGTAACGCCCATGGTCCTCTTCGTCGTGAAGCATCGCCCGATTCAGTGGATGGAAAAGCAGCTCCTCCGAGTCCTCTTTGTCGTCGACCTGACCGATGGCCATGTCCACCGAATGCACTTCATAGTCGAGCGACCTCTTCTCGAACGGCACCAGACGCACGAGCCGCCCACCTTCTTCAACCGCCACCGGTGCGGTCCGCACTTTGAAGAGGTTTACCACCGGCACGCAAAACAGGGCGAACTGTTCGGCAGCGACGCGATCGGCCAACTCGCTCGTGGAACGATCGAGAAGCACGATGATCTCGGCTTCGCACCCGTCGATGCGTGCGAATCCGGCCTTGAGTCCAGTCAGCGTGAAAAAATAAAACCGGCCAGGGCAGGCAAAGTACTCCTGCATGAGGTTGTGACCGAGAAACTTGGGCGCAACGAGCGGCAGAACCGCTTCGTCAGCGCCAAGTCCATCCTGAACGACGGCGTGGGATGTCACCACGTGCGGCGCGTAGCCCGCCTGGCCAAAGCGCCCCGGCTCGCCGACGATCGACGCCACCGCGCCCGTATGAATCAACTCGTGCAAGTGAGACGCGACGCGTTCGTCGCCCGCAAGATAAACCTGCAAGCGGTCCATTCCCTGCAACGATGAGAACGGCGCGCCCTCCATCGTGCGCAGGCGCAGGCGTAACGCGCCGCGCACTCGACGGTCGTGCGGCACATAGCGGTCCTGCCCTTGGACATCGGGCGGGACGTGGGTGAGGCGTCCATCCTCCAGAACGACGGGGTATAAGGACACATCCTGGGTCGTACGGAACGTGCAGTGTGTTTTCTCGCCATCCGGCAAGTGCAACGATGCCATCTCCGTGCCGCGCCTGACGGTATGGCCTGTATTGAAACCATGCGCCTTGCCACCGGGATGGAACCGGGCGACGGAAATTGACGGGGTAGGCGACAAATAGTTAGGATAGACACACGACAACAGCGCATGGGTCAGCAACGGAAACTCGTCATCGAAGCGCATTTTCATGCGCGCGTTGGCGAACGCGGACGATTCGAGCAGACGATTAACGTAGGGATCGCCGACGCTTCCCCCGAGCATGCCGAGACGCGCCGCGACCTTAGGATGATCGTGGGCAAACTCCTCGGCCAGCGCTTGGTTGAAGCGCAATTCGCCGAGATATGCGTCGAGCAGGCGCGGGTCCATGCGACTCACGTCAGGCAAGGCGAGCGAGATGGCACGTACCGGCAGACGCCGTGGCCTCGGATACCCGTACTGAAAGCGTGAGATCTCTACGCTTGCTATGCATTCCTAAGTCGCCCGGAAATTTTTAGCCTCAAAAATTACCAGTCCGACCCCAATACAGATATGGGAATCATCCTAGAATCGAACCGATGACCCGCACCGCGAAAGAAGCGCATGAAGCGCCACAATTTGCTGGTTGGCGCGCCAGCCGAATCGTTCGCGCGCATCGCGAGCGGTTGCTGCGCAAGTATGCGGAAAATGCGATGCTCGTCGGCGAACTCGGCGCTGGAGCTGGTGCTTCCGTCGCTGGTGGATGGCGATCCATCGGGCCTGCTGTTTCACATGTCCATTGCGCTCAAGGATCTCGGCTGCTACGTGGCGATGGCCGGCGACGCGCATCGACCGAGGCGGCGCGCATCGCACGTTGCTAGAGTCGTCGGATCTGCGTGGCGATCGATTGTCACCGCCCATAAAAAAAGCCGCTCCAAAGAGCGGCTCTCAACACTGCAATCAACCCACCCTCAATCATCAAGCAACGACAAATCCCGCACCGCGCCCTTATCCGCCGACATCACCAGCTTCGCATACGCCTTCAGCGCCGCCGACACCTTCCGCGGACGCTGCTTCGCCGGCTTCCAGCCCTTCGCGTTCTGTTCTTCGCGACGACGCGCGAGTTCATCGTCGGAGAGCAGCACGTCGATCGTGCGATTCGGAATGTCGATGCGAATCTTGTCGCCGTCGCGCACGAGCCCGATCGCGCCGCCCGCCGCCGCTTCCGGCGAGCAATGACCGATCGACAGCCCCGACGTGCCGCCCGAGAAGCGGCCGTCCGTCAAGAGCGCGCACGCCTTGCCGAGACCCTTCGACTTGATGTAGCTCGTCGGATAAAGCATTTCCTGCATGCCCGGACCGCCCTTCGGACCTTCATAACGCACGATGACGACATCGCCGGCCTTGACCTTGTCGTTGAGGATGTTCTCTACCGCTTCATCCTGCGATTCGGTGACATGCGCCGTGCCTTCGAACACGAGAATGCTTTCGTCGACGCCCGCGGTTTTCACGACGCAGCCATCCAGGGCGATATTGCCTCGCAGCACCGCGAGGCCGCCTTCCTTCGAGAACGCATGTTCGTAAGAACGGATGCAGCCTTCGGCGCGGTCCGTGTCGAGACTCGGCCAGCGCGTGTTCTGGCTGAACGCCGTTTGCGTCGGAACACCGGCGGGACCGGCCATGTAGAAGGTCCTGACCGCTTCGTCTTCGGTGCGCTTGACGTCCCACTGATCGAGCGCGTCTTTCAGCGTGGGCGCATGCACGGTCGGCACGTCGGTATGCAGCTTGCCCGCACGATCCAGCTCACCCAGGATCGCCATGATGCCGCCCGCGCGATGCACGTCCTCGATGTGGTACTTGTTCGTGTTGGGCGCGACCTTGCACAGTTGCGGCACGGTGCGCGACATGCGGTCGATGTCCGTCATCGTGAAGTCGATCTCGGCTTCGCGCGCAATGGCCAGCAAGTGCAGGATGGTGTTGGTCGAGCCGCCCATCGCGATATCGAGCGTCATCGCGTTTTCGAAGGCCTTGAAGCCGACCGAGCGCGGCAGCACGCGCGCTTCTTCCTGCTCGTAGTAACGGCGCGCCAGTTCGACGATGCCGCGTCCCGCGCGCTTGAAAAGCTGCTCGCGGTCGGCGTGCGTAGCGACCACGGTGCCGTTGCCCGGCAGGGAGAGGCCGAGCGCTTCGGTGAGGCAGTTCATCGAGTTGGCCGTGAACATGCCCGAGCACGAGCCGCACGTCGGGCATGCGGAGCGTTCGACTTCCGCGACTTCGGCGTCGGAGTATGACGAGTCGGCGGCGATCACCATCGCGTCGACGAGATCGAGCTTCTTCAGTTCGATGGCCTTCGTCTTCGGATTCGCGAGGCGCGTCTTGCCCGCTTCCATCGGGCCGCCCGACACGAAGATCACGGGGATGTTCAGGCGCATCGCGGCCATCAGCATGCCCGGGGTGATCTTGTCGCAGTTCGAGATGCAAACCATCGCATCGGCGCAATGCGCGTTGACCATGTATTCGACCGAATCCGCGATGATGTCGCGGCTCGGCAACGAATAGAGCATGCCGTCGTGACCCATCGCGATACCGTCATCGACCGCGATGGTGTTGAATTCCTTCGCCACG
Source organism: Caballeronia jiangsuensis (assembly GCF_046030135.1). Lineage (NCBI taxonomy): Bacteria > Pseudomonadati > Pseudomonadota > Betaproteobacteria > Burkholderiales > Burkholderiaceae > Caballeronia > Caballeronia jiangsuensis. Next base: position 10,421 of record NZ_JAQQDB010000080.1, read on the forward strand.
CCGCCCGCAGCCTCGATCTCGCGCGCGACGAGCTGTCCCAGGTCTTTCAGGTGCACGTGGCCCGGCACGAACTGCGTGAACGAGTTGACGACGGCGATGATCGGCTTCGAAAAATCTTCGTCTTTCATGCCGGTGGCACGCCACAACGAGCGCGCGCCCGCCATGTTGCGGCCGGCGGTGGAGGTTTTGGAACGGTATGTGGGCATCGTGGTTGCTGTTGGAATATCGCTGAATGAAAGCGGGCCACGAGGGTAAAGGCCCTTGCGCTCCGGAATCGCCGACCTTTTGGGTCGGGCGGGCGCGAATTTTGGGATTATCCCATACCTGCTTCGTCCAATTCGCTTCGCCTCGCCGCATCCACCAGCGCGCGAATCGCCCAGCGCTTCACCTTGCGCGTACGCGCGTCGTCGAGTTGCAGCACGTCCTTGCAGACCAGCATCGCCTCGGTGCCGATCACGAGCGCGAGCGCCTGAGTCAACGTGTCGATAGCAGCGGGCTTGAACTGATCGTGCGCGGGCTCGAGCGCCGCCTCGATCAACGGCGTGCGGCGATTCTGCCGCAACGGCACTTCATCCGCGGCTTCGCCCTTCGCCGCACGCTCCAGCGAATGCGCGAGCATCATGCGCAGCGGCACTTCGTTGGCGAGAATCATGTCGTGGAGCGCAGCATCGACACGCAGCAAACGCGCGACCGGATCAGCCGATGCGCGCGCGGAAAAGAGCTTGTCCGCATCCGGCGTATCGACATCGAGCGATGCTTCCAGCAAGAGCGCATCGACACTCGTGAAGTGCCGATACGCCGTCGCGCGCGATACCATCGCTTCGATCGCAACTTCCTCCAGACTCGGCTTGTGCCCTTGCTTCATGAGCCGCGATGCCGCCTGCAGCAGATCCTTGCGCGTGCGCTGCTTCTGATTGCCGCGCGTGCTCGTCACCGGATGTGCCATATCAGGCCTGCGGCAACTGGCCGATGATCGCCGCGAGATCCACCCACACGTTCTCACGCCTGATCTGTCCGCGCTCGCTGAATTCGACCACATGCAACATGCGAAATTCGAGCGGACGCCCACGGCCTTCGAGCCCGAACGGTCTGCCCGGCGCCTTGCCGCGCCACAACGATTCGTCGATGACGAAGCCATCGCCATAAAGACGCCTCAGACACTCGACCCGGCTCTCCGACAGGTCAGCGAACAACGCTTCGTAGAAAGGCCGCGCACCCGTGCGTCCATGCGCGGGACCGGCGGGCCAGCCGACGACATCGTGCTCGACATCTTCCGTGAGCGTCGCGAGCACGCCTTCGACATCGTCGCGCCGCTCGAAGTTGAAATGCTCGTCGATCTTCCGGTCCATCTCCACAGGGGTCAGCGTCATGATTGCCTCCTTACGCGGGTCATGCTTTCCGATTCATTCTAGTGAGACAACAGTCTCATTACAAGATCGAAATATCAACGTCGATGCGAATGGTTAGCTATGCAATCACTTCACTTCGTGGCGAAGTCTCACGGACAAAAAAAATGGCGCAGCGTCTTTCGAGGCTGCGCCATTTCTTCGTTCGATCCGGATA